>NZ_BAAALS010000014.1:0-171246 GCF_039528415.1 Luedemannella helvata
AGAGTGTGGGAGAGTAGGACGCCGCCGGACAAACATTCAGTTCAGGGCCACCCCCAGGGTGGCCCTGAACTATTTCTCCATCAGAGTCGTGCGGCACCGCGACCCGCATGATGAGGCGGGCTCTCGGGGTCCTCGCAAAAGACATTGCGTAGTGCTGTCTCAACCCCGCACCATGGCCGAATGCCGCTTGCTCCCTGGTGGTCCGACCCCGACTCACCGTGGGTGGTGAAGGCGAGGCGGGCACGTCACCACATGGATGAGCTGGATCGGGTTGTCCGGGACTTCGTGGCTGCGCAACCCTACTCAGTGGCGATCGAACCCACCGACACGCCCAACCGCACGTTGTCGCGCTTCCACATCAAACAGACGCCACCCACCCTCATCAGCGTGGTGGTGGCCGACATCGTGAACAATCTGCGTGCCGCATTGGACAATCTCGCGTACGCGATGGCCGAGCGGAATCTTGGCAGACCGCTCACTCCCGAGGAGCAGCGGCTGCCCGCATTCCCCATCCTTGATTCGGAGAGCGAGTTCAACCGGTACGTTCGCGCGCGGGGCCGGGACCGGCTGTGGGGAAAGCGTGGCGTGGGCGCGCTGCGTGTAGTTCAGCCGTTCACTGATCCCAACACGGTCGCCTACCACAGCACCAACCCCTTCGCGCGTCTTCTCTCCAGAAGTGACCTGCTGCGTCGAATGAACAATCTGTGGAATGTGGACAAACACCGGCACCTCACGGTAGCTGCGTTTGTTCCGAACGGGATCTCATGGCCGTACGAAGAAGGCTCGGAGTCCCCCAGATTCTCGTCCGGCGACGGGTTATTCGCGGATGGGTCCGTGCTCTACTACATCGAGGGCGGTGCCGACCTGCCGATTGGTATTCACTTCGATCTGACCATTGTTGACGATCTTCCTCTCAGGCGAACCGGCCTCGGCCACGGCGACCATGTGGTTCAGCTGATGCACAAGTTCCACGCCTACGTCACCGACTGCGTATTTCCTGCGGTCGCCCAGACATGGACAGATGCCCAGTCCGGTAGCGAATGAGCTGGTCAGGCCCCACGTGACCGCTCGCGTCTGCTGGCGCGTGCCCACAGCTGGGAGCACGCGCCATTGGTGTTTCCGGGCTACTTGCGGTGCAGTACGCCCTTGCGGATGTCCGGGTACAGCTTCTGGCTCTCGGGCAGGGAACGGTTCAGGAAGTAGATCTGGCCGAGGCTGCCGTGGTCCCCCCAGACGCAGACCGTCAGCGGCATGCCCTGCATGGTCGCCGTGCCGCAGCGCGCGATGCCGCCCATCGGACCCGGGTCGATGTCCTTCACGTTCTTCACGTCGAGCTGCGACCGCATGCCGACGAACGCACCGGAGACCAGGGCCTCAGGGGTGTCGTTGTCCACCGCGACCACGGCCACCATCACCAGGGCGGTCGGATCGCTGGGGTCCTGGTACGTGCCGGCGGCGGCGCTGCTCGCGTTCGGGATGCTCGACTTCAGCTCCGCCTCAAGGTCCTCGGCCGTCTTCTGCAGGCTCGGCTCCTTGGACAGCGTCAGGCCCGCGAGGGTGGCCGGCGTGCTGACCGTGGCGCCCTTCTCCGCGTCAGCCCCGGCGGCCGGCGGCCTGGTCGTCGCGACCGCCGTCGGCGTGCCCGTGCCCGTGGTCTTGTCGTCGCCCGAGCGCAGCAGCATCACCGCCCCGCCGACGCAGAGCGCGAGCAGCACCACGACGCCGATCGCCAGCCCGACCCACAGGCCCGTACGCGACCGCTTCGGCGCCGGGGCATACCCGCCCGGCGCCGGGTAACCCGACGCGCCGTACCCGGACTGGGCGTAGCCCTGCGCCGGCTGACCCGTCGTCGGCTCGATGCCCGAGGGCTGGCCGTACGTCGGGGGCTGGCCGTACGCCGAGGGCTGGCCGTAGGTCGGCGGCTGACCGTACGTCCCGGGCTGGGCGTAGGGCTGGCCGGCGCCCGGCTGGCTCGTCGGCACGTACGTCGGCGGCTCGTCGTTGGGAGCGCCGTAGGCCGGCGGGCCGTAGCTGGTCGGGCCCGCCGGCGTGCCGTAGCTGGGCGCCCCGGACGAGGGCGTGCCGTAGGTCGGTGCCCCGGACGAGGGCGTGCCGTAGGTCGGTGCCCCGGATGACGGCGCACCATAGCTGGGCGTGCCGTACGTCGGGGAGCCGTAGGCCGGCGGTTGGCCGGGGACCTCGGTGGGCGGCTCGTTGTTGACGCTGTCGCGCCAGGGCGGCTGCTGCCCGCTCGGCGGCAGGTACGGGGACTGCGGGTCAGACATCAGAAGGGTCTCCGTTGCGAAGGGTGCGGCGGTCCTGGCTCAGTTGCGGACGAGAACCTCGTTGCGGATCTGCTTGAACATCACGGCGCTGCTGTCCACGTCCCGGTTGAAGAAGACGACCAGGGCGAGGCTGCCGTGATCGGCCCAACCGCACAGCGTCAGGTCCAGGCCCTGCGTGTTGCCCTTGCCGCACTTCGCCTCGCCGCTTAACGGACCGGCGTCCACCGTGCGGACGTCCGTCACGGACATGCTTGTGCCGGCCGAGGAGAAGGCCTCGTCCAGTTCCTTGGTGGGGGAGCTGATCTTCGCGGTGACGCCGTAGACCATGACGACCTTCTTCGCGTCCGCCGGGTCCTCGTAGAAGGCCGCCATCGAACTGGTCGACGACGGGATCTCGGCCTCCAGCTGCCTCTTGAGCTCCTCGGCCGTGCTCTGGCGGGTCGCGTCCGTGCTCTTCGTGAGGCCCGCGACCGTGTCCGGGGTGCGCAGCGTGGCGTCCTGCTCCTCGAGCGCGCCCGTGATGGCCGGGACCAGCCACACGGCGGCGGCCGTACCGGCGCCGATCAGCAGCACGGCCACGATGCCCAGGACGATCCAGAGCGTCCTGCGGGACTTGCGGGGCGGGGGCGGGTAGTCGCCCCACGTGCCGACCGCGCCGGGCGGCACGGATCCGGGTGGCGCCGCGGCGGGCGCGTAGCCGCGGCCGGCCGGCTGGACCACGGCGGAGCCGTGCGCGACAGGTGCGGCGGGCGCCGATCCGTACACGGGAGGGCCCGCGCTGGGGGACTGGTCGGACATGAGGGGGCTCCTTCCGGGGATCCCCGCAGCATAATGGGGCCGTGCCAGCGACGCCGGGTAGCGGAGGGGCGTCCTCGGCCGCACCCCTGCCCGGTCCGTAGACTCCAGGGCGTGACTGTCGCTTCCGATGCCCACACCGACCACACTCCCGGCGCCCCGGCGCCCCTCGCCGCGGCCTACCAGCCGGCCGAGGTAGAGAGCCGCCGGTATGAGCAGTGGGTATCGGGCGGGTATTTCCGGGCCGACGCGACGAGCGACCGGCCCCCGTTCACGATCGTCATCCCGCCGCCGAACGTGACCGGTTCGCTGCATGTCGGGCACGCGCTCGACCACACCATCCAGGACGCGCTCGTGCGCCGCCGGCGCATGCAGGGCTACGAGGCGCTGTGGCTGCCGGGCATGGACCACGCCGGCATCGCCACCCAGAACGTCGTCGAGCGCAAGCTCGCCAGCGAGGGCCTGTCGCGCCACGACCTGGGCCGCGAGCAGTTCGTGGAGCGGGTGTGGCAGTGGAAGGCCGAGTCGGGCGGGGCGATCCTGGGCCAGATGCGCCGGTTGGGCGATTCCGTCGACTGGGACCGCGAGCGCTTCACCATGGACGACGGCCTCTCCCGGGCCGTACTCACGATCTTCAAGAAGCTGTACGACGACGACCTGATCTACCGCGCGGAGCGGATCATCAACTGGTGTCCGCGGTGCCTAACGGCGCTGTCCGACATCGAGGTCGACCACAGCGACGACGAGGGCGAGCTGGTCAGCATCCGGTACGGCGACGGTGACGACAGCATCGTCGTCGCCACGACCCGGGCGGAGACGATGCTGGGCGACACGGCCGTGGCCGTGCACCCGGACGACGAGCGCTACCAGCACCTCGTGGGGCGTGAGGTGGAGCTGCCGTTGACCGGGCGGCGCATCCCGATCGTGGCCGACACCCACGTCGACCCGGCGTTCGGCTCCGGCGCGGTCAAGGTGACCCCGGCGCACGACCCGAACGACTTTGAGATCGGCCAGCGCCACAACCTGCCGTCCATCACGATCATGGACGAGCGGGCGGTCGTGACCGTGCACGGGCCGTTCCAGGGCCTGGACCGCTACGAGGCCCGCCCGGCGGTGGTCGCGGCCCTGCGCGCGCAGGGCCGCATCGTGGCCGAGAAGCGCCCCTACGTGCACAGCGTCGGGCACTGCTCACGGTGCAAGACGACCGTGGAGCCGCGGCTGAGCCTGCAGTGGTTCGTCAACACCGGGCCGCTTGCCCGCGCGGCCGGCGACGCCGTGCGCGACGGGCGGGTGCGCATCGAGCCCGCGGAGCTGGCCAAGCGGTACTTCGCCTGGGTCGACAACATGCACGACTGGTGCATCTCCCGCCAGCTGTGGTGGGGGCACCGCATCCCGGTCTGGTACGGCCCGGACGGCGAGACCGTCTGCGTCGGACCCGACGACGAGGTCCCGACGGGGGAGGGCTGGCGCCAGGACGAGGACGTGCTGGACACGTGGTTCTCCAGCGCGCTGTGGCCGTTCTCCACGCTGGGTTGGCCCGACGAGACCCCCGAGCTGGCCCGGTTCTATCCGACGAGCGTCCTGGTCACCGGGTACGACATCCTGTTCTTCTGGGTGGCCCGGATGATGATGTTCGGCCTCTACGCGATGGACGGACGCCAGCCGTTCGACGTGGTCGCCCTGCACGGCATGGTGCGCGACCAGTTCGGCAAGAAGATGAGCAAGTCGTTCGGCAACGTGGTGGACCCGCTCGACTGGATCGACCGGTTCGGCGCGGACGCGACCCGCTTCACCCTCGCGCGCGGCGCCAACCCGGGCGCGGACGTGCCGGTGAGCGAGGAGTGGTGCCAGGGCTCGCGCAACTTCTGCAACAAGCTGTGGAACGCCACCCGCTTCGCGCTCATGAACGGCGCGACCACGCAGGGTCCGCTGCCCGAGCATGCCGAGTTGTCCAGCGTGGACCGGTGGATCCTGTCCCGGTTGCAGCACGTCATCGCCGAGGTCGACGAGCAGTTCGAGGCGTTCGAGTTCGCCAAGGTCTGCGACACCCTCTACCACTTCGCGTGGGACGACGTCTGCGACTGGTACGTGGAGCTGGCCAAGCCCGTGCTCGGCGCGGGCGGCCCGGCGGCCGACGCGACCCGCCGGGTGCTGGGCCACGTCCTGGACGCGCTGCTCAAGCTGCTGCACCCGGTGATCCCGTTCGTGACCGACGAGCTGTGGTCGGCGCTGACCGGCGAGGCGACCCTGGTGCGCGGCCCGTGGCCGAGCGCCGACCCGGCCTACCTCGACGACGCGGCCGAGGCCGAGCTGGCCGCGCTGCAGCGGGTGGTCACGGAGGTGCGCCGGTTCCGCTCCGACCAGGGCCTCAAGCCCGGTCAGCGGGTCATCGCCACGCTGCGCGGCCTGCCCGGCGCGGGCCTGGCGGCCCACGAGCCGCTGATCCGCTCCCTGGCCCGGCTCGACGCTCCGGAGGAGGGCTTCGCCGCCACGGCCAGCCTCGCGATCGCCGGTGGGGTCGATGTCGAGCTGGACACGCGCGGCACCGTGGATGTGGCCGCCGAGCGCGCCCGGCTGGAGAAGGACCGCGCCGCCGCTGAGAAGGAGGCCGCGCAGTGCCGGGCCAAGCTCGGCAACCCGGCCTTCGTCGACAAGGCGCCCGACGCGGTCGTCGCCAAAATCAAAGACAGGCTCGCGGTGGCTGAGGCCGATCTCGCCCGCATCGCCGCCGCGCTGGAGGCGCTTCCCACGTCATGAGTACGGAGTACGCGCAGGTTGAGGCGGAACTGAACGCCCGTGGGTACACCCGGATGGTGTTTGATCTGGGTCGCATCCAGGGACTGCTCGATGCCCTGGGCAGCCCGCAGCGGGCGTACCCGTCGATCCACCTCACCGGTACCAACGGCAAGACGTCCACCGCCCGCATCATCGACGGGCTGCTGCGCGCCCAGGGGGTACGCACCGGGCGGTACACGAGCCCGCACCTGGAGACCGTGCGCGAGCGCATCAGCATCGAGGGCGCGCCGATCAGCGAGGAACGCTTCGTCGAGGTGTACGGCGAGGTGGCGCCGATCGCCGCGCTGCTCGACGAGAAGGACGGCGAGTCGCTGACCTACTTCGACATGACCACGGCGATGGCGTTCTCGGCGTTCGCCGACGCGCCCGTCGACGTGGCCGTGGTCGAGGTCGGCCTCGGCGGCGCGGACGACGCGACCAACGTGCTGCAGGCCGGGGTGTGCGTCATGACGCCGATCGGGCTCGACCACACCGAGTGGCTCGGCGACACGATCGAGGACATCGCGACCGCCAAGGCCGGCATCATCCACTCGGGCGCCACCGTGGTGACCGCGACGCAGACCGACGAGGCGATGCGGCCGATCGTGGAGCGCTGCGTCGAGGTCGGCGCGACCCTGGCCCGGGAGGGCAACGAGTTCGGGCTGGTCCGCCGCGCGGTCGCCGTGGGCGGGCAGGTGCTGACGATCCAGGGCCTGGGCGGGACGTACGACGAGATCTTCCTGCCGCTGCACGGGGAGCACCAGGCGCAGAACGCGGCCGTGGCGCTCGCGGCCGTCGAGGTGTTCCTCGGCGGGCGGCTGCTCGACGCGGACATGGTGCGGGAGGGCTTCGCGGGCGTCTCGTCGCCCGGCCGGCTGGAGCGGGTGCGCAGCGCGCCGACGATCCTCCTCGACGCCGCGCACAACGCGCACGGCATGACCGCGACGGTCACGGCGCTGACGGAGGAGTTCTCGTTCAGCCGGCTCGTCGGGGTGCTGGCCGTGCTCGCGGACAAGGACGCCATGGCCATGCTCGTCCTCCTGGAACCCGTTCTCGACGTCGTCGTCTGCACGGAGAACACGTCGCCGCGGGCCATGCCGGCGCGCGAGCTCGCCGGCCTGGCGATCGAGGTGTTCGGCGAGGAGCGGGTGCACGTGGCGGCCGACCTGCCGGACGCGATCGAGTCGGCGGTGGCGCTCGCGGAGACGGACGTGGAGGGCGAGCTGAGCGGGGTCGGCGTGCTGATCACCGGTTCGGTGGTGACCGTGGCGGACGCCCGACGGCTCCTGGCCCGATGAGCGAACGCGACGGCGCGCCCGACGGCCCGGATCCGGCCGACAGGGCCGGGCCGGTTGGTGGCGAGCCGGTCAGCGGCGCTGAGCCGGGTGGCGGTCTTGAGCCGGGCGGCGGCGGTGAAGCGGGTGGCGCGTCGGGGCCGACGTCGGGGCTGCGTAACCCGGGTGCCGCTGTGCGCGGCGTGGGGGCCGGCGCGCTGGTCGCTGAAGGGCTGGTGCTGCTGCTGGCAATCCGGCCCATGCAGGTACTCGGCGTCCACCTCACCGGCCTCGCCATCACCGCGATCATCGTGCTGGCCGTCGTGTGCCTGGCCCTCGCCGGGCTGCTGCGCCGGGCCTGGGCGTGGTGGGCCGGGGTGGTCGTGCAGGTCGCGTTGGTGGTGTGCGGGTTCGTGTTCCACGCGTCGCTGGGCGTACTCGGGGTGGTTTTCGGTCTTTTGTGGGCCTATGTACTCCGGGTGCGCCGATCGGTCCTCCGCTGACCCAGGGGTCGCTCGCCGGCTCGTGGTGACGGTCAGGCCTTGCGGGCGCCGAACGCGATCGGCTCGTTGAGCTCGATGATGTTGCCGTCCGGGTCCTCCAGCGTGGCCACCCAGATCTCCGTGCGCCCGTCGCCGCCGCTGCGGTGGGGGCGGCTGCGGCACGCCACGCCCTCGCGCTCGAGGTCGTGGTAGACGGCCGCGATGTCGGTGACGTCGAGGAGCAGCCGGCGCAGGTTGCGGGCCGGGACGGGGTTCTCCGCCACCCGGCTCAGCAGCACCCGGCCGCCCGGGAAGCTGAACTCGGCCCGCCCGCCGGCGGCGGCCACCTCGGTGAACCCCATGACGTCGCGGTAGAAGCGCCGCGCCCGGTCGATGTCGGCCACGTAGAGCTTCGTGCCGACGCCGTGCACTGTCTGGCCGACGGCCGCCCGCTGGCCGAGCACCTCTCCGACGATCACCTCCGGGGACGGGAAGCGGTCCTGGTCGTCGCGCTGCTGCGGTACCCGCCGGGGCAGCTGGTCGACCGGTTCCGCTTCCGCTTCCGGTTCCGGCTCCGGCGCGGCCGGCCGGGGCTCGTCGACCAGGCTGGTCGCCTCGTCGGCGTGGGCGTCGAAGGGGTCCGGCCCGGCCGGGGCCTCCGGAGGCGGCGGGGCCCAGAGGTCCTCGTCCGTGAACGGGCCGGCGGCCTCGGGCGGCGCCGCGTACGGGTCGTCGTCGGCGAAGCGTGGCAGGTTCGGGTCGTGCAGCGGGATGGCGGCGCTGCCGCGGACCGGCCCGCCGGCGGCCTCGGCCCACGGGCTCGCGGGGCGCGGCTCCGCCAGCGGCTCGACCGAGGGCGTCGCGGTCTCGACAGGGGGCTCCGCGACCCCGATGGGGGACTCCGCGACGTCGACCGGGGATGCGACATCGACCGGGGATGCGACCGCGACCGGGGGCGCGGCCACGTCGACCGGCGCGGACGCGGCGACATAGGTCGTCCCGGCGGGGCGGGCGCCCGGCGGGGACTGCCACGGGCCCCCGGCGGCGGAGGCGCCCGCCGGGTCGGGGTCGGCCTCGGCGCCCGGCGCGGGCGGGACCAGGTGGTACGCCGGTTCGCGGTCCGGTTCGGCGTCGGCCGCGTGGTAGTACACCTCGTCCTCGCGCGGCGGCGCGCCCGCGTCGGCCCGGAAGGCGGTGAAGACGGGCGGGATGTACGCCGTCGGGGGACCTGCGGGCTCCTCCGGCGGCGGGGGTGCCGGCTGGTCGGCGGAGCCGAGCGGGGCCACCCGGTCCCAGAAGATCCTGGGCTTGTCGGGGCGGCGCACCGACGCGACCAGCGGCAGCACCATGCCCCGGCGGGGCCACTTGTGCACGGGGGTGTTGTTGGAGCGCACCCGCACCCGTACGGCCGGGCTGTCGCCGAGCGCCACGTCGAGTTCCATGTCGGCCGTGCCGATGATGTTCTTCGCGGGGGGCGCGGAGGCCCATACCACCGTGCCCTGCCCCGACACGAGCGGATCGGACTGCTTGTATCCGATGAGGACCACGCCGATCGCGACGAGTACCACCAGCAGCAGCGCGACCAGGACCAGGTTGATGTTGGCGGCGCCGACGCCCATCGCCGTGAGGAACACGGCGACGAGAGCCGCGGCGGCGACCGTCATCCACTGGCCGTCGGTCAGCTTGCGGCCACGCCTCTTGCGCATCACGACCTCCCCACCGCGCGCGAGTGACAGCGCCTGTTCGGCAGCCTGGAAGAATTTCAACACAGCCGACCCGCCCGGGTCGATGTGTACGTAGTGGACAGTCCGCCGGATCCGCTCCCCGGGGCGCGGCCGGGTCCCGGCGGCGGTGCTGGTCGCACGGCGTGTCGCCGGTCCACCGAACGTGATCTTGCGGCGGGTGGTGTCCGGGTGCTGGCAACCTTCGGACGCCGCGGGCGGGCCGGACCGCACCCGGCAGGGGGATCGTGAGGACCCGTTCGCCTCGACCGCTACGCTCGGTGCGGTTGCGGAGCCAGTCCGCGGCACGAGAAGGGTGACCCTGTGACCGAGTGCACGCTGGTGTTGATCAAGCCGGATGCCGTCCGTCGCGGCCTGGTCGGCGAGCTGATCGGCCGGTTCGAGCGCAAGGGCCTCGCCATCGAGGCCATGCGGCTGCGGACGATGGACGCGGAACTGGCCGACGCCCACTACGCGGAGCACGTGGCCCGGGACTTCTACCCGCCGCTCAAGGCGTTCATGACGAGCGGCCCGCTCGTGGCGCTGATCCTCAGCGGCGACCAGGCCATCGACGTGGTGCGCGCCCTGATCGGCGTGACCGACGGTCGCAAGGCGGCCGCGGGCACGATCCGGGGCGACCTGTCCCTGTCCAACCGGGAGAACCTGGTGCACGCCTCGGACTCGCCGGACAGCGCCAAGCGGGAGATCGCCCTCTGGTTTCCCGAGCACCCGGTGTGACGTGAGCGGTCCGGTTCTTGTCGGGCAGGAAGCGGACGCCGACAGCGCCGCCGACGGGCGCCCAGGTCCCACGCGGGCCGGGCGCGGCCGGCGGCTGGCGTGGGACCTCGGCGCCGCGCTCGGCTACGTCGCGGCGGCCGTCGCGATCACCCTGCCCCTGTGGACCGATCTGCGCGGCCGCATGCTGGCCGCGCTCGGCGGCGCGGACAACGCGCTCTTCGAGTGGTTCCTGGCGCATTCCGCGCATTCGGTGACGTCCTGGGAGAACCCGCTCTACACCCACACGATGAACACGCCGGACGGCGTGAACATGATGGGCAACACGTCCGTGCTCGGCCTGGGTATCCCGCTCACCCCCATCACGCTGGCCTTCGGGCCGATGGTCACCTTCAAGATCCTGCTCATCTTCGCGATCGCCGGTACCGCGTGGGCGTACTACTTCGTGTTCTCGCGGCACCTCGTCACGAACCGGGCCGCGGCCCTGCTCGGCGGCGCGTTCTGCGGTTTCGCCCCCGGCATGATCTCGCAGTCCGTCGGCAGCCACCTCCAGATGGCCACCCAGTTCCTCGTGCCGTTCATCGTGTGGCGGGTGATGCGCCTGCGCGAGCCCGGGCGGGCCGTGCGCAACGGCGTCGTCCTCGGTCTGCTGATCACCTACCAGGTGTTCATCGGCGAGGAGGTGCTGCTGCTGACCGCGTTCACGTGCGGCGTACTCGTGCTGTCCTACATCGCGATGCGCCCGCGCGAGGCGTTCGCCGTGTGGCGGCCCTTCCTGGGCGGACTCGGGGTCGCGGCGGGCGTCGCGCTGGTCCTGCTGGCGTACCCGCTGTGGTTCCAGTTCCTGGGCCCGCAGCGCTACCACGGCCTGCCGTTCGACCCGGAGCGCTACTACGCGGACCTGGCCTCCTACACCGCGTACGCGCGGGAGTCGTGGTTCGGCAGCGCGGCGACGGCCGACGGGCTGGCCCGCAACGTCACCGAGGAGAACACCTTCTACGGCTGGCCCCTGGTGATCCTCGTACCGCTCGCGGTGGTCGTCCTGTGGCGCTCCAGCCTGGCGGCCCGGCTCGCGGGCATCGCGATCGCGGTGTTCTTCGTGCTCTCGCTGGGCACCGAGATCATGATCAATGGGCAGGACAGCCACCTGAACGGGCCGTGGGCGCTGCTGCGGCTGATCCCGCCGTTCGACCTGACCATGTCGACCCGGCTGTCGCTCGTCCTCATCCCGTTGATCGGCCTCGTGCTGGCCCTGTTCGCCGACCGCCTGTGGAGCCGGCCGGCCCCGCGACCGGTCCGGTGGCGGCCGGTGGCCGTGGCCGCCCGGGTCCTCGGCACGCTCGCCCTGGTCGTGGCCCTCGCGCCGATCGCGCCCACCACGCTCGCGACGACCGAGACGCCGCCGTTGCCGGCCTTCTTCACGTCCGGGACCTGGCGCGAGCACCTGCCGGCCGGGACCACGATCGTGCCCGCCCCGGTGCCCTACAGCGGGGCGATGGACGGGGCACACTGGCTCGCCAACACCCGGATGGGCTTCGAGACCCCCGGCGGGTACTTCATCATCCCGACCCCGGACGGGCAGGGCGCCCAGTTCTCCTCGACGCCCCGGCCGCTGAGCAACCTGCTGCGTATGGTGAATCGCACCGGCAAGGTCCCGAAGATCACCGAGCTGGACCGCCAGGCGGCCCTGGACGACCTGCGGTACTGGAACGCCGGCCTCATCGTCCTGGCCCCCGACCGCCACAACGGGCCGGCGTTGCAGGCGGCCCTCACGGAACTGTTCGGGCCGCCGGAGCGGGTGCAGGACGTCGTGCTGTGGCGGGTGGCGCGCGGTTAACCCGTTCGCCGGACCGGCGCCGGCTCGGGTAATCTGGCGGGCAACGGCTTCGACCCGGCAATCACCGGTGAGCCTCCGGAAGAACAGGCGCGAGCCCCAGTAGAACCGGACGGGACCAGCCCGTCACAGCTGACGACGAGCGGGCCATCCCCGGATGGCCAAGCGAGGTGGTACCGCGGGCAACCAGGCTCGTCCTCGCGTGAGGAACGGCAGTCGTCGACGACGACCGTCGCCACGCAGGAGGAGAGCGAGCGGGCCATGGCCTACCCGAAGCACACGTCCGGCACCGGCGTACCGGCGAGCCCCGACCTGCCCCGGGTCGAGCGGGAGGTGCTCGACTACTGGGCCGCGGACAAGACCTTCGTCGCGAGCGTCGAGCAGCGCCCCGCCGGCGAGAACGGCGCCAACGAGTACGTCTTCTACGACGGCCCGCCGTTCGCCAACGGCCTGCCGCACTACGGCCACCTGCTGACCGGGTACGCCAAGGACCTGGTGCCGCGCTACCAGACCATGCGCGGGCGCCGGGTCGAGCGCCGGTTCGGCTGGGACACCCACGGCCTGCCCGCCGAGGTCGAGGCCGAGAAGCAGCTCGGCATCTCCACCAAGGCCGAGATCCTCGAGCTGGGCGTGGACAGGTTCAACGAGGCCTGCCGCGCCTCCGTGCTGCGCTACACCCAGGAGTGGGAGCGCTACGTCACCCGCCAGGCCCGGTGGGTCGACTTCGCCAACGACTACAAGACGCTCGACCTGCCCTACATGGAAAGCGTCATGTGGGCGTTCGCGTCGTTGCACGAGAAGGGCCTCATCTACGAGGGCTTCCGCGTGCTGGCCTACTGCTGGCGGTGCGAGACCCCGCTGTCGAACACCGAGACCCGGATGGACGACGTCTACCGCGACCGGCAGGATCCCGCGCTGACGGTGAAGTTCGAGCTGGAGACCGGCGAGAAGCTCGCGGTGTGGACCACCACGCCGTGGACCCTGCCCTCCAACCTGGCCGTCGCGGTCGGGCCCGACATCGAGTACACCCTGCTGGAGAGCCCGGAGGGTGAGCGGGTCTACGTGGGCGCCGCCCGCGTGGGCGCCTACGCCAAGGAACTGGGCGACTGGACGCCGGTCGCGACCGTGCGCGGGTCGGAGCTGGTGGGCCGCCGCTACACCCCGCTGTTCGACTTCCTGGTCGAGCAGGCCGGGCCGAACGCGTTCCAGGTCCTGAGCGGCGACTTCGTCACCACCGAGGACGGTACGGGCATCGTGCACATGGCGCCCGCCTTCGGTGAGGACGACCAGAACGCGTGCAACGCGGTCGGCATCCCCACCATCGTGACGGTCGACGACCACACGAAGTTCACCGCGCTCGTCCCGGCGTACGAGGGAATGCAGGTCTTCGAGGCGAACAAGCCGGTCACGCGCGACCTCAAGGAGCGCGGCGTGGTGCTGCGCCACGAGACCTACACGCACTCGTACCCGCACTGCTGGCGGTGCGACACGCCGCTGGTCTACAAGGCGGTGTCGTCGTGGTTCGTGGCGGTCACCCAGTTCCGCGACCGGATGGTCGAGCTGAACCAGCAGATCGACTGGACCCCGGGACACGTCAAGGACGGCTCGTTCGGCAAGTGGCTGGCCAACGCCCGCGACTGGTCGATCAGCCGCAACCGGTTCTGGGGCTCGCCGATCCCGGTGTGGAAGTCCGACGACCCGAACTACCCGCGGGTGGACGTCTACGGCTCCCTGGAGCAGCTGGAGAAGGACTTCGGCGTCAAGGTCACCGACCTGCACCGCCCGTTCGTCGACGAGCTGACCCGGCCCAACCCGGACGACCCGACCGGAAAGTCGACCATGCGCCGGGTGCCGGAGGTGCTCGACTGCTGGTTCGAGTCGGGGTCCATGCCGTTCGCGCAGGTGCACTACCCGTTCGAGAACGCCGACTGGTTCGAGCACCACTACCCTGGCGACTTCATCGTGGAGTACCAGCCGCAGGTGCGCGGCTGGTTCTACACGCTGCACGTGCTCGCCACGGCGCTGTTCGACCGGCCGGCGTTCCGCTCCTGCGTGGTGCACGGCATCGTGCTGGGCTCCGACGGCCGCAAGATGTCCAAGAGCCTGCGCAACTACCCCGACGTGTACGAGATGTTCGACGTCTACGGCGCCGACGCCATGCGCTGGACGCTCATGTCCTCGCCGGTGCTGCGCGGCGGTGACGTGGTGGTCAGCGAGGCGACCATCAGAGACTCCGTGCGCCAGGTGCTGCTGCCGCTGTGGAACGTCTGGTACTTCTTCTCGCTGTACGCCAACGCGGAGGGGTACACGGCGACGCGGCGGACGGACTCGACGCACCGGCTCGACCGGTACGTCCTGGCCAAGACCCGTGACCTGGTCGCGGACGTCACGGCGCAGCTGGACGACTACGACATCACCGGGGCGTGCGGGACCGTGCGCACCTACCTCGACGCGCTCACCAACTGGTACGTGCGCCGCTCGCGCGACCGGTTCTGGGCCGGCGACGCGCAGGCCTTCGACACGCTCCACACCGTGCTGGAGACCGTGTGCCGGGTCGTCGCGCCGCTCGCGCCGATGGTGTCGGAGGAGATCTGGCGCGGCCTCACCGGCGAGCGTTCGGTGCACCTGACCGACTGGCCCTCGGCCGACGAGTTCCCCGCCGACGACGGGCTGGTGTCGACCATGGACCAGGTGCGCGAGGTGTGCTCCGCGGCGCTGTCGCTGCGCAAGGCCAAGGGCCTGCGGGTGCGGTTGCCGCTGCGTACGCTCACGGTCGCGACGCCGCACGCCACGGACCTGCGCCCGCTCGCGGACCTCATCGCCGACGAGGTCAACGTGAAGTCGGTCGACTTCGCCGACGACGTGTCGACCTACTGCCAGCAGGTCCTCACGGTGGTCCCGCGGGCGCTGGGGCCGCGCGTCGGCGGCGCGGTGCAGCAGGTCATCAAGGCGGTCAAGGCAGGCGACTGGTCGCTGACCGACGCCGGCCCGCTCGCCGCCGGGGTCACCCTCCAGGAGGGGGAGTACGACCTGAAGCTCGTCGCCGCGGAGCCCGAGCGTTCGGCGCCGTTGTCGGCGGGGGTCGTGGTGCTGGACACCGAGGTGACCGACGACCTCGCCGCCGAGGGCCTGGCCCGTGACGTGATCCGCGTCGTGCAGCAGGCCCGCCGGGCCGCCGGCCTGGACGTCTCCGACCGGATCACGGTCGTCGTCGAGGCGCCGGCGGCCGTCGGGGCGGCCGTGGAGACCCACCGGGAGTTCGTGGCCGGCGAGGTCCTCGCGGACGCCGTGACCCTCGGCGTGGCCGGCGACGGCGCGTTCGAGGGCGAGGCCGGCGAGGGCGACACCGTCCGGGTGACGGTGACCCGCCGGTCATAACTGGATCTTGGATCGTCTGGCCGGGTAGCGGCCGTTTGAATCCACAAACCGCGCCCCGTCCGGTCAGCGGCCGGACGGGGCGCCCGGGTTGGCGATCCTTTACAGTGGTGGCGACGTCCTGGGTTGTCGTAAGGAGTACGCGTGCCGCTGCTGTACACCATTGGCATGTACACGGTGGCGCCCGCGATGCGGATCGCGTGGCGGCCCACGGTCGAAGGCCTCGAGAACATCCCGGAAACCGGCGGGGCGATCCTGGCCGGCAACCACCTGTCCGTCGCCGACGAGGTGTTCATGGGCGCGGTCGTGCGCCGGCACATCGCGTTCTGGGCGAAGTCGGAGTACTTCACGGGCACCGGCCTCACCGGCTGGTTCAACCGCAACCTCATGGAGAGCCTGGGCGCGATCCGGGTCAACCGGGAGGGCGGCCGGGCGGCACTCAACGCGTTCGAGGCGGCCGTGCCGGCGCTCAAGGGCGGTGACCTGGTCGGCGTCTACCCGGAGGGCACCCGCTCGCCGGACGGGCGGCTCTACCGGGGGCGGACGGGCGCGGCCCGGCTCGCGCTCGACGCGGGCGTGCCGGTGATCCCGGTCGGCACGATCGGCACGGACAAGATCCAGCCCATCGGGCGGGTCATCCCGAAGCTGGGGCCGGTGACGATCAAGTTCGGCAAGCCGATGTACTTCGGCGACCGGGAGAACGACAGCTCGTCGCTGCGCGCCATCACGGACGAGATCATGGCCGAGATCCAGAAGCTGACGGGCCAGGAATACGTCCCGAGGTACGCCCCCCGCATAGCCCGCTGACCCCCGTCCCACCCGCTCCCGCCCGCGCCCTCGCCCGCTCTCCGTCGGTCTTCGGCCGACGTTTGGGCGGTTCCGCGTGTTACTCCGCCCGGAATTACGCGCGGAACCACCCAAACGTCGCCCAGGGCGGGCACGGTGTGGGCACGTCGGGGGGCGTGGCGGTGGGCGATTGGGGTGCGGAGGGGTTCTGCGCGTACTCTCGATGGGTTGAATTGTGGGTGGAGGTTCGGGTTGTCCGTCGAGAGTGCGACCAGCGTGTGGCCCCAGCTGGAGCAGCTGCTGCCCCGGGTGAGCAAGCCCATCCAGTACGTGGGCGGGGAGCTGGGCGCGTCCGTCAAGGAGTGGTCCGCCGCGACCGTCCGGTGGGTGCTGATGTACCCGGACGCGTACGAGGTGGGGCTGCCCAACCAGGGCGTCCAGATCCTCTACGAGGTGCTCAACGAGCAGCCCGACGTGCTGGCCGAGCGGACGTACGCCGTCTGGCCCGATCTTGAGGCGCTCATGCGGGAGCACGGCGTGCCGCAGTTCACGGTCGACGCCCACCGGCCCGTCAAGAACTTCGACGTGTTCGGTGTCTCGTTCGCGACCGAGTTGGGGTACACGAACCTGCTCACCGCCATCGACCTGGCCGGGATCCCGCTGATCGCCGCGGACCGGGACGAGTCCGACCCGGTGATCGTCGCCGGCGGGCACGCGGCGTTCAACCCGGAGCCGATCGCGGACTTCATCGACGCCGCCGTGCTCGGCGACGGCGAGGAGGCCGTGCTGGAGATCACCGCGCTCGTCCGGCAGTGGAAGGCCGAGGGCTCGCCGGGCGGGCGCACCGAGCTGCTGCTGCGCCTGGCGCGTACGGAGTCGGTGTACGTGCCGCGCTTCTACGACGTCGACTACCTGCCCGACGGCCGCATCCAGCGGGTCGTGCCCAACCGGGCGGACGTGCCGTTCCGGGTGCACAAGCGCACGACCATGGACCTCGACGCCTGGCCGTACCCGAAGAAGCCCCTGGTCCCGCTCGCGGAGACCGTCCACGAGCGGTACGCCGTGGAGATCTTCCGCGGGTGTACCCGCGGCTGCCGGTTCTGCCAGGCGGGCATGATCACGCGGCCCGTCCGGGAGCGGTCGATCACCACCGTGGGCCAGATGGTCAAGGAGGGGCTGGAGTTCTCCGGCTTCCGCGAGGTGGGGCTGCTGTCGCTGTCCAGCGCGGACCACAGCGAGATCGGCGACATCTGCTCGGGCCTGGCCGACCAGTACGAGGGCTCGAACGTGTCGCTGTCGCTGCCCTCGACCCGGGTGGACGCGTTCAACATCGACCTGGCCCAGGAGCTGTCGCGCAACGGGCGGCGCACCGGCCTGACCTTCGCGCCCGAGGGCGGCTCCGAGCGCATCCGCAAGGTGATCAACAAGATGGTGACGGAGGAGGACCTCATCCGCACCGTCGTCACCGCGTACACCAATGGGTGGCGCAACGTGAAGCTGTACTTCATGTGCGGCCTGCCCACGGAGACCGACGAGGACGTCCTGCAGATCGCGCGCCTGGCGCACGAGGTGATCAAGGCGGGCCGGCAGGCGACCGGCTCCCGCGACATCCGGTGCACGGTGTCGATCGGCGGGTTCGTGCCCAAGCCGCACACGCCGTTCCAGTGGGCGGCCATGGCGTCGCCCGAGGTGATCGACAACCGGCTCAAGCAGCTCAAGTTTGCTATCAACTCGGACAAGTCGTTGGGCCGGGCGATCGGGTACCGGTACCACGACGGGCAGCCGTCGTTGATCGAGGGCCTGCTCTCGCGCGGCGACCGGCGCGTCGGGGCGGTCATCCGCCGCGTCTGGGAGTCCGGCGGTCGCTTCGACGGCTGGTCGGAGCACTTCTCGTACGACCGGTGGGTCACCGCCGCCGCCGAGACGCTGCCCGCGTTCGGGATCGATCTCGACTGGTACACCACCCGCGAGCGCGACGAGCAGGAGGTGCTCCCCTGGGACCACCTCGACTCGGGCCTGGACAAGGAATGGCTCTGGAAGGACTGGCAGGACGCCCTGACCGAGTACGAGCAGGACGACTGCCGCTGGACGCCCTGCTTCGACTGCGGCGTGTGCCCCAGCATGGACACCCAGATCCAGATCGGGCCGACCGGCCGCAAGCTGCTGCCGCTCACGCCCGTCGAGGGCCTGCGCACCCCCGCCTAACAGGAGTTCACCATCGGTAAGAAGAATCAGCCGGAGTCGAATCAGGCTCCGGTGGTACAGCGCCTGCGCATCCGGTACGCGAAGCGCGGGCCGATGCGGTTCACGTCCCACCGGGACTTCGCGCGCGCCTTCGAGCGGGCGATCGAGCGCGCCGGGGTGCCGATCGCGTACTCGCAGGGTTTCACCCCACACCCCAAGATCTCGTACGCGAGCGCGGCGCCCACCGGCACCGCGAGCGAGGCGGAGTACCTGGAGATCGGCCTGCGCGCCCCGGTCGAGCCGGACGCGCTCGTCAAGGCCCTCGACGCGGCGCTGTCGCCCGGTCTGGACGTCCTGGACGCCGTGCCGGTCGGCGCCCCGGGCGGGCTCAGCGACCGGATCGAGGCGTCCGCGTGGCGCGTCGAGCTGACCGGCGTGGCGCCCGGGGACCTGGCGGACGCGGTCACGGCGTTCCTCGCGGCGCCGGAGGTGACCGTGGAGCGGCTGACCAAGCAGGGCCTGCGTAGCTTCGACGTGCGGGGCGCGGTGGTGTCGCTCGTGGCTGGTGTGACAGGTGGGGCGGTTCCGGCCGGGGTCACCCGGACCTCCGGGGACGGTGACGGTGTGTGTGCGATACTCGACCTTGTCGTACGGCAGGTCACCCCGTCCGTACGTCCCGATGACGTCCTCGCCGGCCTGCGTGTAGTGGCCGACCTGGTGCCGCCGGTGCCGCCTCGGGCGACCCGGCTCGCCCAGGGCGGGCTGACCGCGCAGGGTGAGATCGTTGATCCGCTAGCGGCGGACCGCGAGCGTGGCGTCGACGGAGCGCCGTCAGCCTGACGGCGCAAGGCAGACTTCGGTGGCTCGCCTCGGCGCGCTTCCGCAAGCATGACGGCGGCTCCTGCGTGGCAGCGTAAATCGCGCCCGGGGGCAACCAGAACTGGAGAGAACGTCCGGATGCTCGACAACGAGCCTGAGGTCAACGGTCCTGAGGCAGCGGAAAACCCGGTTCCGACCGAAGAGCCCGCCGCCCCACCCGCCAAGCGCACCCGTACCCGTCGCGTCGCCAAGGCGGCCGACGAGGCCGCCCCGACCAGCGAGACGGCCGCGGCCGCCGGCGGTGAGGCGGCCGCTGAGGAGCCCGCACGCCCGGTGCGGCGTACCCGCCGCAAAACGGTAGAAAAAGACGAAACCGGCGTGTCCGGGCAGGACGCGGCCGAGACGGTGCCGGAGGCGGCCGAGGCGGCGCCCGAGGCGCCCGTCCGGCGGACCCGCCGCCGCACCGCGGCCCGCACCGAGGAGCCGGTGCCGGCCGTCGAGGAGCCGGTGACCCCGGCGCCCGTGGCGGACGGGGCCGCCGTCGAGGAGGAACCGGCCGTCGCGGAGGAGCCGGCTGTCGAGGAGCGGAAGCCGCCGGCGCGCCGGCGCGGTGCCGCCCCGGCCATACCCGTGCTGTTCATGGCCCCCGAGCCCGGCGCCGTAGTGCCGGCCCGCGCGGAGGAGTCGTCGGACGAGGCCGGCGAGCCCGAGGTGGAGGCCGCCGCCGAGCGGCCCACCCGCCGGCGCCGCCGGCGCGGCGAGGCCGCCCCGGTCGAGGCCGAGGTCGAGGTCGAGGCCGAGGAGGTCGCCCCCGCCGAGGCGGAGGCCGACGAGGACGACGACGAGGACGCCAGCGGCCGCCGCCGGCGCCGTCGTGGCCGGCGTGGCCGGGGTCGCGGTCGCGGGCCCGCCGACGAGTTCGACGCCGCCGAGTCCGAGGACGAGGAGCCCGGTGACGAGGGCGAGGAGCCGGCCGAGGCGGAGGCCGAGGACAGCGACTCGCTGACCCGCCGTCGCCGTCGCCGCCGCCGTCGGGGAGCCGGCGCCGACGAGGCCAGTCCGGACGACCCGGAGCACGTCGTCGTCAAGATTCGCGAGCCCAAGCGCAAGGGCGGCGGCGACGAGGTGCAGGGCGTCTCCGGCTCCACCCGCCTGGAGGCCAAGCGCCAGCGCCGCCGCGACGGCCGCGAGCAGCGCCGGACCCGTCCGCCGATCCTGTCCGAGTCGGAGTTCCTGGCCCGCCGCGAGGCGGTCGACCGGGTCATGGTCGTGCGCAGCCGGGGCGACCGCACCCAGATCGCCGTGCTCGAGGACGGCATCCTCGTCGAGCACTACGTGACCCGCCAGTCGGCGTCGACCATGGTCGGCAACGTGTACCTGGGCAAGGTCCAGAACGTGCTGCCCAGCATGGAGGCCGCCTTCGTCGACGTGGGCCGCGGCCGCAACGCGGTGCTCTACGCGGGCGAGGTCAACTGGGACGCCAGCGGGCTGGAGGGCCGCGCGCGCTCGATCGAGCAGGCGCTCAGGTCCGGCGACTCCGTGCTCGTCCAGGTCACCAAGGACCCGGTCGGGCACAAGGGTGCCCGGCTGACCAGCCACATCGCGCTGTCCGGCCGGCACCTCGTCTACGTGCCGCACGGCAACGCGTCGGGCATCTCCCGCAAGCTGTCCGACGTCGAGCGCCGCCGGCTGCGCGACGTGCTCAAGAGCCTGGTACCCGACGGCGCCGGCGTGATCGTCCGCACGGCCGCCGAGGGTGCCAGCGAGGACGACCTCGCGCGCGACGTCAAGCGGCTGCAGGCGCAATGGGAGGACATCCAGGCCAAGGCCGGCGACGGCGGCGCGCCCGCCCTGCTGTACTCCGAGCCCGACCTGGTCATCCGGGTCGTCCGCGACCTGTTCAACGAGGACTTCCGCGACCTGGTCGTCCAGGGCTCCGACGTCTACGACGAGGTCGAGGCGTACCTGCACCACGTCTCGCCGGACCTGGTGGCCCGGGTGCGCCGGCACACCGGCGCCGGCGACGTCTTCGCCGAGTACCGCATCGACGAGCAGATCCTCAAGGGCCTCGACCGCAAGGTGTACCTGCCCTCGGGCGGTCACCTGGTGTTCGACCGCACCGAGGCGATGACCGTCATCGACGTCAACACCGGCAAGTACACCGGCGCGGGCGGCAACCTCGAGGAGACCGTCACCCGCAACAACCTGGAGGCGGCCGAGGAGATCGTGCGCCAGCTGCGCCTGCGCGACCTCGGCGGCATCATCGTGATCGACTTCATCGACATGGTGCTGGAGTCGAACCGGGAACTCGTGCTGCGCCGCCTCACCGAGTGCCTGGGCCGTGACCGGACCAAGCACCAGGTCACCGAGATCACCTCGCTGGGCCTCGTGCAGATGACCCGCAAGCGCATCGGCCAGGGCCTGCTGGAGGCGTTCAGCGAGCCGTGCGAGCACTGCAAGGGCCGCGGCCTGATCATCCACACCGAGCCCGTGCCCGAGAAGCCGCGCGGCAACGTCGCCGAGCGCGTCAAGGCGGTCGCCGCGTCCGGCGCGCGTACGGCGGACGCGGATGACGACGACGCCGAGCCGGACCTGGTGCCCGCCACGGCGGACGAGGACGCGGACGACGACGACCTCGGCGAGGAGTCGGCCGGCGGCGGTCGGCGGCGCACCCGGCGGGGCGGCGCGCGCCGGCGTACCCGCCCGTAGCGGTCACCCGGCCTGCCCGGCGCGCGCCCTTCCGGGTGGGCGCCGGGCTTCGCTGGTGGCGTCGCGTGTGTTCTCCGGCACTACGACGTAACCGCGACACTTCGCCGCGTGACCAGGGCCGTGAGCAGGTCGGACACCCGGACCGCAATCCCGACGGAGTAACGATCTTATTGCGATCGTCGAATTTGTCGGACATCTGCCGTTCGTCGGTTGTCGGGTAGTCCTACTCTCCTTTGCGTCTGACCCGGAAGACGCGAGGAGTACATCGTGAAGAACCGCTTGATCGCCGTCGCGATTCTCGGCGGGGTCCTGCTGGCCGGCGCCGCGTGCGACAGCAGCGGCGACACCACGACCACCAGCCCTACGACCGCCGCCGCAGCGCCGGCGACCAGCGCGCCCGCTTCCGGCACCGCCCCGAAGGCCGAGTGCGACAAGGCCCAGGCCACCGTCGGCAAGGCCTTCACCAAGTTTCTCGCTGCGGCCACCACGGCGCAGACGAGCGGCAAGGACGCGGCCGCCGTACAGAAGGACATCCAGAAGGCCGCCACGACGTTCGTCACCGACCTCTCGGTCGCGTCGTCGCAGGTCGAGGACCCGACGGTCAAGAAGGCGCTCGAGGACTGGGTCCTCGCGGTGTCCAAGAAGGCCTCCGCCATCAAGACGGTCGAGGACGTGCAGAAGCTCGAGAACATCGAGAACGACCCGGACGTCAAGGCCGCCAACGACGCGATGGACGCGCTCTGCGGGGCGTGAGACGCCCGCGCATCACTGTGACCAGAGTCGGGTATCCGTACTCGACACCGCGCGGGCCCGCAGCCGCGGGCCCGCGCCCCTCCGGATGGGAAACAGAGGAGTTCTGACGTGACGAAGCGACTGCTCACCGGCGCGGCCTTGGCCGCTGCCGTGCTGCTCGGCGCGACCGCCTGCGCCGACAACGGCTCGACCACGACCACTACGGCCACCAGCGCCGCGACCGCCACCTCGGCTCCGGCGTCGGCCCCGGCGGGTGACCGCCAGGCGACCTGCGCCAAGATCAAGGGCACCATGGACAAGGCCGCCACCGAGTTCCTGGCGGCGATCGTGTCCGCGGGCAGCTCGGAGGACCCGGCCGCCGCGAACAAGGCGGCCCAGTCGGCGCTGCAGGCGTACGCGACCGCGGCCGAGACGGCCAGCACCGACGCGGCCGGCGACCCGGAGCTCAAGGCGGCGCTGGACAACCTGCAGAAGGTGATGTTCGCCAAGTCGTCCGAGCTGGCCAGCATCAAGGACGCGGCCGGCCTGGAGAAGGCGCTCAACGACCCGGCCCTGAACAAGGCCGTGGCCGACATCCAGGCGCTCTGCCCGGCTAGCTAGCCGGTGACCTGTGACACGGGGCGGGCCGCGGTGGCCCGCCCCGCGTCGTACCCCGGTTTGGGATGTGGGCTCGTGATGCCGTACTCTTGCCGATGGCGCACCTCGTGCGTCAGGCTGCCGTGTGTTCTGTAGCCGCGGTGGCCGAGACCGACCTCCAGCAGACCTGCTGAGTCATCACTTTAACGACAGGGAGTCCGCGTCCCATGTACGCGATCGTCAAGACCGGCGGCAAGCAGTACAAGGTTGCCGAGGGCGACGTCATCGAGGTGGAGAAGCTCGCTGGCGCGCCGGGTGACACGTTGTCGCTGACCGCGGTCCTGCTCGTCGACGGTGACAACCTGGTGACCGATGCGGCGAAGCTGGCCCAGGTGGCCGTCTCCGGCGAGGTGGTGGCCCACACCAAGGGCCCCAAGATCCGGATTCACAAGTTCAAGAACAAGACCGGCTACCACAAGCGTCAGGGGCACCGCCAGCCGCTGACGCAGGTGAAGGTGACCGGCATCTCGAGCGGGAAGTAGGCGCCGACATGGCACACAAAAAGGGTGCGTCCAGCTCCCGTAACGGCCGCGACTCCGCCGCCCAGCGGCTCGGCGTGAAGCGCTTCGGTGGCCAGGTCGTCAACGCCGGCGAGATCATCGTCCGCCAGCGCGGCACCAAGTTCCACCCGGGCGACCTCGTCGGCCGTGGCGGCGACGACACGCTCTTCGCGCTCGCCGACGGTGCCGTGCAGTTCGGCACCAGGCGCGGCCGCAAGACGGTCAGCATCGTGCCGGCCCAGGGCTGACCTGGCCGCACACACACGACGCCGAAACGGCGGGTCGGGCGCTATCCCGGCCCGCCGTTTCCGTGTTTACCGCCCGAAAGGGCCTGAGAGGATGGCATCGTGACGAGCTTCGTGGACCGCGCCGTCCTGCATGTGCAGGCGGGCAACGGGGGGCACGGCTGCGTCTCCATCCACCGCGAGAAGTTCAAGCCGCTCGGCGGCCCGGACGGCGGCAACGGTGGGCACGGCGGCAGCGTGCTGCTCACCGTCGATCCGGGCGTACACACGCTTCTTGATTTTCACTTCAAACCCCATGTCCGCGCTGAGAACGGCAAGGGCGGCGCCGGCAAGAACCGGGACGGGGCCAACGGGTCCGACCTGGTGCTGCACGTCCCCAACGGCACCGTGGTGCAGACCGAGGACGGCGAGGTCCTGGCCGACCTGATCGGCAACGGGACCACGTTCGAGATCGCGCGGGGCGGTCGGGGTGGTCGCGGCAACGCGGGCCTGGCCAACAGCCGCCGGCGCGCCCCCGGCTTCGCCGAGCTGGGCGAGCCGGGCGAGCACATCGACGTCGTGCTCGAGCTGAAGAGCGTCGCGGACGTGGGCCTGGTGGGCTACCCGTCGGCGGGCAAGTCGTCGCTCATCGCGGCGATCTCCGCGGCGCGACCGAAGATCGCCGACTACCCGTTCACGACGCTGGTGCCCAACCTGGGCGTCGTGCGCGCGGGCAATGACACCTTCGTCGTGGCCGACGTGCCGGGCCTCATCCCCGGCGCGGCCACCGGCAAGGGCCTGGGCCTGCGTTTCCTGCGCCACATCGAGCGCTGCGCGGTGCTCGTCCACGTCGTCGACTGCGCGACCCTGGAGACCGACCGCAACCCCGTCGAGGACATCGAGGTCCTGGAGGAGGAGCTGGCCGCGTACGGGGGCCTGGCGGACCGGCCGCGCGTCATCGTCCTCAACAAGATGGACGTGCCGGACGCGCGCGACCTGGCCGACATCGTGCGTGCCGACCTCGCCCACCACGGCTGGCCGATCTTCGAGGTGAGCGCCGTGACCCACGAAGGGCTCAAGGAGCTCGTGTTCGCGCTCGCGGAGATCGTGAACGAGCAGCGCGCCGAGGCTCCGGCGGCCGAACCGACCCGCATCGTGATCCGCCCGCGCGCGGTGGACGACTCCGGTTTCACGCTGACCCGGGAGGACGACGGCACGTTCGTGGTGCACGGGGACAAGGTGCGCCGGTGGGTGCTGCAGACCAACTTCGACAACGAGGAGGCCGTCGGCTACCTGGCCGACCGGCTCAACCGGCTCGGCGTCGAGGACGCGCTGGCGAAGGCGGGCGCCCAGCCGGGCGACCCGGTGCGCATCGGCGATCGCGAGTTCGACTGGCAGCCCACGGTCGTCGCCGGCGACGAGTACACGCCGAGCCAGCGCGGCACGGACTGGCGCTTCGAGGAGCAGACGCACCGGCCGACGGCCGCGCAGCGGCTCGCCGCCCGCAAGGCCCGCCGGCGTCGCTTCGAGGACGCCGAGGCGGAGGCCGGCGGCCCCGACGCCGGTGCGGAGGCGGGGGACGAACCCGAGGGCGACGACGGGGGCTAGCCCCACCCTGAGGCCGCGACCAGCGGCTCATCCGGTGCGTCCCTGACGATTGTTCAGGGCCCGGAGCAGGGCGTTCCCCGGTTCCGGGCCGGCGCGCGGCGGCGAACCATCGAGGCATGACCTCCCGCGTGTACGCCGCCCTGTCGTTGTTCAGCCTGGTCGTGGCTGTCGCCGCCGCGGCCGTCGGGCACCTGGGGGTGGGTCCCGGCTACGACCCGTTGACGCTGACCGTCAGCGACTACGCGCTGTCGGACCGGGGTACCGCGATCGAGGTCGCCATGGTGGCCCTGGCACTCGGCGCGCCCGCCCTGCTGGCCGCGTTCGCGGCGGCGGGCGCCCGGGTGCGCGCCGGGCACGCGGCGCTGGTCGGCGTGTGGTCGGTCGGCCTGGTCGTCGCCGCGGTCGTGCCGACCGATCCCATCACGGCCACCACGATGTCGACCGCCGCGCAGGTGCACCGCTACGCGTCCGTGTCCGCGTTCGTGGTGCTGCCGGTCGTGACGTTCCTGCTGGCCCGCCTCGGCGCCCGTACTCCGATGTGGACGCGGACGCGGCGGGTCGTCACGGCGCTGTGCGCGGTCGTGGCGATGGGTCTGGTGGTGTTCTGGTATGTCGCGTTCCCGGGCGACCGGGTGATGATGGGGCTGGTCGAGCGGGCGCTCATCGGGGTGGAGCTGCTCATGCTCGGGGTGCTGTCCGTGGCCCTGCTGCGGACGGGCCCGCGGGGGCCGCTAGCCGCGCAGGAGCGCCATGGTGGGCAGCAGCCGCTCGGCCACCTTCTGGCAGATCGAACCGCCGTACCGGATGCCGTGCCGCTCGGGGTAGTTGGTCAGGACCGCCAGCGCCCAGCCGTCGGTGACCGCCATGCAGTTGACCTGCCAACGGTGGTCGGCGTGCAGGAACCAGCCGTTCTTCGCGACCCGGGCGCGGGCGTCCGCGGCCACCGCGTACCCGATGCCGAAGTCGCCGATGCCGCGCAGGTTGCGCATCTCGTCGAGCAGCCAGGGGGTCCATCGTGGCCCGGCGGCGCGGCCGTCCGCGATGCAGTCGGCCAGCCGCGAAAGGTCGCGGGCCGACACGTACGTCTGGCTCCACATGTCGGGGAACACGCCGGCGTCCGTCATCCGGCAGTTGCGGAAGATCGCCCGGGAGCCGTCCTCCTGGCCGATCGCCGCCCAGATCTGGTCGGCCATGTGGTCGCTGCTGTCGCGGATCATCCTGCGTAGCTGGTCCATCCGGTAGGCCGGCGGTTCCTCGCCGCTGGCGTCCGCCCGCCGGAGAAACTCGGCGGCCAGCCCGGCCTTGATGACGGACTCCGAGAACCGGGTCTGGCCACGGTTGGTCGAGCCGTACTCCCTGCCGGTGGCGCGGTCGATGATCGCCCAGGAGTACCAGCCGTCCATGTCGAGCGTGACGGACGGCTTCGCGACCGGGGAGGGCGAGGCTTTCGGGCGGGCGCTCGGACTGGGCGTGGCCACCGGGGCCTCGGCGCTGGGCGGGACCGGTGCCGTTCGCTGCCCGGCCGGCCGGTCGCTCGCGGCCGCGAACGCCACGGGGACGGCCACGGCGACCGTGGCGCCGAGGGCCAGCCCGATCCTCAGTGACGTGCGGCGCGGCAGCCAGCTGGTCCAACGCATCCTGGGCGTACCTCGAGGGGTCAACGACGGGGACGGCAGGCTATCGCCTGCTTGTCACGCTCCGCGACCCCTGTCGCGGCGGTTGGTGATCAAGATCAGTCTATGGCCGGTGGTATACCGGGTCGACCCGGCGGATCGCGGCGATCCGCCGGGTCTCCGGACCGCTCTTCAGGGGATGCCGATCGCGTCCTTCGCGCGGGCCACCGTGCGGGCGGCCCGCTCGCGCGCCGCCGCGGCGCCCGAGCGGCGTACGTGTTCGAGGTGTCCGTGGTCGGCCATGAGCGCGTCGTAGCGGGCCCGCAGCGGCCGTAGCGTCTCCACGAGGGCCTCGGCGACCTCGTCCTTGAGCTGCCGGTACGAGCTGAACTCCCCGGCGAGGCCGGCCGGTGTCGTCCCCGGCCGCAGCGCCGCGAGGATCTCCAGCAGGTTCGCCGCGCCCGGCCGCCGGTCGGGGTCGTAGGCCACGTCGGGGGCGGGGTCGGTGACCGCCCGCGCAACCTTGCGGGCGATCACGTCGGCCGGGTCCAGCAGGAAGATCACGCCGCCGTCGGTCGTCGCGGTCTTGCCCATCTTCGACCTCGGGTCGGCGAGGTCCATGACCCGCGCGGCCACGGCGGGGGTCACGCCGCGCGGCACCACGAACGTGCGGCCGTAGCGGGTGTTGAACCGGTTGGCCACGTCCCGGGCCAGCTCCAGGTGCTGGGTCTGGTCGTCGCCGACGGGTACCTCGTCGGTGTCGTGCAGCAGCACGTCGGCCGCCATGAGGACCGGATAGGTGAGCAGCGACAGGCGCACGGTGGCGTTGCCGCGCGACTTCTCCTTGAACTGGATCATTCGGGCGGCCTCGCCGTAGCCGGTCGCGCATTCCAGCAGGTAGTGCAGCTCGGCGTGCTCCGGTACGTCCGACTGCAGGTAGCAGGTGGTGCGGGCGGTGTCGACGCCGGCGGCGAGCAGGGTCGCCAGCATCCGCGTGGTGTGCTCGCGCAGGCGGTCCGGATCGTGCTCGACCGTGAGCGCGTGCAGGTTCGCGATCATGACGATCGGCTCGTGGTCGCGCTGCGAGTCCACCATGGGCCGGATGGCGCCGAGATAGTTGCCCAGTTGCAGGCGGCCGGTCGGTTTGAAGCCCGACAGCCGCCGGGTCGTGGCCGGCTGGGCCACGCTGGGCGGCGCGGTCTGCGTTGTGATCATCTGGTACTCCGTTCGGCGGGGCCGCCCCGAGCCGGCCGCCGTCCGGAAAACGCGAAACGGCCGCCCGGTGGGGCGGCCGCGTGGTCGGTGAAGGCTACGCGCGTCGGATGGGCCGCCCGGTCGGGCGCCACCAGTTCGTCGTACGCAGCATGGGTTCACGGTAGCAGGTACGGAGATCAATTGGCCCCCTCCCGGGTCGGGAATCGTTGCCCGCTGGCCCCTCCCGGGCGCGCGGCGTGCTGGTTTGCTGGGTGCACGGCAACCGGACGGGGAGGGGGCGGCCATGCAGGACTTCTCGCTGCGCGTGGCGCGCATGCTGACGGCGGCGGAGCTCGACGCGGTGCTCGGCGGCCATGACGACATGGTCGTGGCGCGCGACCCGGACACCCCGGGTGCGCGGATCTGGGTGCGGCGTGCCGCGCCGACGCCGCTCGACGCGATGCTGAGCGCCATCCGTGACCTTGACGTGCTCGGCCTGCCGCCGGTCGGCGCGATCGACGAGGACCTCGTGACCGTCAACGACATCGCCGACCGGACGGGCCGTTCGCGCACCGCCGTGCGGCTGTGGGTGAGCGTCGCGCCGGGCCGCGGCCGGTTTCCCGAACCGGCGGTGGCCGGCCCACCCACGGCCTGGCGGTGGACGGAGGTGGCGGACTGGCTGCGGCTGTGGCTGGGGCTGGCGCCGGATGGCCACGAGCCGGTCCTGTCCGCGGTCGATCTCGCGTTGCGGCTGCGCGCGCTGGCACCCCGGGTGACCCGCATGGCCGCCATCCGCGACCTCGTGCCGCGTGGTGGGGACTCGTGATGATCGCCACCTGCGGCGTCGGTGGCCCCGGCTCCCCTCGGACACCGTAGGCTCTCGGAATGGCGAGCCTGACCCAGGATGAGGCGGCCGCGCGGGCCCACCTGCTCCGCGTACGGTCGTACCACGTAGATCTCGATGTGAGCGATGCGGCGACCAGCGACACGTTCACCTCGACCACGACGGCCCACTTCACCTGCGCCGCCCCCGGGCAGGACACCTTCATCGAGATCAAGCCGGCCACCCTGCACGAGGTCGTGCTCAACGGCGTGGCGCTCGACCCGGCCAGCCTGGACGGCAACCGGTTCCCGCTGACCGAGCTGGCCGCGGACAACACCCTGATCGTGCGCGCCACCATGCTCTATTCGCGCACGGGGGAGGGCCTGCACCGCTTCGTCGACCCGGCCGACGGCGAGGTCTACCTCGCAGCCCAGTCCGGACTGGACGAGGCGCAGCGGATCTTCGCGTGCTTCGACCAGCCGGATCTCAAGGCGTCCCTCGCGGTCACGGTCGACGCGCCGGCCGGTTGGCTCGTCGCCGCGAACGGGGCGGGCCGCCAGCTCGACGGCGGGCGGTGGGAGTTCACCCCCACCCGCCCCTTGCCGACGTACCTGGCCTGTGTGATCGCCGGGCCCTACCACGTGCGCACCGACAAGCACGACGGCATCCCGCTCGGCCTCTACTGCCGCCGCTCCCTCGCCGAGGACCTCGACAAGGACGCCGAGGAGCTGTTCGACATCACCCGCCGGTGCCTCGACCGGTTCCACGAGCTGTTCGGCATCCGGTACCCGTTCGGCAAGTACGACCAGGCGTTCGTGCCCGAGTTCAACTGGGGTGCCATGGAGAACGCCGGCCTGGTGGCCTTCCGGGATGAGTACGTCTTCCGGGCCGCCGTCACGGACTTCGAGCGGCAGACCCGGGCGATGATCATCGCGCATGAGATGGCGCACATGTGGTTCGGCGATCTCGTGACCATGCGCTGGTGGGACGACCTGTGGCTCAACGAGTCCTTCGCGGAGTACCTGGGCTACCGGGTCGCCGCCGAGGCCACGCAGTACACGGGGGCGTGGGTGAGCTTCGCGCTGGGCCGCAAGGCGTGGGGCTACCGCGCCGACCAGCGCCTGTCCACGCACCCGATCGCCCCCGAGCGCGTGGCGGACACCGAGCACGCGCTCATGAACTTCGACGGCATCTCGTACGCCAAGGGCGCGTCCGTGCTGCGCCAGCTCGTGGCCTGGCTCGGCGACGACGCCTTCTTCGCGGGGCTGCGCGAACACTTCCAGGCCCACGCGTACGGCAACGCGACGCTGGCCGACCTGCTCGCCGCCCTGTCCGCGAGCAGCGGGCGCGACCTGACCGGCTGGGCGCGGGTTTGGCTGCGGGAGGCGCAGGTCAACACGCTGCGCCCGGTCGTCGAACTCGGCCCGGACGGCCGGTACGCCTCCGTGGAGGTCGAGCAGACCGCGCCGGACTCGCACCCGGTGCTGCGGCCGCACCGCATCGGCGTCGGCGTGTACGCCATGGCGGTCGACGCCGACGACCCGGACGCGGTCCACTCGTCCTGTGCCGTGGTGCTGCGCGAGCGGCATGAGATCGACCTGGACCCGCAGACCGACGGCGGCCGTACGCCCGTGCCGGCGCTCACCGGTGTGGCTCCCGGTGACCTGCTGCTGCTCAACGACGGCGATCTGACCTTCGCGAAGGTGCGCTTCGACGCGGCGAGCACGGCGGCGCTGCCCCGGGTGCTGCCGTGCCTGGTCGACCCGCTGGCGCGCGCCCTGGCCTGGGGCGCCGCCATGGACCTGGTGCGCGACGCCAGCCTGCGCCCGGGTGAGTTCGTCACGCTCGCCGCGGCCGGCCTGCGGGCCGAGAGCGATGTCACGATCTACCGCGACGTGGTCGCGTTCGCGGTCGGCGACGTGGCCCGCCGGTACGTGAGCCCGAGCGCCCGGCCCGCCGCCCTCGCGGCCCTCGCGGCCGCGTGCCGGGGTGCCCTCGGCGAGGCGGCGCCGGGCAGCGGGTTGCAGTTGGCGGCCGCGCGCGGCCTGGTGGCCGCCGCCGGTCCGGGCGACGTGCGGCTGCTGCGCGACTGGTTGTCCGGCGCGGCCACGCCCGAGGGCCTCGCCATGGACGCCGAGCTGCGCTGGCTCGTGCTGGGCCGCCTCGCCGCGCTGGGTGACCTGTCGGCGGCCGAGATCGACGCGGAGTACGACCGCGACCGCAGCGCTCAGGGCGCCGAGCACGCCGCGGCCTGCCGCGCGGCGCGGCCGGACCCGGTGGCCAAGGCGGCCGCCTGGGAGATCATCGTGGCGGACCGGGAGCTGTCGCAGCGGCTGCTGCTGGCCACGGCGACCGGGTTCTGGCAGGCCGATCAGGAGGAGCTGACGGCGCCGTACGTGGCGCGGTACTTCGCCGAGATGCCGGAGGTGGCGACCTGGCGCACCACGAACGTGATGCAGGAGCTGGGTCTGACGGCGTTCCCCCGCTACGCGGTGGACGAGCCGACGCTGGCCGCCGCGCGGGCGATGCTGGCCCGGCCGGACCTCGACCCCACCCTGCGCCGGGCCGCCGCCGACGAGACCGATGACCTGGCGCGGGCTGTGGCCGCCCGCCGACTGACGTGAGCGCCGACCGGCCACCCGTACGCCGGGTGGGGATCATGGGCGGCACGTTCGACCCGATCCACCACGGTCACCTCGTCGCGGCGAGCGAGGTCGCGAGCCGGTTCGTCCTCGACGAGGTGGTCTTCGTGCCCGCCGGCCAGCCGTGGCAGAAGTCGTCCTCGTCCGTGAGCGCGGCCGAGGACCGGTACCTGATGACGGTCATCGCGACCGCCTCGAACCCGAGGTTTCGGGTCAGCCGGGTCGACATCGAGCGCCCCGGCCCCACGTACGCGGTGGACACCCTGCGTGACCTGCGCGCCGAGTACGGGCCGGACGTGCAGCTGTTCTTCATCACAGGCGCGGACGCGCTCGGCCGGATCCTGTCGTGGCGCGAGGCGGACCAGCTGTTCGAGCTGGCCCACTTCATCGGGGTGACCCGGCCCGGGTACGACCTCTCCGACGATCACCTGCCGGAGGACACCGTGAGCCTCATCGAGGTGCCCGCCATGTCGATCTCGTCGACGGCGTGCCGGGCGCGCGTGGCCGTCGGCGACCCGGTGTGGTACCTGGTCCCGGACGGTGTGGTGCAGTACATCGCGAAGCGACATCTGTACCGTTGACGCGTCTTTCGGCGGTTTTGCAGGAGGCCCGCGCGGGTAACTGGGCGGCATCCTGTCGGGCGCCCGTGAGACGCTAGACAGGCTCACCACTCACCGAGATCGGGAAGGGATCCAGTGCCCGCAACTGAGCGCGCCCACGAGCTGGCCCTGGCCGCGGCGCAGGCCGCCGCGGACAAGAAGGCCGAGGACATCGTCATCATCGATGTCGCCGACCAGCTCGTCATCACCGACGCCTTTCTCATCGCCTCCGCGCCCAACGAGCGTCAGGTCATCTCGATCGTCGACGCGATCGAGGAGCGCCTGCTCGCGCTGCCCGAGAAGGCGAAGCCTGTCCGGCGGGAGGGCGAGCGGGCGGGCCGCTGGGTGCTGCTCGACTACGTCGACATCGTGGTGCACATCCAGCACACCGAGGAGCGCGACTTCTACTCCCTCGACCGGCTGTGGAAGGACTGTGCCCGCATCCCGTTCGTCGACCGCGACGCTGTGGAGGCGACCCCGGGCGTCTCTTCGTGACCCGGCTGTTGATCTGGCGCCACGGGCAGACCGCCTGGAACGCCACCGATCGGGTGCAGGGACAGACGGACGTCGAACTCGACGAGGTGGGCGTCGCGCAGGCCGAACGCGCGGCCGCCTGGCTGGCGGGCTTCAAGCCTGATCTGATCTTCGCCAGCGACCTGAGCCGGGCCGCCGGCACCGCCGCCGCCCTCGCGTCCCTGACGGGCCACGAGGTCGAGTTCGACGAGCGGCTGCGCGAGCGGCACTTCGGCCCCTGGCAGGGGCTCACGGGCGCGGAGATCGCCGAGCGCTACCCCGACCAGTACCCACACTGGCGGGCGATGGGCGACGCCGCCGACCTGCCGCTGGAGAGCACCGCTGACCTGGGCCGGCGGGTGACGGCCGCGCTGCGCGACATCGCCGCCCGGGTCGGCGACGGCACCGCCGTCGTCGCGACCCACGGCGGCGCGGCCCGCCAGGGCGTGGCCGGCCTGCTGGGTTGGCCGGCCGGCGTGGCCAGCTCGCTCGGGGCGCTGGGCAACTGCCACGTCAGCGATCTGCGGCTCACCCAGCACCGCGGCTGGCAGCTGCGGGCGCACAACGTCGGCCCGCACTAGCGGGCGGTGCGGAACCGGCCGGGCCGGGGTAGCGTCCAATCGTTATGGACGCCCGCCGACGCCTGACCGCTCGGTTCGGCACCGCCTCCCTGCTGGCGGTGCTGGCCGTGGCCGCGGCGTGCGACGCGGGCCCGAGCGCCCAGTCGCCGCCGTCGCCGGCCACCTCCGCCGCCACGCCGTCGACCCTGGCGCCAACCACGATCCGGACCCCGGACGTCACGGGAACGCCGCCGCGGTCGACCGGGCCCGAGTCCACGCAGCAGCTGGTGACCCTGCGCGGCACCCTCGTGGAGGGCGTCGAGGGCGGCTGCCTGATCCTCAACGCCGACAACGGCCTGGGCTACCAGCTCATCGGCCTCGACGACGGCATGTCCCAGCCGGGCGCCCGGCTGGAGGTGCGCGGGTACAAGGCCGTCGGCATGTACAGCAGCTGCATGCAGGGCATCCTCTTCAAGGTCGTCTCGGCGCGCCGTATCTGACCTGCCGACGCCGCGTCCGCGCCGGGATCGACGCGATCGGCTACCGTGCGATCTCGTGTCCATCGCGGTTGTCACGGACTCCACCGCCTACCTCCCGGCCGACCTCGCGGAGCGGCACCACATCACCGTGGTGCCGCTGACCGTGACGCTGTCCGGGCGCAGCGGCCGGGAGGGCAGCGAGATCACTCCGGCCGACGTGGCCCGCGCCCTCGCCACCCGGGGTGAGCACGTCACCACGTCCCGGCCGTCCGCTGAGCTGTTCGCCAGCACGTACCGCGAGCTGCTCGACGGCGGGGCCGCCGGGGTCGTCTCGGTGCACCTGGCGGCCGGCCTGTCCGGCACGGTCGACGCGGCCACGGTCGCGGCGGCCGCCTTCGGCGACCGCGTCACGGTCGTCGACGCCGGATCCGCCGCGATGGGCGTCGGGTTCCCGGCCGTCGCGGCCGCCTCCGCCGCCGCGTCGGGTCAGGACCAGACCTGCGTACGCGACGCCGCGCTCGCCGCCGCCGCGCGTACGAGCACGTTGTTCTATGTGGACACCCTGGAACACCTGCGCCGCGGCGGCCGGATGGGGGCCGCCTCCGCGCTGCTGGGCACCGCCCTGGCCGTGAAGCCGATCCTCGACATCGCGGGCGGCACGGTGCGGGTGCGGGAGAAGGTCCGCACCGCTGGCCGGGCCCTGGCACGGCTGGTCGACCTGGCGGTCGAGGCTTCCGGCGACGGGCAGGTCGACGTCGTCGTGCACCATCTGGTAGCCGCCGACCGGGCCGAGGGCGTGGCGCGGGCCGTTCGGGAGCGGCTGGGTCATCGGCTGCGCTCCCTTCTCGTCGGCGAGGTCGGCGCCGTAGTCGGTGCCCACGCGGGACCGGGCCTTGTCGGCATCGTGGTGCACCGGGCCGAATAGCCGACCGTACCCCGGGGGAAGGGCGCCGCTCGCGGTTGTCCACAGGGGCCCCCGCCGTCCACAGGCGGGGTTGATCATGCTCGTCGCCGCCCTAGCGTCGGCGGGATGTTGACCGATCGGATGCCCAGGGGGCACGTGCCGGGGCCGGCGGGCCCCACGGAGCCGGACGAGCCGTGGTGGCGGCGGGTGTCCGCGCTCAATCCGGGGCGGGCGGGCCTGCGGGCGCTCGGGGTGGTCGCCGCCCTCGTGGCCCTCGTGGCGGGCTTCCTCGCCTGGCAGGCGCGCCCGGCCGTGACGCCGGTGCCACCGTCCTCTGTGGAGACCGGACCGGCGCCGTGGTCGGCCGGCCCCGCCTCATCCGTCGCGGCGGTGGCCCCGCCGAGCGGCGCGGTGGAGATCGTCCTGTCGGTGACCGGGCGGGTGCGCCGGCCCGGCCTCGTGCGGCTGCCGGCCGGCGCCCGGGTCGCGGACGCCATCGCGGCGGCTGGGGGCGCGCTGCCCGGCACCGACCTGACCTTCGTGAACCTCGCCCGCAAGGTGATCGACGGCGAGCTTCTCGCGGTCGGCGTGACGCCGCCGCCGGGTGTGGTCGTCGACAACGGACCGGCGGCGCCCGGTGCCTCAGCCGGGGGTGGCGGGCCGGTGAACCTCAACACCGCCACGCTGGACGAGTTGCAGACGCTGCCCGGGGTCGGGCCGGTGCTCGCGCAGCGGATCCTGGACTACCGCACCGCGCAGGGCGGCTTCCGTTCCGTCGGCGACCTGCGCAAGGTGTCCGGCATCGGCGACACGCGCTTCGCCCAGCTCAAGGACCTGGTGACCGTGTGAGTGCGCATCGGCCGCCGCCCGACCTGCGCCTATACGGCCTGGCGGCCGGCGCCTGGCTCACCGCCGTGGCGGTCGTTCCGGCATCGGCGCGGACGGCGCTCGTGGTGTCCGCCGGCGCGGCCGTCCTCGCCGCCGGCGCGTGGGCGCTGCTGGTGCGCGCGCCGGGTCGGGGCGCCGCGCTCGGCGCGCTCGCGGGCGTACTGCTGGGGGTGTTCTGCGCGGGAGTGGCCGTCGCGGCCCGCACCTCGGCGCGCGACGCGCCCGCACTGGCGAGCCTGGTGGCCGACGGTTCGCAGGTGTCGGCGCGGCTCGTCGTGTCGGACGACCCGGCACGCCTGGTGGGTCCGGCCGGACCGGCCACGTACCTCGTGCGCGGGCGGCTCGAGCGGGTGGACGCCGGCCTGGCGCTCGACGTGCGGGTCCTCGTGCTGGCCAGCGACCCCGCGTGGGCGTCGCTGCTGCCGGGCCAGCGGGTCCGCGCCCACGGGCGGTTCGTCGAGCCTCGGGGCGGTGACCTCACGGCCGCCGTGCTGCGGGTACGCGAGGCGCCGGAGAGGCTCGGCGAGCCGCCGTGGGCGCAGCGGGCGGCCGGGCGGCTGCGCGGCGGGCTGCAGGACGCCGCTGCCCCGCTGCCCGACGAGCCGGGCGGCCTGCTGCCGGGCCTGGTGATCGGCGATACCAGCCGGCTGGACCCGGCGCTGGCGGAGGACTTCCGCGCCACCGGGCTCACCCACCTGGTCGCCGTCAGCGGGGCCAACGTCGCGATCATCCTGGCGGTGGTGCTCGTCGTATGCCGGCGCTGCCGGGCCGGACCCTGGGCGTGCGTGGCCGTGTGCGCGCTCGTTCTCGTCGGGTTCGTCATCCTCGCGCGCCCCTCGCCGAGCGTGCTGCGCGCCGCCGCCATGGGCGCCGTCGGGCTGCTGGCCCTCGGCACTGGACGGCGGCGGGCCGCGGCGCCGACCCTCGCGGCGGCCACCTTCGTGCTCGTGCTGGTCGACCCCGACCTGGCCCGCGATCCCGGTTTCGCGCTGTCCGTGCTGGCCACCGGCGGGCTCGTGCTGCTGGCGCCGCGCTGGCGGGACGCGATGGTGGCCCGCCGGGTGCCCGGCGTGGTCGCGGAGGCGCTCGCCGTCCCGGCCGCCGCCCAGGTCGCCTGCGGGCCGGTCGTCGCCGCGCTGTCCGGCACCGTGAGCGCGGTGGCCGTGCCGGCCAACCTGCTGGCCGTCCCGGCGGTCGCGCCGGCCACCGTGCTCGGCGTGCTGGCCGCCGCCGTCTCGCCGGTCTGGCCGGGCGCGGCCGAGTTCCTGGCCTGGCTGGCCAGCTGGCCCGCCCGCTGGCTCGTGGCGATCGCCCACCGGGGTGCCGACGTGCCGTCCGGCAACCTGCCGTGGCCCGACGGGCTCACCGGCGGGCTGCTGCTCGCCACGGTGACGCTCGCTTTGCTGATGGCGACCGGGTGGCGGGCGCCGCGGCGGATCGCCCTCGTGGTGGCGGTGGGCGCGGCCGTCGGCGGGCTGCCCGTACGGGTGTTGGCCGGCGGGTGGCCGCCGCCCGGGGCCCTCGTGGTCGCGTGCGATGTCGGCCAGGGCGACGCGCTCGTGCTGCCCGTCGGGTCGCGCGGCGCGGTCGTGGTCGACGCCGGCCCCCAACCGTCGCTCGTGGACGGCTGCCTGCGCGGGCTCCGCATCGACCGGGTGGAGCTGCTGGTGCTGAGCCACTTCCACGCCGACCACGTCGACGGCGTGCCCGGCGTCGCCCGGGGCAGGCACATCCTGGCGGTCGCTGCGCCGGTGCTGGCCGAGCCGGCCGACCGGGTGGCAGCCGTCCGCGCCGCGCTGCCGGGCGTACCCGTGCACCGGCCCGGCCCGGGCTGGCGGTGGTCGTGGCCGGGGCTGACGCTCACCGTGCTGGGGCCGGTGCGGCCCCTCACCGGGACCGACTCGGACCCGAACAACAACTCACTCGTCCTGCGGGCCGACGTGGCCGGGGTCCGGATCCTGCTGACGGGCGACGCGGAGGTCGATGAGCAGCGCGACCTGCTCGCCGCCGGCCCCGCCGAGCTGCGCGCCGACGTTCTCAAGGTCGCCCACCACGGCTCCGCTGAGCAGGAGGAGGCGCTGCTCGACGCGGTCGCACCGCGGGTGGCGCTGGTGAGCGCCGGGGCCGGCAACCGGTACGGCCATCCGAACCCCGGGCTCCTGGAGCGGCTGGGGCGCGCGGGCGCCCGGGTCCTGCGTACGGATGTTGACGGCGAGCTGGCGGTCGTGGCGGTCGGCGGCGGGATCGGCGTGGTGACCCGGCCATCCACCGTCGGTGGTCGGTCATCCGGCGCGGCGGGCCGGTCGACCGGTCAGACAGTCACTGATCATGGTCCGGGTCCCGGGTATCGGCCCGCGGACGTGCGAGGATGGCGGCGTGACCCGCGGTACCCCTGGAGTCCTCCACCTCGTCGTCGGCGACGAGGAATTCCTCGCGGAACGGGCGGTGAACGAGGTGATCGCCGCGGCGCGGGCCGCCGACCCGGACACCGTCGTCTCCGAGCACCGGGCCGCCGACACCACCCCGGCCGAGTTCGAGAACGTGGTCAGCCCGTCGCTGTTCGGGGGCCGCCGGGTCGTGGTCATCCAGGCGGCCCAGGACGCGAAGAAGGACCTCGCGGCCGCGCTGCTGTCCTACGTGGGCGATCCCGACCCCGACATCACGCTGGTGTTCAGCCACGCGGGCGGGGCGAAGGGCAAGGCCCTGGCCGACGGCGTACGGGCCGCCGGGGCGGAGGTCACCACGGCCGCGAAGCTCACCAAGCACCGCGAACGGATCGACTTCATCCGGGCCGAGGTGCGCCGGCTCGGGGGCACCTGCCCGGAGGCCGCCGCGGAGGCGCTGCTCACCGCCGTGGGCAACGACCTGCGCGACATCGCCGCCGCGTGCGCCCAGCTCGTGGCGGACACCGGCGGGCGGGTCGACAGCGCCACGATCGCCCGGTACTACCGGGGGCGGGCCGAGGTCAGCGGCTTCACGGTCGCCGACGCGACGATGGTCGGCGACGTCGGCGGCGCGCTGGAGGCGTTGCGCTGGGCGCTCTACATCGGCGTCGACCCCGTCCCGATCGCGGACGCGCTGGCCGACGGCATCCGTACGGTCGCGCGCGTCGCCGGGGCGGGCCGGGGCAACGCGTACCAGCTGGCCAGCACGCTCGGCATGCCGCCCTGGAAGGTGGAGCGGGCGCAGCGGCAGGCGCGCGGCTGGACCGCAGACGGCCTCGTCGACGCCATGCGCGTCGCGGCCGACTGCAACGCCGCCGTCAAGGGCGGCGCGGACGACCGGTCGTACGCCCTCGAACGGGCCGTGATCGCGGTCGCGGCGGCCCGCTCCGGGAGCGACCGGTGACCCGCCCTCTGTACGCCCGCATGCTGCGGCTGCGGCGCCTCAACCCGGGGCCGCTAGCCCGGTTCGGCCTGTTGGAGGGCATGATCCTGCTGGGTGCGCTGCTCGCCCTGTCCGAACTCGCGCCCTGGTGGCTCGGCCTGAGCCTGCCGCTGCTCGTCGCCGGCGCCGTCAAGCTCGTCGACGCGCTCCCCACGCTCCGCGCCGGTGTCGCGTCGGCGCTCGCCGCCTGGACCGCCCACGCCCACCGCGGGCGGCACGCGTCGGGCGACCTCGCCGAGCGCCGTCCCGGGTACGGGTCGGCCGCGCGCGACAGCCAGAACTCCGTAGCCGACCGGTGGAAGGCCGTGCAGGTCTCCCGGTCCACCGCCGCGTCGGCTCGCGACGCGAACCGCGGCGAACGTGTGATGGTGCGCGACGATGCCGGGCCCGCGCCGGGTCGTGGCCCCGCCGGTACGCGTACGGCCGGCGACCATGGCTCACGTGGTCGGGTGGCACGCGGCGTCGCGCCCGTACCCGCGGGAGCGCGCCCGCCCGTGCAGCCGCCGGCGGGCAGCGTCCGGCGGGCCGTCGGCGCGTGGCCCATGCCCGTCGACCCCGCCGACAGCCCGCCGCCGTTCGCCGTGACCAGGCCCGCTCAGCGGACGCAGACCGCAGCGGTCGGCCCGCCCGCCGAGAGCATCAGCCGGTTGCGACGCGGGGCCCTCGACCAGCTGCGCGTGGCGCGGGCCCGACTCAATCGCGGGCGCTTCAGCGGCGCGGGCTGAGCCCGTCACCTGGTCGGCACGGCCGGTAAACGAGTCGTGGACCAGGCCGGGTGTCACGCACCCGATCTGGTCCACGATCGAAATTGTCGCGCTCTACCGCTGCGGGGAGCGCTGAGTGCGGAGCTGAGCCCGGCACACCGCCGGGCTTTCGGCACCCGTCAGGCGCTGAGCGCGCCGATCTTCTTCGCGATCGCCGACTTGCGGTTGGCGGCCTGGTTCTTGTGGATGACGCCCTTGCTGACGGCGACGTCGAGCTGCTTCGAAGCGGCGCGCATGAGCGCGGTCGCCGTCTCGGTGTCGCCCGCCGCAGCGGCGGCGTTGACCTTGCGGACGGCGGTCTTCAGGGAAGACTTCACCGACTTGTTGCGCAGCCGGGCCTTCTCGTTCTGCCGGTTGCGCTTGATCTGAGACTTGATGTTCGCCACGCGACAGCCTCGTCCTGTTCCGTAGTGGGTTTTATCCGTAGTGCAGTCTGATGCGCACACAGCACTCAGCGCGGCGCGCGAACAGCCAGGTTACCAGGTCGCCGAGGGACAGACCAAAACGGGCGGCACCAGGAACGGCCGTCCGGCCCGGCATGGGACTATAGCTAGTCAGACCCGACGAGGAAACGGACACACGTGCCACCGACGCCCGATGCCGGCGCCTCCGGCCCCGGTGCCACCCCACCGGAGCGCATCCGCAACTTCTGCATCATCGCCCACATCGACCACGGAAAGTCGACGTTGGCGGACCGGATGCTGCAGCTCACCGAGGTGGTTGACGCCCGGCAGATGCGCGCGCAGTACCTCGACCGGATGGACATCGAGCGTGAGCGCGGCATCACGATCAAGAGTCAGGCCGTCCGCATGCCGTGGCGGATCCGCGAGGGGGACCGGAAGGGCGAGCACGCCGTCCTCAACATGATCGACACCCCGGGGCACGTCGACTTCACCTACGAGGTGAGTCGCAGCCTCGCGGCCTGCGAGGGCGCCGTGCTGCTCGTCGACGCGGCCCAGGGGATCGAGGCCCAGACCCTGGCCAACCTCTACCTGGCGCTTGAGAACGATCTGCACATCATTCCCGTACTCAATAAGATCGATCTTCCGGCGGCCCAACCGGAGAAGTACGCCGAGGAGCTGGCGCACCTCATCGGCTGCGAGCCGGAGGACTGCCTGCGGGTCTCCGGCAAGACCGGGGAGGGCGTCCCGCATCTGCTGGACGAGATCGTGCGGCAGATGAACCCGCCGGTCGGCGACGCGGCGGCGCCCGCCCGGGCCATGATCTTCGACTCGGTCTACGACATCTACCGGGGCGTGGTGACCTACGTCCGGGTGGTCGACGGCCGGCTGGAGGCCCGCGACCGGATCAAGATGATGTCCACGGGCGCCACGCACGAGCTGCTGGAGATCGGCGTCATCTCGCCGGAGCCGGTGAAGTCGTCGGCCCTGTCCGTCGGCGAGGTCGGCTACCTGATCACGGGCGTGAAGGACGTGCGCCAGTCCCGCGTCGGTGACACCGTGACCATCAACAACAGGCCGGCCAAGGAGCCGCTCGGCGGCTACAAGGACCCGAAGCCGATGGTCTACTCCGGCCTCTACCCGCTCGACGGCTCCGACTACCCGGAGCTGCGCGACGCCCTCGACAAGCTCAAGCTCAACGACGCGGCCCTCACCTATGAGCCGGAGTCCAGCGCGGCGCTCGGTTTCGGGTTCCGGTGCGGCTTCCTCGGCCTGCTCCACCTGGAGATCATCCAGGAGCGGCTGGAGCGCGAGTTCGGCCTCGACCTCATCGCGACCGCGCCGAACGTCGTCTACCGGGTCATCACGGACGACGGCACCGAGACCGTGGTGACCAACCCCAGCGAGTACCCGACCGGCAAGATCGCCGAGGTGTACGAGCCGGTGGCCCGCGCGACCGTGCTCACCCCGAACGACTTCGTGGGCGCGGTCATGGAGCTGTGCCAGGGCCGGCGCGGCGTGCTGCAGGGCATGGACTACCTGTCGGCCGACCGGGTCGAGCTGCGCTACACGCTGCCCCTCGGCGAGATCATCTTCGACTTCTTCGACCAGCTCAAGTCGCGCACGAAGGGGTACGCGAGCCTCGACTACGAGCCCTCCGGCGAGCTGGCCGCCGATCTGGTCAAGGTGGACATCCTGCTGCAGGGCGAGCCGGTCGACGCGTTCTCCGCGATCGTGCACAAGGACAAGGCCTACACGTACGGCACGACGATGGCCTCCAAGCTGCAGAAGCTGATCCCGCGCCAGCAGTTCGAGGTGCCGATCCAGGCGGCGATCGGGTCGCGGGTCATCGCCCGCGAGACGATCCGCGCCATCCGCAAGGACGTGCTCGCCAAGTGCTACGGCGGTGACATCACCCGTAAGCGCAAGCTGCTGGAGAAGCAGAAGGAGGGCAAGAAGCGGATGAAGATGGTCGGCCGGGTCGAGGTGCCGCAGGAGGCCTTCATCGCCGCGCTGTCCACCTCCGACGCCCCCGATGCCAAGGGCTCCGCCAAGAAGTGACGACCAAGAAGTGACGACCAGGAAGTGACGACCGGACAGTGACGACGAACGCGGCACACTGCCCGCGCTGCGGTTCGCCGTTGGCCGCTCACCCGCCCACCACCTGCGGAATCTGCGGGTACGCCCTGTTCGTCAACGCCCGGCCGACGGCGAGCCTGATCGTGCTCGATGGCCCGCCGTCGCAGCGCGTCCGCTTCCTGGCGCTGCGGCGGGCGATGGAGCCCAACGCCGGCCTGTGGGAGACGCCGGGCGGGTTCTGCGACGGCTGGGAGCATCCGCGCGAGGCCGCCCTGCGGGAGGGCCGGGAAGAGCTCGGCGTCACTGTCGAACTGGGCGACTTCGTCGGCATGTACATAGGCGGGTATGAGTTCCAGGGCGAGCTGCTGCCCGTACTCGACTGCTTTTTCCTGGCCTGGCTCCCCGCGGACCGCATCCAGATCGATCCGGGCGAGTCCCTCGAATATTCCTGGTTTCCGCTGGTCAAGGCGCCGAAGATGGCCTTCTCCACGATGGATAGCGCGATTGTCGACGCATGCGCGCGTTTGACGCTCTCCACGCTCGGGCACTAACCGGTCGAGCGATAACGAAGGCTTGAGAAAGCCCCGGATTTGGAGGCGTCATGACTGTCACTGGAATTATCACGGCCATCATCGTCGGCCTCATCGTCGGTGCCCTCGGGCGCCTGGTGGTCCCGGGCCGGCAGAGCATCCCGCTGTGGCTGACCATGCTGATCGGTGTTGGCGCGGCCCTTCTGGGCACCGCGATCGCCCGCTCGCTGGGCGTGGCCACGACGAACGGCGTGGACTGGATCGAGCTGCTCATCCAGGTTGGCCTCGCGGCCGTGGGCGTCATGCTCACCGTCTCGCTGGCCGGCGGTCGGCGCAGCACGTACTGACGAACACCTGAACCTGAGGGGCATCCGGATGGTGGGCCGGATGCCCCTCGCTCTGCTGTGCGGAAAACCCCTTGTCGAATCCCCGTTTCGAAACCAGCGTTGCCGGTCGGCGACGGCGCGGGCGGGACGGGGAAGAAATGATCTTACGGAACGCGCTGCTGCTCGCGCGCCCCCTGCGGGACGTACGGCCGGCGGTGCTCGTGACGTTGATCCTGGGCTACCTGTTGCGTTCGATGCTGCCGGCGGCCACGGCCCTGGCGACCGCGGCGCTCATCGCGCACGTCGACGGCAACGGGCTCGGCCCGGTCGTCGTGCCCCTGCTCATCCTCGGCTTTGTGATCATGGCCGATCAGGGTCTCGGCGCGGTGTTCGAGCCCGTCGAGTTTCTGGCCTGCGGCCAGATGGACGGCGCGCACCGGGCGCGGGTGGCCAGGCTCGCGACCGGCGCGCAGACCGTCGCCGTCCTCGAACGGCCCGAGGTGCAGGACCTGCTGCGCACGGCGGCGGCGGACCCGGTGACCTGGGCCGAGCAGAAGCCCTCCGACGGGGCGGTCGTCCAGTTGCACCGGCCGATCCGTTACCTCGGCATGGCCGCCGCCGCGGCCATCCTCGCCGGGTACGCGTGGTGGCTCGTGCCGGCGTTGGTCATCCCCGCCTTGCTCAACCGGCTGCACCTGCTGCACGTCACCCGCCGGCACTACGTCATCTGGCAGGCGCAGGCGCCCACCGAGCGGCGCTTCACGTACTGGGGCCGGGTGGCCACATCCCTGGCCGAGGGCAAGGAGCTGCGCGTCTTCGGCCTCGGCGACTGGCTCGTCAACAGGTACCGGACGCTGGTGCGCCGGTACCTGGAGCCGGTGTACGCCGACGAGCGCCGGCAGAACCTGCAGAAGTGGCGCACCGCGGTGTTGATCTTCGTGCCGATCTCCTTCGTGTACTACGTGGTGGCGCGCGGGACGGCCGACGGGCGGGCCACGATCGCCACCGAGACCGCGGTACTCACGGCGGCCTGGGCGGTGTACACGGCCGCGTTCTGGACGTATGACGCCGTGAAGATCGCCGGCGCGCGGGTGGTAATGCGGGCGTACGAGCAGGTCCGCGAGCTGCTACCGGCGCCCGCTCAGACGGCGACGAAGGACGCCGACGGTGGTCCGCCGCCCCTGGTCCGGTTCGAGGGCGTCAGCTTCGGATACGAGGGCGCCGACCGGCTCGTCCTCGACCGGCTCGACCTGGAGTTGCGTCCCGGCGAGATGCTCGCCGTCGTCGGCCTCAACGGCGCCGGCAAGTCCACGATGACGAAGTTGCTCGCCGGGCTGTACGAGCCGACGGCCGGCCGGATCACCGCCGACGGCGTCGACATCGCCGACCCGGCCACCGGCGGCATCCCCGGGTGGCGGCGCCGGCTCGCGATCGTGTTCCAGGACTTCGTCCGCTACCACCTGCCGGCCCGCGACAACGTGCGGCTCGGCCACGGCGGCGCGCTCGACGGGGCCGCCCTGCAGCAGGCCGCCGAGGAGTCGGGCGCGCTGCGCCTCGTCGAGGAACTGCCGGACGGGTGGGACACGCCGCTGGCGCGCGACCGTACCGGCGGCGTCGACCTGTCCGGCGGCCAGTGGCAGCAGGTCGCGCTGGCCAGGGCCCTGTACGCGGTGTATCGGGGAGCGCGCGTCCTCGTGCTCGACGAGCCCACCGCGCACCTGGACGTACGCACGGAGTTCGACGTGTTCGAGCGGCTCATGCGGGCGCGCGGCAACGCCACCGTGGTGCTGATCTCGCACCGCCTGTCGACCGTGCGCCAGGCCGACCGCATCGTGCTGCTCGACGGCGGTCGCGTCGTCGAGGACGGCACCCATGACTCACTCATCGAACGCGACGGCCGGTACGCCGAGATGTTCGCCCTGCAGGCCGAGCGCTTCACCCGCGGCTACGACGACCGTATCGAGGAGATGGAAGGGTGACCGAAAGACCCGGCGCCAAGGCGACCCTCGCGATCTGGCGGGAGATGATCGGGCGGTCCTTCCGGATGGCGCCCTGGGTCGCCAGCGCGCTGATGTTCTTGCTGGTCGTGGACGTCGTGTCGTTCGTCGCCGTCGGTCTCGCGCTGCGGGAGATCGTGGACGGGACCGGCCGCGCCGACGCGACCGCGATCGCGGTGGGCGCCGTGGGCGCCGCGCTGGCGTACGCGTTGCAGCTCGTGGCCGGCAGCCTGGCCGGTTCGGCGCACACGACGCTCGTCGAGTACGTCGCCATCACCCAGATCCAGCCGGAGACCCTGGAGATCGCGACCGGCATCGAGACGCTGGAACACCTGGAGCGCCCCGAGTTCCTCAACCGGCTCGACATCGTCCGTGCGGAGCCGTACGCGGTCATCAACTCGGCCTGGTCGTCGATCGAGGCCGTGAGCCTGGTGACCCGCCTGGCGCTGAGCCTCGCCGTGCTCGGCAGCGTCTCGCCGTACCTGTTGGGGTTGTTGGTGTTCGCGGCCGCCCCGCTGGGGCTCGAACAGATCGGGCGACCGCGCATCCAGCGCGCCGAGACGGCGGCGGCGGAGGCCCGCCGCGTGGAACGGCACCTGTTCAGCCTGGCGACCACCGCGTCGTCCAGTAAGGAGATCCGCGTCGCCGGGGTGGCAGAGGAGCTGGTCGAGCGCCAGCGCGTCGCTTGGAACGAGTGGCTGCGGATCAGGACCCGCGCCCGGTTCGCCGCGGCGGGCTGGAGCGCGACTGGCTGGCTCGTGTTCGGGGTAGGTTTCCTCGGCGCGCTCGCCCTCGTCGTGATGACGTCCGGCACCGCGGGCGACCTGGTGCTCGCCATCACGGTCGGCGCCCAGCTGCGCTTCGCCGTGGAGACGGCCGTGCGCAGCACCTCGGCCGTCGGCGGCGCCGGCCGCGTCATCGGGCCGCTGCTGTGGCTGCGCGGACACCGCGCGGCGGCGGCCGGCACGGGGCCCGCCCTGCCGGCGCCCACGGCGCTGCGCGACGGCATCACGCTCGACGGCGTCAGCTTCGGCTACCCGGCCGAGGACACAACGTCGCAGAGGCTCGCGGTGGCCGACGTCAGCGTGCGGCTGCCGGCGGGCTCGGTGGTGGCGGTCGTCGGCGAGTACGGATCGGGAAAGACGACGCTGGTGAAGCTGCTGGCGAAGTTCTACCGCCCCACGGCCGGTGCCATCCGGGTGGACGGCGTCGACCTCGCCGACCTGGACACGGCGTCGTGGCGGTCCCGCCTGAGCGCCGCGTTCCAGGACTTCGGCCGCTACCTGACGACGATGTCCGAGTCGATCGGCCTGGGCGACGTCGAGCGGGCCGGCGATCCGGCGGCCATCGCGCGCGCCGTCGCCGACGCGGACGCGCAGGTCCTGGTGGACAAGTTGCCCCAGGGCCTGGACACGGAGCTGGGCCGGCAGTTCGGCGGCGTCGAGCTGTCCGAGGGACAGTGGCAGAAGGTGGCCCTGGCCCGGGCCAGCATGCGGCAGCGGCCCGTGCTGTTCCTGCTCGACGAGCCGACCGCGTCGCTGGACGCGCCCAGCGAGAACGCCATCTTTGAGCGGTACATGGCCCGCGCCCGCGCGTCGGCCGCCGCCACGGGCGCGGTCACGCTGATCGTGTCGCACCGGTTCTCCACTGTGGCCGGCGCCGACCTGATCCTCGTGATGGACGCGGGCCGCCTCGTGGAGGTCGGCGACCACGACACCCTCCTTGCGCTGGGCGGCCGCTATGCCGACCTGTACGGCCTGCAGGCCGACGCCTACGCGGCGGGCTGACCAAACAGAAGGGCCCCGACGGGTCGGACCCGCCGGGGCCATTCGTTTGTGGTTCCTAACGGAGCCAGGGGATGTTGCGGTCGAGCAGGCCCCTGGTCTTGAGCTCCTTGCGCAGGGGGATCTCCTCGTCGATGTAGCCGTCCCAGTTGATGCCCCAGAAGTTGGCCGTGTGGCCCCCCTCGCCGATGAGCTGGCGCTGCACCGGGGTCCGGTTGGCGTACCACTCGCCGTTGACGTCCGGGTGCAGTTCGTCGAGCGGGCGGATCCACCGGTACGTGTACCCGACGAAGAGCATCTTGCGGGTGATCGTCGACAGGTTCGTCGAGCGCGAGTGCCACTGGCGGCGGTCGAAGATGAACGCGTCGCCGGGGTTCGCGGTGATCTCGACCGTGCCCTCGGGGTCCGGGTTGTGGACGGTGAGGTCCTTCGGCCGGTCGAGCGAGTTCCACAGGTGGCTGCCCGGGATGACCTTCGTGGCGCCCCGACCGGTTTCCGACAGGTCGGACAGCACGTAGGCGACCTTGAGGGAGAACATCGGCCGGGGGACGGTCGGGTCCATCGTCTCGGGGTCGGAGTTCTGCCGGTAACCGTCCTGGTGCCAGCCCCAGTAGGGCTTCTCGGGCTCGGCGGCCGGGGGAGTGACGTCGAGGTGGTTGTGGTGTGAGTAGATGTTCCAACCGGCCAGGCCCCACATGTACGGGAAGGTGGTGGGGTGGGTCAGCAGCTGGCCGAACAGCTCGTCGCGCTCCAGGAAGCCGAGCAGGTGCAGGGTGCCGTCGGGCTTGACGCGGCCGGCCGCCTTCTCCTCCGCGTAGACGCGGTCGACCGCCTCTTCGAGGGCCGCGCGGTGGTCCTCGGTGAGGACGTTCCGGAGCAGCATGAAGCCCTGCTCGTGGAACTCCTTGCGGTCGACTTCGCTGATCGGCTCGTAGCCGGTGCGGCCGCCATAATCGAATGAAGCGGTCATTTCCTCCCCTTTTAAATGGGTAGGGCGGAACGGGGTGACCGGCCGATCCTAACGGCGGTTGTCGGCGCGCGGTCACCCGCGAGGCGTGCGGATAGCTCGGCGCTGTGACCAGCCTCACGCGCCGTAGGGCGCCGGTTACGCCGGGGCGAAGACCTCCGCAACGACCCGCTCGCCAGCGCCGCCGCCCGCCGCGTCGACGCGCTGCCAGCCCCGCCCGTCGGAGCGCCACTCGCGCGTACCGAACCGCACGACCCGCACGCCCCGCTCGTTCGCGTGGGCCACCAGCCAGTGCGCCAGTTGCCAGCCCGCCCTGTCGGACGGGGCGGCCAGCTCCACCCCGGTGCTCGCCGTGCCGGCGATGGTGAGCTTGTCGCCCCAGTCCTTGCGCATCGCGGCGCTCAGCCGCTCCGCGGCCACCGGCCCGCGGCTGCCCGGCTGGCCCGACAGCAGGCACGTCACCGCCCCGGCCGCGTGCCCGGCGAGGGCGTCCGTGAGCACCTGCGCCTCGTCGGCCCATTTCTGGTACGCCTCGGGATAGGCGCTGCGCTGCACCCGCTGGGCGGCCTCGGTGACCCGCATGTCCTTCCAGCCCTTGACCTTGAGCAGGGCGGTGTAGAACTTGCCGGCCGCGTAGCGCGGGTCGCGGACCTGCTCCGCGGAGCCCCAGCCCTGACTCGGGCGCTGCTGGAACAGGCCGAGCGAGTCACGGTCGCCGTGGGTGAGGTTGCGCAGCTCGGATTCCTGGAGGGCGGTGGCCAGCGCGACCACGATGGCGCGCTCCGGCACGCCGCGCCGCAGCCCCACGGCCGCGATGGTCGCCGCGTTCGCCATCTGCCCGGTGTCCAGCGACACGGCGCCGCTGTCGGCGCGCACGCTGCACGCCTGGCCCAGGAGCAGCCCGGGCAGGTTCGGGCCGACGCGTCGCAGCACGACGAAGGCGCCCACGCCAGCGATCACGGCGAGGACCACCAGCACCCCCACCACGGACCGAAGCCGCATGCCTGACCTCCGGTGGCCACCCTAGCCGGGCCGCGCCACCGGAGGCCATGAGTATGCGGCGCTACACCACGTTGACGAAGAATGTCGTCATCCGTGACGTGTTCCAGTTGCCGGCCGCGTCGACCGCGGTCGCCGTCAGCGTGTGCCGCCCGTTCGGCACCGACTCGCGGGGCACGCAGCTCCACGTGCGGTTCGCGGCGACCGTGACGACGCAGGCGACGACGCCGTCGATGGTCACCCGTACGGTCACCCCCGGCTCCGCCACGCCCGACACGTACGGCTGCCGGGTCAGCACGATCGCGCCCGGGGCGGGCGAGTGCACGGCCGGCGGCCACGGCACGAGCGTGTCCACATAGAAGGTCACCGGACGTGCCGCGCTGAGCCGGCCCGACGAGTCGCGGGCGGTCGCGTAGAGGATGTGCCGGCCCGGGCCGAACGGCCCGCCCGGCGTGCAGCTCCACGCCCCGTCCGTACCCGCCTGCGCGGTGCACAGGGCCCGGCCGTCCTCGGAGACGGTGACCACTGTGGACGCGGGGGCCGTACCCGAGACGGGCACCCGCCCGCCGGCCAGCGTGGCACCCATCCGCGGCGAGCCGATCACGGGCATCGCCGGGGCCGCCGGGGCGCTCGCCTGGTTCACGATGAAGGTCACCGGGTGGCCCGCGGTCGCGATGCCGATAGCGTCGCGCGCCGTCGGGGTCACCGTGTGCGTACCGGTGGACAGCACGGTGGACGGGACGCACCGCCAGTCGCCGGAGGCGTTGACCCGGGCCGAGCACAGCACGGAGCTGCCCTCCGCGACCGTCACCGTGGTGAACGGCGCGCCGACGCCCGCGATGGTCGGCCGGTCGGTGACGGCGGCGCCGTTGGCGGGGCCGGTGACGACCGGCTGCTGCGTCGACTCGAGGACGGTCAGGACGAAGTCGTCGATGTAGAACGGTTCCACGCCGTTGCCGGTCTCGACGCGCACCCGGAACCGGTCGTAGCCGATCGGGGGCGTGTAGATCCCCCGCAGCCGCACCCAGCGGGTCGGGCCGACGGTCACGTTGCTGACGACCTGCACGGCCGACTCGCTCGCCGCCGAGGTCTGGCTCACGGTCACGTTGACGTTGGCGGCGACGCTCAGCGCCCGCACCCACACGGACAGCTGGTAGCGGATGCCGACCCGGATGGCGCCCGTCACGTCGAGGGCGGGCCCGTGCGCGATGGCCGACCGCCCCGACACCAGCAGGCTGCGGCTGCCACTGTGCGCCACGCCGGAGGTGTTGGTGATGACGGTGGGACTCGACAGCGCGGCCCAGTTCTGGAACGTGCCGCTCTCGAAGTCCGAGTGCACGACGGCCGTCCCCGCCGCTGCGGTCGGCGCGTTCACCAGGCAACCGGCCGCGACGGTCAGCGCCACGACCGCGCCGCGAATCGTTCGTCTACTCACGTTCGCCTTAACGAGTGTCGCCGGCGCGGGTGATCATGCGGGGTGCGCCCGCGCGTGTCACCGGTCGGGTGTCACGCCCCAGGTGGGCGGTCGCTTGTCGGCGAAGGCGGCCAATCCCTCGCGGCCCTCCGCCCCGGCGAACGTGCGGGCGGACACGGCGGCGGCCGCCACGAGGCGCGCGCGCATCGCGGACGGCGCCGGACCCTCGCCGAGCACCGCGCCGGCCCCGTCGCGGCACAGCCGCTTGGTCGCCTCGAGCGCGCCGGGCGCCCCCTTCACCAGCGCGGTGGCGTACGCCGCGACGGCCGCGTCCAGCCCGTCGCCGCCGACGACCGCGGTGACGAGCCCGAAGTCCGCGGCCCGGGCGGCCGTGACCGGCTCGGCCGTGAGGTAGAGCTCGGCGGCGCCGCGCGGGGTGAGCCGCGGCAGGACGACCGGCGAGATCGCGGCCGGCACGACGCCCAGGCGCACCTCCGTGAACGCGAACGTCGCCGACTCGGCAGCGACGACAAGATCAGCCGTGGCCAGCAGGCCCAGCCCGCCGGCCCGCGCCGGACCGCCGACCCGGGCGATCACCGGCTTCGGGCACTCCCAGAAGTCCGCGAGCAGCTCCGCGACCCGCATCACCGGCAGCGGCGTGCCGGCGGCGACCGCCGCCGACGTCTCCCGCAGGTCGGCCCCGGCGCAGAACACCGGGCCGGCGTGGGACAGCACGATCACCCGTACGGCCGGGTCCGCCACGGCCGCGGCCAGCGCGGCGGCCAGCTCATCCATGAGCCGGAACGACAGCGCGTTGCGGTTGGCCGGGCTGTTGAGCGTGAGGGTCGCCACAGCGTTGTCTACGGTGAGGTCCACGGTCGGGCTGGTCATCACCGCACGCTACGGCACACTGGGAGGCATGCCCAGCACGCTGCCCGACGGCGACCCCGCCCCGCCCGACGGGTCGCTGCCCGACTCGGCCACGCGGCGCATCGGCGCGAGCGGCTTCGGCGTCTACGTGCATGTGCCGTTCTGCGCCTCGCGCTGTGGCTACTGCGACTTCAACACGTACACGGCGGCCGAGCTGGGCGGCGGTGCCAGCCAGGCGGCGTATGTCGACACCCTGACCAGGGAGATCGAGCTGGCGGGGCGGGTACTCGGAGGCGCCGCGCCGCCCGCCCAGACGATCTTCGTGGGCGGCGGGACGCCCACCCTGCTGCCGCCCGGCGACCTGGCCCGGATCGTGGAGTCGATCGACAAGACGTTCGGCCTGGCGCCGGACGCGGAGATCACGACCGAGGCGAACCCGGAGTCGGTCGGCCCGGCCTCGCTGCGCCTGCTGCGTGACGCCGGCTACACCCGCATCTCGCTGGGCATGCAGTCGGCCGCCGGGCACGTGCTGAAGGTGCTGGACCGCCAGCACACCCCGGGCCGCGCCCCGCGGGCCGCCGTCGAGGCGCGCGAGGCGGGGTTCGAGCACGTCAACCTCGACCTCATCTACGCAACGCCGGGGGAGCGCGCCGAGGACTTCGCCGCCTCCCTCGACAGCGCGATCGCGGCCGGCGTCGACCACGTCTCGGCGTACTCCCTGATCGTCGAGGACGGCACGCGCCTCGCGGCGCGGGTACGCCGTGGTGAGCTGCCCGCGCCGAGCGACGATGTGGCCGCGGACCGCTACCTGGCCGCGGACGCCGCGCTGAGCGCGGCGGGCCTGACCTGGTACGAGGTGTCCAACTGGGGCGAGGAGTGCCGGCACAACCTGATCTATTGGCGCGGCGGCGACTGGTGGGGCTTCGGGCCCGGCGCGCACAGCCACGTCGGCGGCGTGCGCTGGTGGAACGTGCGCCACCCGGCGCGCTACGCGGCGGCGCTCGCCGACGGGTTATCGCCGGCGGCGGGCCGGGAGACGCTCACCGCTGACGAGCGGCACATGGAGGAGGTCATGCTGCGGCTGCGGTTGGCCGAGGGCCTCCCGCTGGACAGGCTGACGCGGCCGGCGGACGCCGAACGGCTCGCGGAGGACGGCCTGCTGCGCCTCGACGGCGACCGGGCCGTGCTGACGCTGCGCGGGCGGCTGCTCGCCGACGCGGTCGTGCGCGACCTGTTGCCGTGACCGGGGCGCCGCGCGGCACCCCGGTCATGAGCGTGGTCACTTCACCAGCGGTACCGAGATCGGGTACTTGTAGAACTGGCCCTCGTTCGCCTTGAGACCGGCGAGGACGCCGAAGATGATGCCGACGGCCATAGCGGCGAGCCAGATCACGAAACCGATGAGGATGCAGGTCGTGATCCAGCCGATGATGCCGACGATCGACACCAGGATCTGGAAGTTCAGCGCCGCGACCGCGTGCTGGCGCACCGCCGGCGACTCGTTGCCCTTGGCGAGCAACGCGATGAGCGGCGCGATCCAGCCTGCGCAGCCCGTGCCGATAAGGGCGCCGGCGGCACCACCGAAGTGGGCGACGAGCGCCCAGGTCTTCTCATCGTTGTTGGCGTAGCCGGCCGGCGGCAGCCCAGGTCCGGGCGGCGGCGGAGGCGGCGGGTTGAGGGGAGGCTCAGTCATGGGGGTCACCGTAGGGCTATCGGGATTTTCGCGCTAGTATGCGCGCCCCCTGAGTGTCGCGACCGTGAGTGCCTGTCACGCCACGCTACGCGCGTCGCGGTCCATGGCCAGCGCGACGTAGACTGGCACTCACCGTTTCGGAGTGCCAACGCGGGCGAGGAGAGGGGAGGACGACGGGATGGCGCTGGACGACCGCAAACTCGACGTGCTCCGCGCCATTGTCGAGGACTATGTCGCCACCCAGGAGCCGGTCGGCAGCCGGGCGCTGGTCGAGCGGCACAACCTGCGCGTTTCCCCGGCCACCGTGCGCAACGACATGGCGGTCCTCGAGGAGGAGGGCTACCTGCGTCAGCCGCACACGAGCGCCGGCCGGGTCCCCACGGACAAGGGCTACCGCCTGTTCGTCGACAAGCTGTCCCGCATCAAGCCGCTCACCCCGGCCGAGCGCCGGGCCATCGAGCGGTTCCTGGCCGGGGCGGTCGACCTCGACGATGTGGTGCATCGCACTGTCCGGCTGCTCGCGCAGCTGACCCGCCAGGTCGCGATCGTGCAGTACCCCAGCCTGTCGCGCAGCCGGGTCCGCCACCTGGAACTGATCTCGATCTCCACGACCCGGCTGATGGTGGTCATGATCACTGATACCGGCCGGGTCGAGCAGCGGCTCGTCGACGTGCCCGGCCCGGTCGGCGCCGACGACGTCGTCGAACTCCGTGCCACCATGAACGAGGCGCTCGTCGGGCGTCCCCTCGCCGAGGCGCCCGTCCTCGTGCAGGGTTTCCACGAGCAGGTCCGTCCCGAACTGAGCGGCGCCATGGCGTCGCTGTCCACCGTACTGCTCGAAACGCTCGTCGAACGCGCCGAGGAGCGGGTGACCATCGCGGGCACCGCGAACCTCGCCCGGGGCAACGTGCTGGATTTCGCCGGGTCCCTGCGACCCGTGCTGGAGGCCCTTGAGGAGGAGGTCATCCTTCTCAAGCTGTTCGGCCAGGTGCGCCAGACCACAGCGCACGTGAGCATCGGCGACGAGAACGAGATCGTTGACCTGCGCAGCACCTCGGTGGTCGCCACAGGCTACGGCCCGCGCGACACCATGGTGGGCGGCCTGGGCGTGCTGGGGCCCACCCGGATGGACTACCCGGGCACCATCGCCACGGTGCGGGCCGTCGCCCGCTACCTTGGCGACGTGCTCGAGGGCAGCTGACGAGAAGAGGACTTGGGACTCACGTGGCCAAGGATTACTACGGCATCCTCGGGGTGCGGCGCGAGGCGTCTCCCGATGACATCAAGCGGGCGTACCGCAAACTGGCCAGGGAATACCACCCGGATGTGAACCCGGACCCGGCGGCGCACGAGAAGTTCAAGGACATCAACGCCGCGTACGAGGTCCTCTCCGACCCGCGCAAGCGGGAGATCGTCGACCTGGGCGGCGACCCGCTGGCCCCGCAGGGCGGCGGACCGGGTCCCGGCGGCGCGGGCCCGTTCGTCGGGTTCCAGGACATCATGGACGCGTTCTTCGGCGGGGGCGGCTCGCGCGGCCCGCGACCGCGCACGCGCGCCGGTGCGGACGCGATCCTGCGTCTCGACCTCGACCTGCACGAGACCGCGTTCGGGGTGGACGCGCCGATCACGGTGGACACGGCCGTGCTGTGCACCACGTGCAGCGGCGCCGGCACGGCCGCCGGCACCCACCCGCAGACCTGCGAGACGTGCGCCGGCCGCGGCGAGATCCAGTCGGTGCAGAAGACCTTCCTCGGCCAGGTCGTCTCCGCCCGCCCCTGCCCCACCTGCCAGGGGTTCGGCACGACGATCCCGCACCCGTGCCCGCAGTGCGCCGGCGAGGGTCGGGTGCGCAGCCGCCGCTCGCTCACCGTGAAGATCCCGGCGGGCGTCGAGGACGGTATGCGCATCCGCCTGGCCAACCAGGGGGAGGTCGGCCCCGGCGGCGGCCCGGCCGGCGACCTCTACGTCGAGATCCACGAGCGCCCGCACGACGTCTTCTCCCGCAAGGGCGACGACCTGCACTGCCGGGTCACTCTGCCGATGACCGCCGCGGCGCTCGGCACCCGTTTGACCATCAAGACCCTCGACGGCGAGGAGACGGTCGACGTCAAGGCCGGCACCCAGCCCGGCGCCTCCATGCGGCTGCGGGCCCGGGGCGTGCCCCACCTGCGCGGCACCGGCCGTGGCGACCTGCACGTCCACCTCGACGTGCGGACGCCCACGAAGCTCGACCCGGAGCAGGAGCGCCTCCTGCGCGAACTCGCCTCGCTGCGCGGCGAGGAGCTCGCCGAGGTCTCCCGCCAGAAGGGCGGCCTGTTCTCCTCGATCCGGGACGCGTTCAACGGGCACGCGTGAGCAAGCCGCTCTTCCTGGTCAGTGAGGTCCCGTCCGGTGAGCTGTGCACGCTGGACGGGCCCGAGGGCCATCACGCCGCCACGGTGCAACGCCTGCGGGTCGGCGAGGAGCTGATCCTCGCCGACGGCCGGGGCGCCACGGCGTCCGCGGTCGTCACCGCCGTCGGGCGCGGCACCCTGTCGGTGCGCGTCGTCGCTCGGGAGTACGCGCCACCGCACGCGGTCCGGCTCGTCGTCGCCCAGGGCATCGCCAAGGGGGACCGGGGGGAGTTGGCCGTCCAGGCCATGACCGAGGTGGGCGTGGACGAGATCGTCCCGTGGGCGGCCGCCCGCTCGGTGGTCCGGTGGCGCGAGGAGCGCGGCGAGCGATCCCGCCAACGCTGGGTCGACACCGCGCGGGAGGCCGCCAAACAGGCCCGCCGCCCGTGGCTGCCGGTGGTGGCCGAGGCGGCGTCCACCACGGTTCTCGCCGCGCGGTTGCGCTCGGCCGCGCTCGGCCTGGTGCTCCATGAGTCGGCAACCGCGCCCCTCGCGGCGGTGGAGCTGCCCGCCGCTGGAGAGGTCGTGCTCGTCATCGGTCCGGAGGGCGGCGTCGCCAGCGAGGAACTGGCGGCGTTCGAGGCGGCGGGCGCCCGGGCCGTCCGGCTCGGGCCCGAGGTGCTGCGCACGTCCACGGCCGGTGTCGCCGCGCTCGCGGTCCTGAGCGCCCGCCTGGGCCGCTGGGCGTAGTTACGGCCCGGACGGCCTAGGATGCGCCGTGTGAGCAACGACTGTCTGTTCTGTCGCATCGTCGCTGGCGAGATCCCCGCGACGGTCGTCCACTCGACCCCGACGACGCTGGCGTTCCGCGACATCAACCCCCAGGCGCCCAGCCACGTCGTCGTGATCCCCCGCGACCACCACCCGACGGTCGGCGCGCTCGTCGGCGCCGACCCGAACCTCGCGGCCGAGGTGCTCGCCTCGGCGGCCGAGGTGGCCGCGGCCGAGGGCGCCACGGACGGCTTCCGCCTGGTCTTCAACACCGGCCCGGCGGCGGGCCAGACGGTTCACCACGTGCACGCCCACGTCCTCTCGGGCCGCCCTCTCACCTGGCCTCCGGGCTGACGCCCCCGGCGGCCCGCGGCCGGAGTGCGCACCCTCGCGGCTTCGACGCGCGCACCCCTGCCCGTGAGAGGGGCGGGTAGGCTGCCGCGGGTGAGTGGGACGGGCGAGAATCGGCGGCTGGCACGGATCGTGCGGCGCACGCAGGCTCAGGCGCGGGTGCCCGCGCTGTCGGTGGCCGTGCACCGGGGCGACCGGCCGCTGTGGACGTTGCAGGTCGGCGACAGCGGGGTGCCGGGCGAGCCGCTCGACGCGGACACCCGGTTCCGGATCGGCTCGGTGACGAAGACCTTCACGGCCGTCCTCGTCATGCAGTGCCGTGACGAAGGCCTGATCGAGCTCGACGACCCGATCGGCCGGCACCTCGATGTGCCCCGGCACGGCGAGCTGACCGTCCGGCGACTGTTGTCGCACACCGCTGGCCTGCAACGCGAGCCGTTCGGCGACGTGTGGGACACGTTGATCGCCCCGGACGAGCGCGGACTGCTGGCCGATCTCGCGCGCGTCGAGCGGGCCCTGCCGCCCGCGCGCCGGTTCCACTACTCCAACCTGGCGATGGCGCTGCTGGGCCAGGCGGTCGCGAAGCGGCGCGGCGGCACGTGGGCCGAGGTGCTCGCCGAGAAGGTCACGAAGCCGCTCGGGCTGACCAGCATCAGCCCCGACCGGCAGCCGCGCGGCGCGGTCGGGTACCTCGTGGACACGTACTCGGATCATTCGCGGCCCGAGCCGCCCATAAACTTCGGCGCCGCCGCACCGGCCGCGCAGCTGTGGGGTACGGCCGCCGATCTGGCGCGGTGGGCCGCGTTCCTCGTCGACCCGGCCGTGGTCGATCCGACCGGCGCCGTGCTGCGCGCGCAGACGCTCGACGAAATGCGATGGCCGCGCACGACGACCGACGAGAGCCTGTGGGCGGCCGGGTTCGGCCTGGGGCTGTTGATCATCCCGCAGGGCGAGCGGATCACGCACGTGGGTCACGACGGCGCGATGCCGGGCTTCCTGGCGGGCGCGTACGGGCGTCGGGGCGGCCCGGACACCCCGCCCGCGTTCGGGGCGGCCGTGCTGGGCTCCTCGGGTACCGCCGTGCCGATCCTGAACCTGCCGCACGAGCTGCTGGCCGCCGCCGAGGCCGACGACCCGGTCGACATCACGCCGTGGGCGCCCGGTGCGGCGGCGCCGCCCGACCTGCGTTCGATCCTCGGCCGCTGGTGGGGCGAGGGCTTCGAGTACGTCTTCTTCTACAAGGACGGGACGCTGCGGGCGCGCGGCGCCGACGATCCGGCCGGCAAGCCGCCGGCGGTCTTCGAGCCGGTGGACCGTGACCTGTTGCGGACCGTCTCCGGGCGGGAGGCCGGCGAGTTCCTGCGGCTCACCCGCGACGCGACCGGCGCGGTGGTGCGGATGCACTGGGCGACGTACCGGTTCACGCGTGTGCAGGAGACGTTCGATGGGTACGACGTCCGGCAGCCGTGACGGAAAGCGGCGCGAATGGTCCGACTTATCCGTTAGACGTTTCCGGGGGTCGGCCCGATACCATAGGAGGGGTCCAGTGCTGTCGAGTTGCGGAGAGCAGGTGGCTTAGGCCCGCCGGGCCGAGATATGACCGCCAGTCCACCCCCAGCGGCACAGCCGCGCGTGCAGACCAAGATCACGGTCGATAATCCGCAGCAGATGGTGAGCCTGCTCGGCTCGAACGACGAGATCCTCCGCCTGATCGAGCGCACGGTCGCGAGCGACGTGCATGTGCGTGGCAACGAGATCACCATTTCCGGCGCGCCGGCCGACAACGCTCTGGCCGAGCGGATCTTCGCCGAACTGCTGGAACTCATCGAGAAAGGCGAGACGCTGACCACAGACGCCGTCCGCCGTACGGTGGGCATGCTCGAGGAGGGCACCACCGAGCGGCCCGCCGAGGTGCTGACCCTCAACATCCTCTCCCGTCGCGGGCGAACCATCCGCCCCAAGACGCTGGGCCAGAAGAAGTACGTGGACTCGATCGACGAGCACACGATCGTCTTCGGCATCGGCCCCGCCGGCACGGGCAAGACCTACCTGGCCATGGCGAAGGCCGTCCAGGCCCTGCAGGCCAAGCAGGTCAACCGGATCATCCTCACCCGGCCGGCCGTCGAGGCCGGCGAGCGGCTGGGCTTCCTGCCCGGCACGCTCAACGAGAAGATCGACCCGTACCTGCGCCCGCTGTACGACGCGCTGCACGACATGATCGACCCCGACTCGATCCCGCGGCTCATGGCCAACGGCACGATCGAGGTCGCGCCGCTGGCGTACATGCGTGGCCGGACCCTCAACGACGCGTTCATCATCCTGGACGAGGCGCAGAACACCACGCCCGAGCAGATGAAGATGTTCCTCACCCGGCTCGGCTTCGGCTCGAAGATCGTGGTGACCGGCGACGTCACGCAGGTCGACCTCCCCGGCGGCACGAAGAGCGGCCTGCGGGTGGTGCGGGACATCCTCAACGAGGTCGAGGACGTGCATTTCGCGCAACTCTCCAGCGCGGACGTCGTCCGTCACCGGCTCGTGGGTGAGATCGTGGACGCGTACGCGCGGTGGGACGCCGAGCAGGAGGCCCCGCCGGTGGTGCACGCCGTGCAGGGTCGTGGCGGCCGGGCCGCGCGCAGGCGTTGAACTGAACCAGGGGAAACTCGCACCGTGTCCATTGAGATCGCCAACGAGTCCGGGGCCGCCGTCGAGACGGACGCCATCCTGGCGGTGGCCCGGTACGCCCTCGACGAGATGGGCGTCAACCCGCTCGCCGAGCTGAGCATCCTGCTCGTCGACATCGGGTACATGGCCGAGCTGAACCATCGGTGGATGGGCGGCGACGGCCCCACCGATGTGCTCGCCTTCCCGATGGACGAGGGCACCATCGACCACGGCCCCGCCGAGACCGGCGCGGAGCCGGCGTTGCTGGGCGACATCGTGCTGTGCCCCGAGGTGGCGGCCAAGCAGGCGGCCGCCGCGGGGCACACCGCGGCCGACGAGATGCACCTGCTGACGGTGCACGGCGTGCTGCACCTGCTCGGCTACGACCACGCCGAGCCGGACGAGGAACGCGAGATGTTCGGCCTGCAGGCCAAGCTGCTGGAGGGGTGGCGAGCCGCCCGATGAGGAGCCGAGGGTGTCCGAGGCCACTCTGATCATCGTTTCGGTGGTCCTGGTCGTCCTGGCCGGCATCTTCGCGATGTCGGACGCGGCCCTGTCGACCGTGTCCCCGGCCCGCGCGGCCGAGATGGCCCGGGAGGGCCGGCGCGGCGCCAAGTCGTTGCAGATCATCGCCGCCGACGTGCCGCGGTACACGAACCTGCTGCTGCTCCTGCGACTGGCGTGCGAGCTGACGGCGACCGTCCTCGTCGCGATTCTGGCCTTTGACGCGTGGGGCACGGACTTTCCCGCGGCCCTGTTCACCGCGGGCGTCATGAGCGTGGTCAGCTTCGTGGCCGTGGGCGTCGGCCCGCGCACGATCGGCCGGCAGCACTCGTACGCCGTCGGGGCGGCCATGGCGCCGCTGGTGCGCTGGCTCGGCCGCGCGCTCGGGCCGCTGGCCACCCTGCTCATCCGGATCGGTAACGCGGTCACCCCCGGCCGCGGCTTCCGGGAGGGCCCGTTCGCCAGCCAGGTGGAGCTGCGCGAGCTGGTCGACCTGGCCGAGCAGCGCGGCGTGGTGGAGCACGACGAGCGCGAGATGATCCATTCGGTCTTCGCGCTGGGCGACACGATCGCCCGCGAGGTCATGGTGCCGCGCACGGAGATGGTCTGGGTCGAGTCCGACTCGACCGTCAAGCAGGCCCTCACCCTGGCGCTGCGCTCGGGCTTCTCCCGCCTGCCCGTCATCGGCGACACGGTCGACGACGTGCTCGGCATCGCCTACCTCAAGGACCTCGTGCGGCGCGAGCAGCCGGCGACCGAGGAGGTGCGCCAGGTCATGCGCCCCGCCGCGTACGTGCCGGAGTCCAAGCACGTCGATGAGCTGTTGCGGGAGATGCAGGCCGCACGCACCCACATGGCGATCGTCGTCGACGAGTACGGCGGCACGGCCGGGCTGGTCACCATCGAGGACATCCTTGAGGAGATCGTCGGGGAGATCACCGACGAGTACGACGACGAGCGCCCGCCCGTGGAGCGCCTCGACGACAACCGGGTACGCGTGACCGCGCGCCTGCCCGTGGAGGACCTTGGCGAGCTGTTCGACGTCGAGCTGCCCGCCGACGAGGTGGAGACGGTCGCCGGGCTGCTCGCCCAGGCGCTCGGCCGGGTGCCGATCCCGGGCGCGGTGGCCACCATCGCCGGGCTGCGCCTGGAGGCCGAGGGCGCCACGGGCCGCCGCAACCGCATCGACACCATGCTCGTGACCCGGGAGAGCCCGGCCGAGCTGGCTGCCGAACACGAAGAGAAGCAGACCGCCGACGCCTGAGGAGTGGCACCGTTCATGCCTGAGCTGGACACCGACATCGCCCCGTTGAGCGCCGAGGACGCGAAGCTGGTGACGCTCGCCCGGTCGGCCCGGGCGCGCACCACCGCGCTGGAGGGCGCGGCCGTCCGCGACGGCGACGGGCGCACGTACGCGGCGTCGACCGTGGGGCTGCCGTCGCTGACGCTGTCGGCGCTGCAGCTCGCGGTGGCTCAGGCGGTGTCCGCGGGCGCGACCGTCATCGAGGCGGCCGCTGTGGTGACGGAGGCGTCCACCGTGGACGGCGAGGGGTACGCGGCCGTGCGCGACCTGTCCGCCGACGCGCCCGTGCACGCGGCCGCGCCGGACGGCACCGTGCTCGGCACGCTCACCGGTCCGGTCGGGGCATGAGCGGGGCGGGTCACCGGGGGACGGGCGTGGGTTCGTTCCGCGCGGGCTTCGCCTGCTTCGTCGGCCGGCCGAACGCGGGCAAGTCCACGCTCGTCAACGCGATCGTCGGGCAGAAGATCGCCATTACGAGCACCCGGCCGCAGACCACCCGCCACGTGGTGCGCGGCGTGGTGCACCGGCCGGACGCGCAGCTCGTCTTCGTCGACACCCCCGGGCTGCACAAGCCGAAGACCGTCCTCGGCGAGCGGCTCAACGACCTGGTCCGCCAGACGTGGAGCGAGGTCGACGTGATCGGCCTGTGCCTGCCGGCCGACGAGGAGATCGGGCGCGGCGACCGGTTCATCACCGCCGAGATCGCCGAGCTGAAGGCGCCCGTCGTGGCGGTCGTCACGAAGACCGACCTCGTGGGTAAGGCGGAGCTGGCGCAGCGCCTCGTCGAGGTCTCGCAGCTCGGCGACTTCGCCGAGGTCGTACCGGTGAGCGCGGTGAGCGGCGACCAGCTCGACGTGCTCGTCGACGTGCTGGCGACGTACCTGCCGACGTCGCCGCAGCTGTACCCCTCCGACATGATCACCGACGAGCCGGAGCAGGTGCTCATCGCGGAACTGATCCGCGAGGCCGCGCTGGAGGGAGTCCGCGACGAGCTGCCGCACTCCATCGCCGTACTCGTCGAGGAGATCCAACGGCCGGACGAGGACGCCGGACCGCGTGCGGTGACGAAGATCTACGCGGATGTGTACGTGGAGCGGCCGAGCCAGAAGGCGATCGTCATCGGCGCGGGCGGCAGCCGCCTGCGCGAGGTAGGCACCCGCGCCCGGGGCGAGATCGAGGACCTGCTGGACACCCGCGTCTACCTCGACCTGCACGTACGTGTCGCCAAGGACTGGCAGCGCGACCCGCGCCAGCTGCGCCGCCTCGGCTTCTGAGACGCGGCAGCCGTCACCCGGCGGACCTTCAAAAATTCATGAGCGTCAATGTAGAATCCCTGGGAATTCAATGATCCCACGATCGGATGACCCTGTCCCAGGATGCGGGTGACCCGGGTTTCCGTCGAGCGCCGTCAGGGTAGGGCGAGGCGATGCGCAACCGTTACTTTGACGTCGTGCGTGCCGTCGCCATCGTGCGGGTAGCGCTCTATCACGCGACCGGGTGGGCCGCGCTGACCATCGTCTTTCCGGCGATGGGGGTGATGTTCGCGATGGCCGGCTCGCTCATGGCCGCCTCCCTCGACCGGCACGGCGTGCGCGCGGTCGGTCGTCGGCTGCGCCGCCTGCTGCCGCCCTTCTGGCTCGTCGGCGCCGTGTTCGTGCCGGCCATGCTGCTGTTCGGCGGGCTGCCGGTCGGCTGGCACCTGCTGCACTGGGTGCTGCCGCTGCAGGACCCGGTCGCCAACGGCTGGGGCACCAGCGTGCTCGGCGTCCTCTGGTACATCCGCCAGTACCTGTGGTTCGTGCTGCTGTCGCCGGTCGCGTTGTGGGCGTTCCGGCGCTGGCCGGTGCCGATGCTCGTCGTCCCGCTCGCGCTGCGGGCCGCCGTGGACCTCGGCCTGCCGGTCCACGGCGTGGTCGCCGACTTCGGCCTGTACTTCGGGTGCTGGCTGCTCGGCTTCGCCCACCACGACAACCTGCTCGCGAAGGTCCGGCCGTGGGCGCTCGGCGCCGTCGCGGGCGCCCTCGCGCTGGCCGGCGCGGCGTGGGGCCTCACCCACCCGGGCGCGCGGCCGTGGGACCTCAACGACATGCCGCTCGCCGACGCCCTGTGGTCCATGGCGTTCGTGCTCCTGCTGGTCGGCTTCGCCCCGCGTGACCTGGCGTTCATCGACCGGCTGCCGAGCGTGCGCCGCGTCGTGGCCGTCCTCAACGCGCGCGCCGTCACCGTGTACCTGTGGCACCAGGCGGCCATCGTCGGCACGGGTGCGCTGCTCGCCGCCGCGGGCGTGCACCTGGTCGGATCCGGCGGGGTCGCGTGGCGGGTGGCCGGCGCGGCGGTACTCATCGTCGTCGCGATCCTGGCGTTCGGCTGGATCGAGGACGTCGCCGCCCGCCGCCCCGTGCGGCTGCTGCCGGGAGCGCCCCGGCCCGTTCCGTCGCTGCGCGCGCCCGCGCTGCCCGTCCCGGGCGTGCGCGCCCCGGCGCTCGCCGCCGCGGCGGTCCCCGCGCCGCTGGTCGGCGTGCCGGTGTCGCCGGCCGTGGGACCGCTGCGCCAGGTCAGCGTGCCCGCCCCGCGCCCCGGCGCGGCACAATGGTCCGATGCCCGGCATGCGCACGAAGCTGTACCGCGACGACGCGATCGTGCTGCGCGCGCAGAAGCTGGGTGAGTCCGACCGGATCATCACGCTGTTCACCCGCCGGCACGGCCGCATCCGGGCCGTCGCCCGGGGCGTGCGCCGCACGACCTCGCGCTTCGGCGCCCGGCTGGAGCCGTTCGGCCACGTCGACGTCCAGCTCGCCGGGTCGGCCACGGTCAACCCGGCCACGATCGAACGCTCGCTGCACATGGTCAGCCAGGTCGAGGGAATCGACCTGTACGGGCGCAGCTTCCTCGACGACTACCCCCGGTACACGGCGGCGTCGGCCATCGCGGAGACCGCCGAGCGGCTGACTCCGATCGAGCGCGAGCCGTCCCTGCGGCTGTTCCTGCTGACCCTGGGCGCGCTGCGCGCCCTGTCGCTGCGCGAGCACGCGGGCCCGCTCGTGCTCGACGCGTACCTGCTGCGGGCCATGACCACGGCCGGCTGGGCGCCCGCGCTGAGCGCCTGTGCCGTCTGCGGGACGGCGGGCCGGCACGCCGCGTTCTCCGTACCGGCCGGGGGTGCCGTGTGCCCGGACTGCCGGCCGCCCGGCGCCGCCCGGCCCGCCCCCGCGACCCTGGAGCTCATGGTCGCCCTGGCCGACGGGGACTGGAAGATCGCGGACGCCAGCGAGGCCGGCCCGCGCCGGGAGTGCAGCGGCCTGGTCGCCGCGCACCTGCAGTGGCACCTGGAACGGGGACTACGCTCGCTGCCGTTGGTCGACCGTACGAGCAATGGAGAGCGCACGTGATCAGATCCCTCGGCCGGGGCCGCCGCACCGCCGCTCCCGTCGCTCTGAAGCCGCCCACGCCGCACCCCTCCGGGGCCCGCCCGCCGGCGCTGCCCGCCGAGGTGCTGCCCAGGCACGTCGCCATCGTCATGGACGGCAACGGCCGCTGGGCCAAGGAGCGCGGACTGCCCCGCACGAAGGGCCACGAGCGGGGGGAGTTCTCCCTGTTCGACACGGTCGAGGGTGCCATCGAGCTCGGCATCCCGTACCTGTCGGCCTACGCCTTCTCGACGGAGAACTGGCGCCGCTCGCCCGAGGAGGTCCGCTTCCTCATGGGTTTCAACCGCGACGTGATCCGCCGCCGCCGCGACCAGCTCGTGGAGCTGGGCGTACGGGTCGTGTGGTCCGGGCGGGCGGGCCGGCTGTGGAAGAGCGTGATCTCCGAGCTGCAGACGGCCGAGGAGATGTCACGGCACAACTCCACGCTCACGTTGCAGTTCTGCGTGAACTACGGCGGCCAGGCCGAGGTGGCCGACGCGGCCGCCGCTCTGGCCCGCGACGTGGCGGCCGGCAAGGTCGACCCAGACAAGATCAACGAAAAGGTCTTCGCGCGCTACCTCTACCACCCTGAGGTACCCGAGGTGGACCTGTTCCTGCGCCCGTCCGGCGAGCAGCGCACGTCCAACTTCCTGCTCTGGCAGTCCGCCTACGCCGAGCTGATCTTCATGGACACCCTGTGGCCGGACTTCGACCGCCGCCACCTCTGGCACGCCTGCGAGCTGTACGCCCAGCGCGACCGCCGCTTCGGCGGCGCCATCCCCAACCCGGTGCCCCCACCGGAGTCCTGAGCGTTCGGACGGTGCTGGACCGTCCCACACCCGCCGCCCGAGCCATATGCGATCACCAGGCACATGCACCGTCTCACGGACCGGCGAGGAGGCCGTGGCCGGCGGCGTAGCGTCCGAACTCGTCGCCGGTGCACGGCAGCCGGGCACCTTTTCGCCGAAGTGCGTCAACGACGGTGCCCGCGTTCACGACGGTGAACTTGCCGCCGCGACAGGCTGCGGCGAGCAGCCATATCGTTCCGTGGACCTCGGCCCCGTACCGGCGGGCCACTCTGGTCGCCTCGCGGTCATCGGTAATGGCGATGCCGGAGTGGCGCTCAGCGGCGGCGAAGATGCTGGCCTCACCCTGATCGCGCGTCTGTGCACCGAGTCGCTCCGCCCACGTGGCGAAACACCGCAGGTCGTCCTGAGCGTCCAGCCGTGCGATCTGGAGCCAATCGAGGGACAGCGTCTGCGCCAGTTCCGGATAGTGGACGGCGCCTGCCGCCAACTCGCTGCGTACGACGGTTGTCGTCCAACAGTCCTGGTCCAGCGTCAGGTCCCGTAGCACGTCCAAACGCTCCGCGCGGGCGAAGTGCGACAGGCACATCGTGTCGAAGAACAGGCGACGCTGCGTTCCGGGGGCGGCGGCGGTCATGGCGCGACATCGCCCTCCGCGTCTCGCGGCAGATCGTTCTCCTCGATCTGACCGTGCATGAGTTCGACGACGCGGGTGCGCGTGAGGTAGCCGTCCCGCCACGCTCGCATGACGGCGTTCGCGAATGCCGGTGGCACCCGGATGGAATCGAGATCTGGTTGCGGAGTCCACCCGATGGCCTCGAGAAACTCGGCTCGGGTCGGACTTGCCTGGACCATTCGCGGTGAGAACGGACCGAGGCCCGCCGCCCGCGCCTGCCGGACGGTCAGCGACCACGAGGTGCGGTACGTCGCGGCGAGCCGAAGGAGCTGATCACGCGTGATCGGCTCGCCGGACGCCTTGTGGCGGGCGAAGGCCGACATCGGCATGAGCAGTTCGGCCGCGAACGCGTTGATCACCGCCTCCCGGCTCTCGCGCGAGGCGTTGACGCCGAGATCGCTGGAGTACTCGTCCCCGAGAAGCATGTGTCCCAGTTCATGGGCGGCTGTGGCCCGGCGCCGGCCAGGGTCACCCTGGAGGCTTACGACAGCCGCCGCCAGGTCGCCGTCGATCGCCGAAGCGCCATCGCCGGGCAGCGATGTGACAAGAACCTGCTGTCCACACTGTTCGCACAGGCTCATCATGCTGTCGATCGGTTGGTCTGCCAGGTGCAGTTCGTCGCGCAGCCACATCGCGGCCCGACGCGCGTCCTCCGCGGAGGTGACCTTGTGGGGGTAACTCATGACCGGCCGTGGCGTGAGCATGCCGATGCCGATGAGCTGGCGCAGTTCCCGGAACCACGTCGCCAGGGCGATGTCGAGCGTGACGGTTTCCCGTCCGGCCTCGGTGTCGGTGTCCTCGGTGAGGGTCATCGACCTGTGGGACAGCACGAGTGGCCCACGCTCCAGGAAGGTGGCCATCGGTACGCCCAGCGCAGTGGCGAGCCTGGCGAGTTCGAGAGCGTCGACGCGGCGGGAGCCTGCCTCCATTTTGGCGATCATGGTGCGATCGAGCCCGATGGCGGCGGCCAGCTCGCTCTGCGAGAGGCGGGCGGCTAGCCGCGCGGTCCGGATGCGTTCGCCGATATCCGGCCATTCTCCCTGGTCGGCCATAGTGCGATAATCGCACATGGGCGGGTCGGCTGTCATGCGGCCGGACCAGACTTCGAGCTCTGGTAGTCGTCGGCGTACGCAGAGTTGATCGTCCTGGACCCTGTGGCCGGGACTTCTACCGCCGCCGTCGGTCAGTGTTCACCCGTCGCGAGATGACGCCGCATCCACGGGTACGGGTCGGCCAGTGCCGGCCGGCGCTCACGGCACCGCTGCCGTAGCTCGCGAAGCGTCTGTCCCGCCACATAGTGCCGGCCGCGTGTCTCGCCCCGGGCCTCCACGAGCCCTAGTTCGGCGAGGCGGCCGAGGTCGCGGGTCGCGGTGCGCGTCTCGATCCCGGTCAGGTGCATGTAGCCGGAGCGGCGCACCCGGTAGCCGAGCACGAGCTCATAGAGCAGCTCGGTCAGTCGCGTGGGCAGGCGATGCGCGTTGACGAGGTCGTCCAGCTCGATCCAGATGGCGGACGCCTCGTCCATCCGCCGGGCGACGGTCTGTGCCTGCATGTGGTGCGCACGGAGGTTGAACGCCGCCCACAGATGCGCGTCGCCACGCGGCCGCCACGAGCCCTGTCCGGTGAGGGCGAGCGCCCGGTAGTAGTCCTCCGTGTTGTGGCCCAGCCACTCCTCAATGCTAGAGAAGGCCGGCTCGATGATGGACTGCCGCGAGATCGCCAGCGTTTGCAGCGCCCGGGCCATACGTCCGTTCCCGTCGCGGAACGGGTGAATCATCACGAGGTTGAGGTGCGCCATCGCGCCGCGCACGAGCGGGTCCGTGTCGACGTCCGCCTGCAGGCTGGCAGCGAGTTCGGTCATGAGGCTTGGCACCCGCCCGGCCTCCGGACCCTCGTAGACCACGGCGCCCTGGTTCTCATCGTGCACGAAGATCTGCCCCGTCCGGTACTGACCCGGGCTTTTCGTGAGGTCGTGGGCGAGCATCATGAAGTGCATGCCGCGCATGGCGGACGTGTCGATGGTGAAGTGAGGATCGCCGGCCATCTGCAGCACGTAACCCAGCGCCTGGCGGTAGCCGCGGATCTCGGCCCAGGTGCGCTCGTCGGCGCTCAGCGGCGCGTCGTCGTCGAGCGCCGCCGCTGCGTCGTCCTCCGCGACGATGTACCCCTCGATGCTGTTGGAGCCGCGGATGGCCCGCGCCAGCATGGTGCGCCGCAATCCGCCCTGCCAGCGTTTCGGCGCGCGCATGACGCTCGCGAGTTCCCGGCGCATGCCGTGGATCTCCGCGAGCACGGCTTGATCCTCGGAGGTGAGTGGCGGATCAGCGTAGATCATCGCAGCACCTTGTCGCTAACATAACGCCATGGTACCCGCTATGTCTCTATGATAGAGACATAGGGACACGGTCGCACGCTGGCGTACAGTGGCGGGTGTTGTGAACGGGAGCTCGGGGATCACCGGGCTGAGAGGGCGGATGAATCTTCCGCCGACCGTTGGAACCTGACCGGGTAATGCCGGCGTAGGGAGATTCTTCACATGGGCACCCCTGCCACCCTCGAGGCCGACGCGCCTCTGACCCTGGCCGAGCCGGCCCCCCGGCTGCTCGGCTTCCGCGACACCCTCGGCCTGTGGGGCAACCTGGGCATCAGCCTGTTGCTGCCGGTGGCCGCGGCCTACGTCATCCTGCCCGGGCGACCGCTCGGGCCGACCTTCGCCGCCATCGTCGTCGGCGCGGTCATCGGCGCGCTCCTGCTCGGGCTCGGCGCCGCCGCCGGCGCCCGGGAGGGCGCGCCGGCCATGGTGCTGCTGCGCGGCCTGCTCGGGCGGCGCGCCTCCTACCTGCCGACCGCGCTCAACATCGTGCAGTGCGTCGGCTGGGCCACGTTCGAGATCGTCATCATCGCCGAGGCGGCGTCGCGCCTGCTGGACGCGCCGCGCTGGCCGTTCGTGCTCGGCGCGGGCGTGCTGGCCACGCTCATGGCGCTGCGTCCGCTCGGCGCGGTGCGGGTCCTCGCCCGGTACGCGGTGTGGGCCGCCCTGGCCAGCGTCGTCTACCTGTTCGTGGAGGTCCTCTCCCACCCGCTGCCCGCGTTCACCGACGGCGGCGCCGGATCGTTCTGGACCGCGGTCGACATCGTCATCGCGCTGCCGGTGTCGTGGTTCCCGCTCGCCGCGGACTACACCCGCCACGTGCGCGGCGGCCGGGCGGCGTTCGCCGGCACCTCCGTCGGATACGGCATGGCGACCATCGCGTTCTTCACCCTCGGCGCGCTGGCCCTGGCCGCGTACGGGGCCGCCGGGCTGGACGTGATCGGCGCGCTGCTGGCCGTACCGCTGGGGTTCGTGGCCTTGTTGGTCCTCGTCTTCGTCGAGGTGGACGAGGCGTTCGCCAACATCTACTCGACGGCCGTGTCGGCGCAGAACCTGTCGGGCCGGCTGGACCGCCGCATCCTCGCCCTCGCGGTCGGCGGCGTCGCGACGCTGCTCGCCTTCACCTTCGACATCGCCGCCTACGAGCCGTTCCTGTTCCTCATCGGCGCGGTGTTCGTGCCGCTGGTCGGGGTGTTCCTCGTGGCGTACTACGTGATGCCGCGCGGCGCGTGGGACGTGTCGGACACCGCCCCGGCGCGCCCGTGGCTGCTCCTGCCCTGGGTGGCCGGCTTCGTGGCGTACCAGCTGACCCTGCCGACGTACTTCTCCGGCGTGGGGTCGGGCTGGACGGCCTGGTGGACGGCCCGGCAGACCGACCTGGGCATCGACCCCGGCAACGGCTGGTCGGCGTCGCTGGTCAGCCTGGCGGTCGCCGCCCTGCTGACGGTGGCGGTGTGCCTGCCCGCGAGGCGGCGCGTGCCCGTCCCGGCGCCCAGCGAGGAGGTCGCGTCGTGATCGGGCGGCTGCACGTGCTCACGGACGCCCGCGACGGTCGCGACGCGCTCGCCGCGACCGGCGCGGCGCTCGCCGCCGGGGCGCCGGTGGCCCAGCTGCGGGTCAAGGGCGTCACCGACAGCGACCTCTACGACCTCGGCCGCCGCCTGATGGCGCTGTGCGACGAGTACGGCGCGACCTGCGTGGTCAACGACCGCGTCGACATCGCGCTGGCCATCGGCGCGCACGGCACCCACCTCGGCAACACGGACCTGCCCATCGAAGCCGTCCGCCGGGTCGCCGGGCCGGGGCACCTCATCGGCGGCACCGCGCGCGAGCCGGTCCTGGCCGCGCGACTGGTCGCCGAGGGCGCGGACTACCTCGGCATCGGCCCGGCCTACGCCACGTCCACGAAGGACGGGCTGCCGGACCCGCTCGGGGCCGGGGGGATCGGCGCGGTGGCGCGCGCGGTCGACGTCCCCGTGATCGCCATCGGCGGCATCACGCTGGACCGGGTCCCGGACCTGATGGCCGCCGGCGCCCACGGCGTCGCCGTCGTCACGGCGGTCTCCGACGCGGCCGACCCGGCCGCCGCGACGGCGGATCTGCTGAAGGCGGTGACGCGATGAACGACGTCGTCGTGGCCGGCGGCGGGCTGATCGGCATGTCCGTCGCCTGGCGCTGCGCGAAGAAAGGGCTGCGGGTCACCGTCGTCGACGCCGACCCCACCCAGGGCGCGGGGCAGGCCGCCGCCGGCATGCTCGCCCCGGTCGCGGAGGCCACGTACGGGGAGGAGCGCCTGCTCGGCCTGGCCCGGGCGTCCCTGAAGCGGTACCCGGCGTTCGTCGCCGAACTCCAGCAGGCGACCGGCGTCGACGTGGCCCTGCGCACGGCCGGCACGCTGCAGGTCGGCTTCGACGCCGACGACACGCGCGTCCTCGACGACCTGCACGCCTTCCACCTGGAGCTGGGCCTGCCGGCCGAGCGCCTCACCCCGACGCAGGCCCGCCGGGTCGAGCCGTCGCTGACCACGCGGGTGCGCGGCGCGGTGCGCATCCCGTCCGACCACTCCGTCGACGCCCGCGCCGTGCGCGACGCGCTCACGGTCGCCGCCCGCCAGGCCGGCGCGACCGTCCTCACGACCGGGGTCGAGGCACTGGTCACGGCCGACGGCCGGGCCACCGGGCTGCGGCTGGCCGACGGGACGACCATCGCCGCGGGGACGGTCGTGCTCGCCCTCGGCGCGTGGAGCGCGTCGCTGCCGGGCGTACCGCCGCTGCCGGTACGGCCGGTGAAGGGTCAGATCCTGCGGCTGCGCAGGGCGGCCGGCCTGCTCGACGGCACGGTCCGCGCGCTCGTGCGCGGCCGGGCCGTCTACCTGGTGCCGCTGCGCGACGACCAGCTCATCATCGGCGCGACCGTCGAGGAGCAGGGCTTCGACCGGTCGGTGACGGCCGGCGGGGTGTACGAGCTGCTGCGCGACGCCATCGAGGTCGTGCCCGGGGTGACCGAGTGCGAGCTGACCGAGACGCTGGTGCGCTTCCGCCCGGGTACCCCGGACAACGCGCCGCTGCTCGGCGACAGCGACCTGCCCGGCCTCGTCCTGGCGACCGGGCACTACCGCAACGGCGTCCTGCTCGCGCCCGTGACCGGGGAGGCCATCGCCGAGCTGATCGCGGACGGCGCGCTGCCCGAGGCGGCGCGGGGATTCGGTACGGACCGGTTCAGGGAGCGGTCATGAACATCGTCATCAACGGCCAGCCGGCTGACGTCACCGACGGCTGGTCGGTGGGTCAACTGGTGCGCGCGCGTACGGACGAGCAGCGCCGCGTCGCGGTCGCGCGCAACAGCGAGGTGGTCCCGCGCAGCGAGTGGGACAGCACGGCACTGTCCGAAGGGGACAAGGTCGAGATCCTGGCGCCGGTGGCGGGAGGCTGATCATGGATGACGTGCTGACCATTGCGGGCGAGGACTTCGCCTCGCGCCTGCTGCTGGGCACCGGGGGCGTACCCAGCCTTGAGGTCCTGGAAAAGGCCATCGTGGGGTCGGCCACCCAGCTGGTGACGATCGCGCTGCGCCGCGTCGAGGCCTCGGCGGGCACCCCGCTGCTGGAGGTCGTGGAGCGCAGCAAGGTCAAGCTGCTGCCCAACACGGCCGGCTGCATGACCGCCCGCGAGGCGGTGCTGACGGCGAAGCTGGCCCGCGAGGCGTTCGAGACGGACTGGGTCAAGCTGGAGGTCATCGGGGACGAGCACACCCTGCTGCCCGACCCGGTGGAGCTGCTCGACGCCGCCGAGCGCCTCGTCGCGGACGGGTTCACCGTCCTGCCGTACACGAACGACGACCCCATCACCGCGCGGCGGCTCGCGGACATCGGCTGCGCGGCCGTCATGCCGCTCGGCTCGCCGATCGGCAGCGGCCTGGGCATCCGCAACCCGCACAACATCTCGCTCATCCGCGAGGCCGTGCAGGTCCCGGTGATCCTGGACGCGGGCGTCGGCACGGCGTCGGACGCGGCGCTGGCCATGGAGCTGGGCTGCGACGCGGTCCTGCTCGCCTCGGCGGTGACGCGGGCCCGCGACCCCGAGCTGATGGCGATCGCCATGCGCGACGCCATCCGCGCGGGCCGCGCCGCCTACCGCGCCGGCCGCATCCCGCGCCGCTGGCACGCGGAGGCATCCACCCAGATCGCGGGCTTCCCGGAGCTGTAGATGCTGCCGCGCCTCCTGCTCCTCACGGACGCCACCCATGCGGCGGGTCCGCTGACGTTCGTCGTGGCCGGGGCCATCGACCGCGGCGTGCGCGCCGTCGTCCTCCGCGAAAAACACCAGCCGTACGCGCGGCGGCGCGCGCTCGCGGCCGACCTCGCCGCCCTCCTCGCCCCGGTCGACGGCACCCTGATCGTGGCCGGCGGCCCGGCCGGCGCTGGCGTGCCTGGCGGCGCTGCGGTGCCTGGCGGCCCGGTCGGCGCGGGGCCGCCCCGCGATCCCGGCTGGCCGGCCGGCGGCGTGCACCTCGCCGCGCGCGATCCCTTCCCCGGGCCGCGCCCGGCGCTCGTCGGCCGGTCCTGCCACGACGCGGCCGAGGTCGCCCGCGCGGCGGCCGAGGGCTGCGACTACGTCACGGTCTCGCCGATCTACCCGACCGCATCGAAGCCCGGCTACGGGCCCGCGCTGGGCCCGTCCGGCCTGGCCTCCCTGTGCGGTCAGGTCCCGGTCTTCGCCCTGGGCGGCGTGCTGCCCGAGCATGTCGCCGACTGCCGGCGCGCCGGCGCGTACGGCGTCGCCGTCATGGGTCCCGCGATGCGCGACCCGGCCATCGTCGCCGCCTACCTGGCGGCCCTAGCGGAGGTGCCCGCATGAACCCGCCCGTCGCGCTCACGATCGCCGGCTCCGACTCCGGCGGCGGCGCCGGCATCCAGGCCGACCTGAAGACCTTCGCCGCGCTCGGGGTGTTCGGCACGAGCGCCATCACGGCACTCACCGCGCAGAACACGGTCGGCGTGCGGGGCGTGCACGCCGTCCCTGCCGAGTTCGTGCTCGCCCAGGCGGAGGCCGTCCTCGAGGACCTGCCCGTGGCCGCGACCAAGACGGGCATGCTGGCCACCGCGGGCATCGTGCACGCGGTCGCCAAGCTCGCCGCCGCCGGCCGGCTGCCCTCGCTCGTGGTCGACCCGGTGATGGTCGCGTCCAGCGGCGACCGCCTGCTGGAGCCGGCGGCCGAGCGGCTCTACGTGGCCGAGCTGCTGCCGCACGCCACCGTGGTGACACCCAACCTGGTGGAGGCCGAGGTCCTGGTGAAGGGCTCGATCGGCACCCTCGCCGAGCAACGGGAGGCGGCCGTCGCCCTCGGCGCGCTGGGGCCTTCGGTCGTGGTGGTCAAGGGCGGCCACGCGGTGAGTGACGCGGCCGGCGAGGCCGTCGACGTCGTGTGGGACGGCTCGACGATCCATGAGCTGCGCGCCCCCCGCGTGGACACGCCCAACAACCACGGCACGGGATGCACGTTCGCCTCGGCGATCGCGGCCGGGCTGGCCAAGGGCCTGGCGGTGACCGAAGCGGTGACGGCGGCGAAGACCTACGTGCAGCGGGCGGTCACCGCCGGCGCGCGATGGTCGCTGGGCGCCGGCCACGGCCCGTTGGACCACTTCGCCTAGCACCGGTCGCGTGTGGTCGTCGCGCGGACACGACTACCGGAACACGGGGTTGAAGACGCCCGTGGCGACGCTCGCCGCGACGGCCACGATGGACAGCGCCACCGCGCCGGCCACGAGCGCCGCGTCGGCCGCCCGGAACGGCTGCTCGCGCGCGTAGCTGCGGGGCAGCCCCGAGTCGAAGCCGCGCGCGTCCATGGCCGTGGCCAACTGGGTCCCGCGCCGGATCGCGTGCACCAGCATCGCGAACGTCATCGAGGCGAACATGCGCAGCCGCGCCAGCGGGTTGCCGCCCGCGTCGACGCCGCGCGCCCGCCGCGCCATGCGCAGCATCTCCCAGTCGTTGCCCAGTAAGGGGAGCAGGCGCAGCGCGGCCAGCGCGCCGAGCGCGAAACGGGCCGGCATCTTCGCGTTCTGCACCAGGGAGTCGGCCAGGTCGGTCGGATCCGTACTGGCGAAGACCGCGATGCCCGGCAGCGCCAGCGCGAACACCCGCAGCACCAGGCTCGCCCCGCTGACCAGCATGCCGGTCGTGAGTACCCACGGTCCCGCGCTGACCAGCACCTCGCCGGTGCGCTGCCCGAACACCAGGTAGGTCAGCGCCGCGCCGCCGGCGGCCACCAGCAGCGGCCAGAACCGCGCCGCCAGCGCCCGGTAGCGCAGCCCGAACAGCGGCAGCACCGCCAGCTCCACGGCCAGCGCCACCGCCGGCGCGACCGGGTCCAGCGACACGACGAGCGCCACCGTCACCACCAGTGCGGCCGCGACCTTCGCGGTCGGGTTGCGCCGGGCCAGCGGCGCGGCCGGGTCGGCGATCGGCTCCGCGAACCTCACGGCGCCGCCGCCAGGTCCAGCCGGTCGTCGGCCAGCGCCTCGACCACGTCGGGGTCGTGGGTCACCGCGACCACCGCCCGGCCCTCGTCGCGCAGCCGCGCCAGCATGTCGACCAGCTCCAGCCAGGTGCGGCGGTCCTGGCCGAACGTGGGTTCATCCAGGACGAGTACGCGCGGCGCGGTGGCCAGCGCGGTCGCCACGCTGAGGCGCCGCTGCTCCCCGCCGGACAGGGTGTACGGGTTGGCCTCGGCCAACCTGTCCAGGCGCAGGCTGTCCAGCAGCCGCGACACGGTGGCCGACACCTCGGCCGGCGAGCGGCCGGTACGCTGCGGCCCCAGCGCCAGCTCGTCGCGCACCCGCGACGTCACGAACTGGTGCTCCGGGTCCTGGAACACCGACCCGATGCGGGTGGTCAGGTCGGTCGCCCGCCACCGGTGTGGCGGCCGGCCCACGAGACTCGCGCCGAGCGCCGCCGTCGCGTGCACGGCGCCGGTCGTCGGACCGAGCAGGCCGCCCAGGATCAGGGCGAGCGTCGACTTACCGGACCCGTTGGGCCCGGTCACGGCCAGCGCGCGGCCGGCGCGGACGCTCACGTCGACGCCCGCGAGCGCCGGGCGGGCCGCGCCCGGGTGGCGGAAGCCGACCGCCTCTGCCGTGAGCAGGGCGTCGCCTGCGGGGACGGTGGAGCGCCGGGTCGCGATGGGGACGCCGGGGACCCACACGCCGGCCTCGGCCAGGGACCCGCCGTGCGCCGCGAACACCGCCTCCGGCGGGCCGTCGGCCATGACGCCGCCGCCCGGTTCGAGCACGACCACCCGGTCGACCAGCGGCAGCGACTCGGCCACGCGATGCTCCACCAGCACCAGCGTGGCGCCGGCCGCCTCCAGGGCCGCGCGCACCGCCTCGCGGACCAGGACGCCGCCGGCCGGGTCCAGATTGGCGGTCGGCTCGTCGAGCAGCAGCAGGTCCGGGTCGGGCGCGAGGACCCCGGCCAGCGCCAGGCGCTGCTGCTCCCCGCCCGACAGCGCGTCGGTCCGGCGGTCCGGACCGTACGGGAAGCCGACCAGGCGCAGGACCTCGGCCACCCGCGGCCAGATCGCCTCCCGGGGTACCCCGAGGTTCTCCAGACCGAAGGCCACGTCGTCGCCGCTGCGGGCCATGATCAGCTGCGTCTGCGGGTCCTGGAAGAGCGCGCCCGTGCGGTGGCGGCGCTCGCGCGGGTCCGCGCCGCCGACCGTGAGGGTGCCCTCCTGCTCGCCCGAATCGGCGGCCAGCAGGCCCGCCAGCGCGGCGAGCAGCGTGCTCTTGCCGGCCCCGGACGGGCCGAGCAGCAACACCCGCTCGCCGCGCTCGACGCGCAGGTCCACGCCGCGCAGCGCCCAGGCCCGGCGGCCCGCATGCCGCCAGCCGAACCCGCGCAGCTCGACGTGCGCGACCGGGCTAGACGAGCGACCGGTCACGGCCCGAGGGGAAGCGGTCGAGCGCGCCCGTCTGCGCCAGTGCCCGGGTGAGCGCCCAGCCGCCCAGGCCGGCGATCACCAGACCGGACGCGGCCGTGATGGCGACGTGCGCCACCTGCCAGCCGGGCGACCAGTCGGCGTAGTACATGACCACGTCCAGCCAACCGGCCGCCAGACCGGCGAGCGTGCCGCCGACGAGCGCCGCCGGCAGCCGGAACGAGCGGTACGCCGTGCCCGCGAAGGCCGCCTCGCCACCGACGCCCTGCAACAGCCCGTAGAGCACGGTCGTGAAGCCCCACTGGGCGCCCAGCAGTGCGGAGACGGTCGACGCGACCGTCTCGGTGAACACGCCGGCGCCCGGCTTGCGGATCACGAGCGGGCCCAGCACGGCCGGCAGGAACCAGACGCCGGCGATCGCGCCCTTGGCCGGCGGGAACGCGGTGAAGGCGCCCTCGACGCCGGTGTAGAGCTGGTTCCAGCCCCAGAAGACGACGCCGAACGCGACCGCGATGACGGACGCGACCACGATGTCCAGCGTGCGCCACCGGGTGGGGGTGGGGTGTGTCATCTGTCCTCCCGAACTCCCTGCGCTGGCATTACCCAGATCAGGTTTGTGAGGGTCTGCGGACGAACCGCACTCTCAGCGCCGAGCGCTCCCCTGTCGGATGTTGAATTGGTGGACCGGAGGCTATCACCCGGACCCCTGTGACCGGGGCCTCACTGCGTGGCGATCGGGGCGCTGACGCAGCCCGCTGGCGGGTCGGCCAGCGGCGGGTCCGCCGCGGCGATGGGGGCGCTGAAGGTGATGACCCACTGGCCCGGCGGGTCGTAGGCGGCCGGGACGGTGACGCGCACCGGGACCTGCCGGTCCACGGTCGTCCACACGGTCGTGTCGGCGCTGGCCTGGGCCGCGTACCAGCACACGCCCGACAGGCCGAAGTACGTGCCGGACGGGTTGGCGGCGGCCGGGGCGCCGCAGCTCAGCACGATCGCGGGGTCGCCGTAGGCGGCCGCCTGCTCCGCGACCGCCGCCGTGTCGGCCTCCACCGGGCGGCGCTGCGCCGCCCGTACGGTGTCGGGAAGCTCGGCGATCACGGCCTGGCAGACCGCCGCGGCCGTGCCCACCAACGGCGTCTCCGGCACCCGCACGGCCGACGAGGCCTGGGGGCCGGACGCCGCGGGGGCGGCGGGCTCGCGGCCGCCCAGGGCGCCCGTCCACCACAGCGACGCCGCGCCGACGAGCAGCGCGACCGGTAGCGCGATGAGCGTGGCGAGTCGGGCGGCGCTGGCGCGGGCAGGATCTTTCGGCATGACCTCAGAAGTGAACCACGGAGCAGGTCAGCGTCCGCTGGATGCCCCCGATGACGTGCATTTTGCTGAGGACGAGCTGGTCGAGTTCGTCGACGCTGTGCACCTCGCTGAGGACAATCACGTCGTACGGGCCGGTGACGGCGTCGACGCGCAGGACCCCAGGCATCTCTCGAATGACAGACGCGACCTCGCGCGCTCTGCCGACCTCCGTCTGGATGAGGATGTACGCCTGGACCACGACACGTCTCCACTTCCCTCGCCGCGTACGTGCCGGCTGTGAGACTAACGAAACATAAGGTCCCATGCCGAGGGGAGGATCAACGAATGGGCCATTTTCAGTGAGGAAACAGCCATATGGAGGCGAACCAATGAGCGAGCGTCAGCGAGCGGATCATCAGCGAGCGGATCATCAGCTCAGGTCGAACTCGTACCCGTGCCGGAACGTGGCGGAGGTGACGGCGTGAGCGTCGCGTCGGCGGGGGAGTTCGGGCTCATTGCCAAGGTCACGGCCCGGCTGGCCAGCGCGCCCACCACGCTGCTCGGCCCCGGGGACGACGCGGCCCTCGTCGCCGCGCCGGACGGGCGTGTCATCGCTTGCACGGACGTCCTGGTCGAGGGGCGGCACTTCCGCCGCGACTGGTCCAGCGCGGTGGAGGTGGGGCACCGGGCCGCCGCCGCGAATCTCGCCGACGTGGCCGCGATGGGCGGCGTGGCGACGGCCCTGCTGGTGGCGCTGTGCGCGCCGCCGGACCTCGACGTGAGCTGGGCGGAGGACCTCGCCGACGGGCTGGGCGCCGAATGCGAGCTGGTCGGGGCGGCCGTGGTCGGCGGCGACATGTCGTCGAGCCCGGTGCTCACCATCGCGGTGACGGCGCTCGGCGACCTGGGCGGGCGTGCCCCCGTGCGCCGCGACGGGGCGCGGCCGGGCGACGTGGTGGCGCTGGCGGGCCGGGTCGGTTACGCGGCGGCCGGGTGCACGGTGCTGTCCCGCGGGTTCCGCTCGCCCAAGATGCTCGTGGAGGCGTACCGGCGGCCGCAGGTGCCCTACTGGGCGGGTCCGGCGGCGGCCGTCCTCGGCGCCACCTCGATGATCGACGTGTCGGACGGGCTGCTCCAGGACCTCGGTCACATCTCGCGCGCGAGCGGGGTGGCGATCGACATCAAGCGGGAGGCGTTCGACGTGCCGCCCGCGATGCGGGACGCCGCGAGCGCGCTCGGGGTCGACCCGTACACCTGGGTGCTCGCGGGTGGTGACGATCACCCTCTCGTGGCGACCTTCCCGGCGGGCACCCGATTGGGTGAGGACTGGCTGGTCATCGGTGCCGCGCGGGAGGGGGAGGGGGTCACCGTGAACGGCCGGGCGTTCCTTGATTCGCCGCTCGGCTGGGAGCATTTCCGCTGATTGTCACTGTTAGTGACGCCCAGCGACGGCTTATTTGCGCAGGGTACGGACGGGAACTCCCTTTTGCAGAGAGCCGAATTACACGTAGCGTATGCGCCGTGGGCGATATTTTGATCAAGCCGACCAGGTACGGGGCGCCGGTGGCACGCTCCCTCGTGGCGGCGATTATGGCGGAACTCAGCGAGCGGTACGGGGGTGACGGCGAGGGCGACCAGACGCCCGTCGAGGCCGTCGAGTTCGACCCGCCGGAGGGCCTGTTCCTCGTCGCGTGGCGCGACGGCGAGCCGGTCGGCTGCGGCGGGTGGCGGACCCTGTCGCACTTCAGTGAGCCCGGCATCCCCGAGGACGTCGCCGAGATCAAGCGGATGTACACGGCGCCGGCCGCGCGCAAGAGCGGGGTCGCGGCGGCGCTGCTGGCCGCCATCGAGGAATCCGCCCGCGAGGGCGGCATGCGCCGCGTGGTGCTGGAGACCGGCCTGCCGCAGCCGGAGGCCATCGCCCTCTACGAGAAGGCCGGCTACACCCGCATCCCCAACTACGGGCACTACCGCGACGACCCGCTCTGCGTCAGCTACGGCCGCGACCTGTAGGCAGCGCGAAACCGCCGGCGCCCCCTCGGGGCGCCGGCGGTTCGTACGTCAGGTTTGTGTCGCCGATCAGGCGATCAGCCGCGGACGACCTTGCCGGCCTTGATGCACGACGTGCAGACCTGCAGGCGCTTGCGGTTGCCACCACCGGCGGGCACCCGCACGGTCTGGATGTTGGGGTTCCAGCGGCGGTTGGTACGCCGGTGCGAGTGGGACACGTTGTGGCCGAAGCCGGGCCCCTTGCCACAAACGTCACACACGCTAGCCACGGGTATCTCCAAGGGTGTTCTGATGATCAGGCCAGGTCTCATGGCCACACTGCGGCTGCCCGGAAAAAGGCAACCTCGCTAGGTTAGCTGATGCGGGGGCCGGCCCGCGAATCGGGTCCGGCGCCACCTCGTCCGGAGCCTACCCGGCCCGTGCGGGGACATTGTCGGCATGTCGCACTACGCTCAGCCCGTGCTGGAGAGTCTGGACGCGGCGGTGATCCGCCGCTGGAGCGCGGCCGGGCTGGCGGCGCTGCGCGGACACCAGCGCCAGATCGACCAACTCAACGTCTTCCCGGTGCCCGACGCCGACACGGGCACCAACCTGGTGCTCACCGTCACGGCCGCCGACGCGGCGCTGGCTGACCGGCCCGACCTTGACGGCCTCGGCGCCGCGCTCGGCTGCCTCGCCCGCGGCGCGGTGATCGGCGCCCGGGGCAACTCCGGGGCGATCATCTCCCAGCTCCTGCGCGGCGCCGCCGACGCGCTCGCCGGGGTCGACCGGGCCGGCGGAGCCGGCCTGGCCCACGCCCTGCGGGCCGCCCACGACGCCGCGGTCGCCGCGGTCGCCCACCCCATGCCCGGCACCATGCTCAGCATCACGGAGGCCGCAGCCAAGGCCGCCGAGGCGGCGGCGGGCGGCGCGCGGGACGCGGCGACCCCTGGCGCGGGCGGCCTCGCCGCCGTCGCCGTGGCGGCCGCGGAGGCTGCGGTCGAGGCCCTGCGGCACACGCCGGAGCAGTTGCCGACGCTGGCCCGGGCCGGCGTCGTCGACGCGGGCGGCCTGGGCCTGGTGATCATCTTTGAGGCGCTGGCCGAGATCATCGCCGACCGGCCACCGACGGCCGACCTGGTCGGCCCGGCCGCGCGGCCCGGCACGGTCGCCCGCGAGACCGGCTCCGAGGCGTACGCCTATGAGGTGCAGTACCTGCTCGAGGCGCCGGCCGCACGGATGCCGGGGCTGCGCGTCGAGCTGTCCACGCTCGGCGACTCGCTCGTCATCGTCGGGGCGGACGCCGTGGGCACCGTCGACGGCGACGGCGTCTGGAACGTCCACGTGCACGTCAACGACGTCGGCGCGGCGATCGAGGCCGGCATCAGGGCCGGCCGGCCCCATCGCATCTCGGTCACCCGGTTCGCCGACGGGGTGGCGGCGAACCACGCGCACGCCGGCGTACCCGAGGGTGTCGCCGTGGTCGTCGTGGCGCGCGGCTGTCCCGGGCTCGCGGACCTCTTCGCCGGCGAAGGCGTCGCGGCCTGGACCGACCATGTGGCCCCGACCACCGCGGACCTGCTCACCGCCATCCGGGCGACCGGCCGGCGCCAGGTCGTCGTCCTGCCCGACGATCCGGACGCGCGCGCCGCGGCCGCCGCGGCGGCCGACACCGTCCGGGTCGAGGGCGTGCAGGTCGGGGTCGTGCCCACCCGCTCGCCCGTGCAGGCCCTCGCGGCGCTCGCCGTGCGCGATGCCAGCCGGCGCTTCGGCGACGACATCATCGCCATGGCCGAGGCGGCCGGCGCGTGCCGGTACGCGGAGATATCCGTGGCCGAGAGCGACGCGCTCACCGTGGCCGGCCGGGCGACCGCCGGCGACCACATCGCGCTCGTCGACGGCGAGGTGAACGTCATCGGCCGGGAGCTGACCGAGGTCTGCGTCACCGCGCTCGACCGGATGCTGTCCGGCGGCGGCGAGCTGGTCACGCTCGTGACCGGCGCGGACGCCCCGGAAGGGCTCGCCGCGACGCTGACCGCGCACCTGGCCACCGCGTGGCCGTTCGTGGAGGCGCGCGCCTACCACGGCGGCCAGTCCGATCGCCCGCTGCTGCTGGGAGTGGAATGACCGCCACGCAGAGCTCGCTGGACACCCCGCTCAAGTCCGTGCTCGGCGCGTCCGTCGCCAAGTCGCTGGCCGCGCAGCTGGACCTGGTCACCGTGGGGGACCTGATCTACCACTTCCCGCGCCGGTACGAGGAGCGCGGCGAGCACTCCGACATCGCGGCACTGTCCGTCGGCGAGGAGGCCACCGTCCTCGCCCAGGTCCACGGCGCCAGCGTGCGCAGCATGCGTAACCGGCCCGGCGCGATCCTGACCGCGATCGTCGGCGACGACTCCGGCGGCATCCTCACGCTCACCTTCTTCGGCAAGTCGGCCGGCGCGCTGGCGTGGCGGGAGAAGGAGCTGACCGCCGGGCGGTGGGGACTGTTCGCCGGCACGGTCGGCGAGTACCAGGGCCGCCGCCAGTTGACCCATCCGGAGTACGTGCTGCTGGGCGATGAGGACCGCGAGGACTCCCTGACGGAGTACGCGGGGGCGCTCATCCCCGTGTACCCGTCCACCTCGGCGCTGAAGACCTGGCAGATCGGCAAGTGCGTACGCCTGGCGCTGGACACTCTCGGGCCGCTGCCCGACCCGATGCCCGGCCGGATCCGGGGCGAGCGCCGGCTCATGCCCCTCCTGGAGGCGCTCCGCGAGATCCACCATCCGACCTCGCGCGAGGCGCTGGCCATCGCGCGGCACCGGCTGGCCTGGGACGAGGCGTTCGCCGTGCAGGTGGCGCTCGTGCAGCGCAAGCGGCGGGCCGCGGACTGGCCGGCCACGCCGCGCCCGGTCAAGGCCGACGGCCTGCTGAGCGGGTTCGACGCGGCCCTGCCGTACGAGCTGACCGCCGGGCAGCGGGCTGTCGGCGAGGAGGTCGCCGCCGACCTGGCCCGGCCGCATCCCATGCACCGCCTGTTGCAGGGCGAGGTCGGCTCCGGCAAGACCGTCTGCGCGGTGCGGGCCATGCTGCAGGTCGTCGACGCCGGCGGGCAGGCCGCACTGCTGGCCCCGACCGAGGTGCTGGCCGCCCAGCACTACCGGGGCATCACCCAGCTGCTCGGGCCGCTCGGCCGGGCCGGGGAGCTGGACTCCGCCGACACGGCCACCCGGGTCGCGCTGGTGACCGGGTCGCAGGGCGCCGCCGTGCGGCGCCGCGCGCTCGACGAGGTCGCCTCCGGGGCCGCCGGGATCGTGGTGGGCACCCACGCGCTGCTCTACGAGGGTGTCGACTTCGCCGACCTGGGCCTGGTCGTCGTCGACGAGCAGCACCGCTTCGGCGTGGAACAGCGCGACGCCCTGCGCGCCAAGGCCGACCGGCCGCCGCACGTGCTCGTCATGACGGCCACCCCGATCCCGCGTACGGTCGCCATGACCGTCTTCGGGGACCTGGACGTGGCGAGCCTCACCGAGCTGCCGCGCGGTCGCTCGCCCATCGCCACCCACGTGGTGCCCGCCGCCGAGAAGCCCGCCTACCTCGACCGCGCCTGGCAGCGCCTGCGCGAGGAGGTCGCCAAGGGCCACCAGGCCTACGTGGTCTGCCCCCGCATCGGCGACGCCGCCGCCACCGGCGAGGACGCCGATCTGGCGGTCGAGTCGGCCCGCCGGCCGCCGCTCGCGGTGTCCGACGTGGAGCCGCTGCTGCGGGAGGGGCCGCTGCACGGGCTGCGCATCGCCGCCCTGCACGGCCGCCTGCCCCCGGACGAGAAGGACGCGGTCATGCGCTCCTTCGCGGCCGGCAAGCTCGATGTCGTCGTGGCCACCACGGTCGTCGAGGTCGGCGTCGACGTGCCCAACGCCACCGTCATGATCATCCTGGACGCCGACCGGTTCGGCATCTCCCAGCTGCACCAGCTGCGCGGCCGCGTCGGCCGGGGCAGCGCCCCCGGGCTGTGCCTGCTGGTGAGCGAGGCGCCGCCGGGGTCGCCCGCGCGCGAACGCCTCGACGCGGTGGCCTCCACCCTGGACGGGTTCCGGCTCGCCGAGCTCGACCTTGAGCAGCGCCGCGAGGGCGACGTGCTCGGCGCGAGCCAGTCCGGGCGCCGCTCCCACCTGCGTCTGCTGTCGTTGCTGCGCGACGCCAAGCTCATCGGCGAGGCCCGCGAGGAGGCCATCCGGCTCATCGACGACGATCCCGAGCTGAGCGACCATCCGGCGCTGGCGGCGTCGGTCGCCAAGCTCGTCGACGAGGAGCGCGCCGAATACCTCGAAAAGGGCTGAGCGGCGGCGGGCGGGTAGCCTCGCGCTCGTGACGAGGATCGTGGCGGGCACGCACGGCGGACGGCGGATCACCGCGCCGGCCGGGCGGGACACGCGGCCCACCTCCGACCGGGTCCGGGAGGCGCTGTTCTCCACGCTGGACACCATGGTCGACCTGGCCGGCTGCCACTTCGCGGACCTCTACGCCGGCTCGGGGGCCGTGGGGCTGGAGGCGGCCTCCCGAGGTGCCGCGCACGTGCTGCTCGTCGAGTCCGACCCCGGCGCCGCCCGCACGGCGCGGGCCAACATCGCGACCCTCAAGCTCGGCGCGACCGTGCGGCTCGCCACCGGCAAGGTCGCCGCCGTCCTGGCCGGCGCGCCGGACACGGCGTACGACGTGGTCTTTGCCGACCCTCCCTATGCCCTCGCGGACAGCGAGGTGACCGCGGCGCTGAACGCCCTGGTCGGCAACGGGTGGCTCGCGCCCGGGGCGGTCGTCGTGGTCGAACGTTCGGCACGCTCACCGGAGCTGACCTGGGTGGACGGGATCACCGCCGAGCGTGGTCGCCGCTACGGCGAGACCATGCTCTGGTACGGTCGCGCAGCGTGACCAGCGATATCAGGCGGGCGGCGGTCTGTCCGGGCTCGTTCGACCCCGTGACAAACGGCCACCTGGACATCATCAGCCGCAGTGCGCGCATCTTCGACGAGGTGATCGTCGCGGTGCTGGTGAACCAGTCGAAGATGGGCCTGTTCAGCATCGAGGATCGCATCGAGATGCTGGGCGAGGTGACGAAGCCCTACGAGAACGTGCGGATCGAGACGTTCCAGGGACTGCTCGTGGACTTCTGCCGGGCGCAGGACGCCATGGTGGTCGTCAAGGGCCTGCGGGCGGTCAGCGACTTTGACTACGAGCTGCAGATGGCGCAGATGAACATCGGCCTGGCCGGGGTGGAGACGCTGTTCATGCCGACCAACCCGGTGCACTCGTTCCTGTCGTCGAGCCTCGTCAAGGACGTGGCGAAATGGGGCGGCGACGTGTCGGCCCACGTGCCGGACACGGTGGCCCGGCGGCTGACCGACCGGTTGCGCCCGCAATGACGACCGATCGGCTGTCCAAGGCTCACCGACGTGGCGGCTGGGCGCCGCCATGGCGACGGCAGCAGAATAGGTGAGTTCCTGGACAGGAGGAGTGACGCCCGGTGGATCCCATCGACCGCATCGACGAGATCATCGCGTTCGTGGAGGGCGCGCGTCAGGTGCCGATGTCGCGCAACTGCATGGTCGACCGCGGCGAGCTGATCGGCCTTCTTGACCAGCTGCGCAGCGAGCTGCCGGCGGAGCTGCGCCGGGCCTCGGCCCTGCTGGAGGAGCGTGACAAGATCCTCGACGCGGGCCAGCGTGAGGCGGACCGCATCATCGCCGAGGGCGAGGCCGAGCACGCCCGGCTGGTGTCGCACAGCGAGGTCGTCGTCTCCAGCGAGCACGAGGCCAACCGGATCATGGGCGAGGCCCGGTCGGAGGTGCAGCGGTTGCGCGAGGAGGTCGACGAGTACGTCGACACGACCCTGGCCAACTTCGAGCAGTTCCTGACCCGGTCGCTGGCGTCGATCGAGCGCGGTCGCGACAAGATGCACGCGCTGCGCGAGATCGGTACGTTCGCCCCGAACGAGGACGAACGGCCCCTGCCGTTCTAGTGCGACGCGGGGCGATTCGACGGTGCCGCCGCCGCTCAGGTAGTGTCTTACGTCGGCCACTTCTGGTCGGAGCCTACGATGCGTGAACATTCGATAACCCACCTCGACCCGCGCGCGCCGCTGGTCCTCGATACCCGGGACCTGCCTCGCAGCCCGGGTGCTATGCGTGAGGTTGTCCGGGTGGTGCCCGCGCCGCAGGATCTCGGCCTGGAGTTGATCGGAGTGCCGGCGGGTGCCGACCTCTCGCTGCGGCTGCAGATGACCTCCGTGTCGGAAGGCGTGTACGTCTCCGGCCAGGTCACCGGGCCGCTCGTGGGGGAGTGCGGCCGCTGCCTGCGCGAGATCAACGACACGTTGGACGTGACGATCGCGGAGCTGTACGCCTACGCGCACAGCACGACGGACGAGACGACCGACGAGGACGAGGTCGGCCGGATGCAGGGCGATCTGATCGACCTGGAGCCGGCCGTGCGGGACGCGGTGGTGCTCGCGCTGCCGGCCAACCCGCTGTGCCGGGAGGACTGCCCGGGGCTGTGCTCCGAGTGCGGCGAGCCCTGGGACAACCTGCCAGCCGACCACAGCCACCAGGCGGTCGACCCGCGCTGGGCCAAACTGAACGACCTGACTCGCTGAAGATCGCAGCGAGCCTGACCTAGGAGTAAGAGCCGTGGCCGTTCCCAAGCGCAAGATGTCGCGCAGCAACACCCGGTCGCGCCGGGCGCAGTGGAAGACCACCCCCGTCGCCACCGTCGCCTGCCCGCAGTGCCGCTCGCCGAAGCTGCCGCACGCGGTCTGCACGGTCTGCGGCACGTACAACGGTCGTCAGGTCATCGAGGTCTGAGCCCGGGACACGGGTGACGCGACCTGCGCCCGGGCGGACTGCCGGGACGCGGATCGCCGTCGACCTCCTCGGCGGGGACGATGCCCCCGCCGTCGTGGTTGACGGCGCTCTGCGAGCCTGCCAAGCCGATCCGGAACTTCAGCTCCTTCTCGTCGGCCCCCGCCGGGTGGCCGACGAGGTGACGGCTGCCCTCGACACCTCCACCCGCGAGCGGGTGGAGGTTCTCGTCGCTGATCAGTACGTCGCGATGGCCGAACCGGCCGCCCGCGGCGCCGACCACGCGACCACCATCGCCGCCGCCGCGTCCGCCGTGGCCGCCGGGCGCGCCCAGGGCCTGGTCTCCGCGGGCGCCAGCGGCGCCACGGTCACCGCCGCCGTCATCGGCATCGGCCGTACCCCCGGCTTCCGGCGGCCCGCCCTCGCGGCTGTCCTGCCCGGCGCCGCCGGGCCCGTCCTCCTGCTCGACGTGGGCGCCGGCATGGAGGTCCGCCCCGTGGACCTCGTGCAGCACGCCGTGCTCGGGGTCGGGTACGCCCGGGCGATCCTGGGCGTACCCGCTCCCCGCGTGGGCCTGCTCTCCGTCGGCAGCGAGCCCGGCAAGGGCGACCGCCTGCGCCGCGCCACCGAACGCACGCTGCGCACCTACCCGCTGCCCGCCCAGTCCCGCTACGTCGGGCTGGTCGAGGGCGACGAGGTCATTTCCGGCGCCCGCGCCGACGTCGTTGTCACCGATGGATTCACCGGAAACGTCCTGCTCAAGGGCGTTGAGGCGGCCATCGCGACAGCGGGCGGCAGCGGCCGCCACGCCAGCGTCCCCAGTTCCTCCGACGCCCCGCGCGGCGCCGCCCTGCTCGGGGTGGCCGGCACGGTCGTCGTCTGTCACGGCGCGGCCGGAGGCGGCGACATCGCCTCGGGTATCGCGCTCGCCGCCCACCTCGTCCGCGCGGACATGCCGCGCCGGATCGGGTCCGTCAGCGGTTCGGCCAAGCCCGCGGAGGTGCCCTGGTGAAGTCCCGTTCCGCCCCGGAAGAGCGGCACGTGCGCCCGTCAACCACCCACCTGGAGGCCGCGCTCGGCGTCGGCATCTCCGAAGACCTGCTGCAGCGCGCGCTCACCCACCGGTCGTACGCGTACGAGAACGGCGGCCTGCCCACCAACGAGCGGCTGGAGTTCCTCGGTGACTCCGTCCTCGGCCTGGTCGTGACGACCGCGCTCTACCAGGACAACCCCGACCTCGCGGAGGGTCGGCTGGCCAAGCTGCGGGCCAGCGTCGTCAACTCCCGCGCGCTCGCCGATGTCGCGCGCGGCCTCAGCGCGTACGGGCTGGGCCCGTACCTGCTGCTCGGCAAGGGCGAGGAGGCCACGGGCGGGCGCGACAAGGAGAGCATCCTCGCCGACACGCTGGAGGCCCTGCTCGGCGCCGTCTACCTGGAGCACGGACTGCCCGTGGCCAGTGTGGTGATCCACCGGCTGTTCGGGCCCGTCATGGCGCAGGCCGGCCGCCTCGGCGCGGGCCTGGACTGGAAGACCAGCCTGCAGGAACTGACCGCCGCCCGGGGCCTGGGCGTGCCCGACTACCACGTCGAGGAGACCGGCCCCGACCACGCGAAGACGTTCACCGCCTGGGCCGTCGTGGCCGGCGCCCGTCACGGCGGCGCCCAGGGGCGCACGAAGAAGGAGGCCGAGCAGCGCGCCGCCGAGGCCGCGTGGCTCGCGCTCAACCTGGATCCGGTGTCCCCCGTGGAGGGCGAGCCGGATGCCTGAGCTGCCCGAGGTCGAGACGGTCCGCGAGGGCCTGGACCGCTGGGTGTCCGGGCGCACGATCGCCACGGTCGACGTGCTGCACCCCCGGGCCGTCCGCCGCCACGCGACCGGCGGCGCCGACTTCGCCGCGGTACTGCTCAGCCAGACGGTGGTCGGGGTACGCCGGCGCGGCAAGTACCTGTGGCTGCCCCTGAGCAGCGGCGACGCCATCGTGGGGCACCTCGGCATGTCCGGCCAGATGCTGCTCCTGCCGGCCACCGAGCCGGACGGCCCGCACCTGCGCATCCGCTTCGCGTTCGCCGACGACGGCCCTCAGCTGCGCTTCGTCGACCAGCGCACGTTCGGTGGGCTGGCAGTCTCCGTCGGCGGGGCCGACCTGCCCGCCGAGATCGCGCACATCGCCCGCGACCCGTTCGACCCGCTGTTCGACCCCGACGTCGTGGTCGCCGCGATGCGCCGGCGTCGCACCGAGGTCAAGCGCGCCCTGCTCGATCAGTCGCTGATCTCCGGGGTCGGCAACATCTACGCCGACGAGGCGCTGTGGCGGGCCGGCCTGCACGGCGCCCGGGCGACGGACGCCCTGACCCGGCCGGCGGCGGCGCGGCTGCTCGGCCACGTCACCGACGTGATGCGCGAGGCGCTCAAGGCCGGCGGGACGAGCTTCGACGCGCTCTACGTCAACGTCAACGGCGAGAGCGGGTACTTCGAACGCTCGCTGAACGTCTACGGCCGCGAAGGTGAGCCGTGCCGCCGCTGCGGCGCCCCGATCCGCCGGGAGCCGTTCATGAACCGCTCCTCGTACTCGTGCCCGAAGTGCCAACCCCGCCCTCGCCGTTGACGGGGTCAGCGGACCTCGGCCGCCGCTGCGGCGAGCAGTGACTGCATGCCGCTCGGCCAGCCCAGGTCGGTGATCAGGCCCAGGCCCGCGCCCCGGCGGCGCATGAGGGTCAGCGCCTTGCCGCGCTCCTCGGGCGGTACGCCGTAGACGAGGTGCCCGTCGCCCGGCAGCGACCCGTACCCGTCCCAGGCGCGGTACTGCGGCCACGAGCCCTCGAAGCTGCAGATCACGGCGTCGAGTTCGCGGCAGAGCGGGTCGGCGGGGCCGGCCGTGTTGAACACGACGCGGCGCAGGCCGGCCCGCAGCGCCGCGCGCTGGGCGAGCCGGAGGGCGCCGAGGTGGGCCGGGCCGGCGGGGGCGTGATCGAGGAAGATCCCCGTGGCGCCCGACTGCGACCAGCGGGCGATTTCGTCCGTGAGTTCGGCCACAGGCCGGGTGGCGAATGCGAGGCTCACGTACCCGAGGACCGCGCTGCCGGCGCGCACGATGCGGGCGATGGCCGGGCCGAGGGACGGGGCCGCGGACGCGACCGGCAGCCGCACGACGACGACGGCGCCGAGCGTGGGAGCGGTGAGGGTGGCGGCCGACCAGGTGCCGGGGTCGTCGTCGGGGTGCGTGCACAGCGGCAGGAGTGGGGCCAGAGACACGGTCATATAGGTCGCAACGAGTGGTTGTCCCCCGTACGCGGCTTTGTCAGTAAACGGACATCGAGAGCGGGAGGGGTGTGACGGCATGTCCCGGCGCGGAACTTGACTGAGGTCGGTGCTCGGGCGGACTATGGGGGTGTCGCCAGACGCGCCCCGCCGTGCGCGCACGAGGGTGCGTGCTGGCTGCCGATGAGGGGCGCGCGTTGACCGGTGGGTTCCGGTGGCGCTGACAAGGAGACGATATGGCGAAGGCCCTCTACGGCCACGTGGGCGGTGCGCCGGACCGGCGCATGCTCGACGAGGTCACGAAGTTGCGTGCCCGCGTGCGGGAGCTTGAGTTCGAGGTACTGCGGCTGCGGGCGGAGAATGATCGCCTGGTGGCTTCGGTCGATACGGATAGCCTGTTGCGGATCGAGGAGCCGGCGCTCGCCTGAGCGTCACCACCTCGTAGACAGGCAGTAAGCCCCAGCTAGGACACGTTGAAGATTGCGCGCCGACCCCGATGTCGGCGCGCTTCCTTTTGCCCTCCTCGGGGTACTCTGCCGAGAGGTCGGACAGCTACCACCCACGGAGACCCGTGCATCTCAAGAGCCTGACGGTGAAGGGCTTCAAATCCTTCGCCTCCGCGACGACGCTGAAACTGGAGCCCGGCATCACCTGCGTGGTGGGGCCGAACGGCTCCGGCAAGTCCAACGTCGTCGACGCGATCTCCTGGGTGCTCGGCGAGCAGGGCGCCAAGGCACTGCGCGGCGGCAAAATGGAGGACGTGATCTTCGCGGGCACGTCCGGGCGCGCCCCGCTCGGCCGCGCCGAGGTCACCCTCACGATCGACAACACCGACGGCGCTCTGCCCATCGACTACACCGAGGTCTCGATCACCCGCCGGATGTTCCGCTCCGGCGAGAGCGAGTACGAGATCAACGGCAACGGGTGCCGCCTGCTGGACATTCAGGAGCTGCTCTCCGACTCCGGCATCGGCCGGGAGATGCACGTCATCGTGGGTCAGGGCCAGCTCGACGCGGTCCTGCACGCCAAGCCGGAGGACCGGCGCGCCTTCATCGAGGAGGCGGCGGGCGTCCTCAAGCACCGCAAGCGCAAGGAAAAGGCGCTGCGCAAGCTCGACGCGATGCAGACCAACCTCAACCGGCTCACCGACCTGACCGCCGAGCTGCGCCGCCAGCTCAAGCCGCTGGGCCGCCAGGCCGAGGTGGCCCGCCGGGCCGCCGGCATCCAGGCCGACCTGCGCGACGCGAAGCTGCGCCTGCTCGCCGACGACTACATCTCCCTGCGCACCACGGTCGACCGGGAGGTCGCCGACGAGGCCGCGCTGCGGGCCCGCCGCGAGGAGGTGGAGGCCGCCCACGCCGAGGTGCAGGAGCGCCTCGCCGAACTGGAGGCGGCCCTCGCCGAGGACGCGCCCGTGCTGGCCAGGGCGCAGGACACCCACTTCCAGCTCGCCACCCTCCAGGAGCGGCTGCGCGCCACCCATCAGCTGGCCGACGAGCGGCTGCGCAACCTCAGCACGGCCGTCGACGACGAGCGGCCGGGCCGCGATCCCGAGCAGCTGCTCGCCGAGGCCGAGGAGGCCCGCGAGCAGGAGGAGGAGCTGCGCGCCGCGCTGGAGACGCATCAGGAACGCCTCGACGAGGCCGTCGCCAAGCGCCAGCAGCTGGAGCGCCGCCTGGCCGAGGCCGAAAAGGCGCTCGTCGTTGCCGTGAAGGCGATCGCCGACAAGCGGGAGGGCCTGGCCAAGCTGGCCGGGCAGGTGAACGCGATGCGCACCCGCTCGCACGCGGCGGCCGACGAGATCGCCCGGTTCACCGCGTCGCTGGGCGAGGCGATGGAGCGCGCCGAGGCCGCCCAGGAGGCGTACGAGGTGGCGCAGGAGGGCGCCTCGGAGGCCGACCGGGGCGACGTGGCGCTCGACAACGCCCACGCCGAGGCGCAGCGCCGGGCTGAGGAGATCAACGCGCGGATCCGGCGGCTGTCCGATGAGGAGCGGGCCGCCGAGAAGGACGCGACCCAGTGGAAGGCGCGCGAGGAGGCCCTCGCGATCGGCCTCAAGCGCAAGGACGGGGCGGGCGCTCTGCTCGCCCGGGCTGAGAAGGTCCCCGGCCTGCTCGGCAGCGTCGCCGCGCTGCTCACGGTCGAGCCGGGCCACGAGGCGGCGCTGGCCGCCGCGCTCGGCCTGCTCGCCGACGCGGTCGCCGTGTCCACCCTGGACGGCGCGCAGAGCGCCGTCGAGCTGCTCAAGACCGAGGACGCCGGCCGCGCTGCCCTGCTCGTCGCCGGCGCGGGCGCGGCCGACGCCGCGCCCGGGTGGCGACGCCCGGACATGGCGCTGCCCGAAGGTTCGCGCTGGGCGCTCGATGTCGTCCGCGCCCCGGCGACGCTGCGGGCGGCGGTGACCGGCCTGCTCGGCGATGTCGTGTTCACCCCCGACGTCGCTGCCGCCCGTACTCTGCTGGGTTATGCGCCGAACCTGCGCGCGGTGACCGCCGAGGGAGACGTCCTCGGGGTGCGCGAGGTCGTCGGCGGGTCGTGCCGGCAGCAGAGCTTCATCGAGGTGCAGGCGGCGGTGGAGGAGGCGCGTCAGCGCCGCGCCGAGGCCGAGCAGCTCCAGGCGGAACTCAAGGAGCAGCTGGCCGAGGTGCGGGAGGAGGCCGCCGAGGCCAAGGAGGCCGTCACCCGGGCCGCCGCCGCGAAGCGGGCCGCCGAGGGCGAGCGCAATGCCGCCGCCCGTCAGCTCGCCGAGCTGGGTGCCGCCGCCCGCAGCGCGCAGGCCGAGGCCGACCGCATCGTGCAGGCCCGGCAGAAGGCCGAGGAGGCACGCGACCGCGACCTCGCCGGCCTCGCCGAGCTGGAGGAGCGGCTGCGCATCGCCGAGGACACCCCCACGGACGAGGACCCGTCGACGGCCGAACGCGACGAGCTGTCCGCGGCCGTGCCGGCCGCCCGGCAGCAGGAGATCGAGGTACGGCTCGCCGTGCGAACGGCCGAGGAGCGCGTCGCCGCGATCACCGGTCGGGCCGACGCCCTCATCCGGCAGGCGCACAACGAGCGGCAGGCGCGCGAGCGCACCGCCGCCCGCCGCGCCGCCCGGGCCCGGGGCGCCCTCATCGCGAAGGCCGTGGTGCTCGGCGCGGACGTGGCCCTGCGGCAGGCGGGCCGCGCGTTGGCGGCGGCGGCCGCGCACCGCGATGCCGTCGCGCAGGCCAGGTCCGCCCGCGAAAACGAACTCACCGGGGTACGGGCGGCAGCGCGCGAACACGCCGTCGAGCTGGAGCGGCTGACCTCCAAGGTGCACCGCGACGAGGTGGCCCGCGCCGAGCAGCGGCTGCGCATCGAGGCGCTGGAGAACCGCGCCGCCGAGGAGTACGGCCTGGACGCCGAGACCCTCGTCGCCGAGTACGGCCCGGAGCAGCTCGTCCCGCCGACCCCGCACGACCTCGCGACCGCCGAGGCGGCCGGCAAGCCGGCCCCGGAGCCCATCCCGTTCGACCGGGCCACGCAGGAGAAGCGGGCCGCCAAGGCCGACCGGGAGCTGGCCCTGCTCGGCAAGGTGAACCCGCTCGCGCTGGAGGAGTTCGCCGCGCTGGAGGAGCGCTTCAAGTTCCTCTCCGACCAGCTGGAGGACCTCAAGGCCACCCGGCGCGACCTGCTCACGGTCGTCAAGGACGTGGACGACCGGATCCTGGAGGTGTTCGCCTCCGCGTTCGCCGACACGGCCCGCGAGTTCGAGCAGGTCTTTCCGGTGCTGTTCCCGGGCGGCGAGGGCCGCATCATCCTCACCGACCCGGAGAACCTGCTCACGACCGGCGTCGAGGTCGAGGCCCGCCCGCCCGGCAAGAAGATCAAGCGGCTGTCGCTGCTGTCCGGCGGCGAGCGCTCGCTCACGGCCGTGGCGCTGCTCGTGGCGATCTTCCGGGCGCGGCCCAGCCCGTTCTACATCATGGACGAGGTCGAGGCGGCGCTCGACGACGTGAACCTCGGCCGCCTGATCACGTTGCTGGCCCAGCTCCGCGAGAAGAGCCAGCTGATCATCATCACGCACCAGAAGCGCACGATGGAGATCGCCGACGCGCTCTACGGCGTGACCATGAAGGCCGGCGTGACCCAGGTCATCAGCCAGCGGTTGCGCGAGGACGATGAGTCGTGAAGCCCCGCCCCGACGCCCTCGTCCTCGACCTGGACGGGGTGCTGCGCCACTTCGACCCTGCCGTACGCGCGCCGCTGGAGGCCGCCGCCAGCCTCGACGCGGGCACGATCCTCGCCGTCGCGTTCGACCATCGCGTGCTCAACCCGGTGCTTGTCGGTAAGCAGAGCCACGAGGAGTGGGCCGGCACGATCGCCGAGGAGCTGACCCACCAGCACCAGCTCGACCCGGACGCCGCCCGCGCGCTCGTGACCGAGTGGATGGCGTACCGGGGCGAGATCGACCCGGACGTGCTCCGCTTCGTCGCCGAGGTGCGCGCGGCGGGGGTACCCGTGGCTCTTGCCACGAACGCGACCTCGCGGCTCGACGCGGACCTGGAGCTGCTCGGCGTCGCCGACGCGTTCGACGTGGTCGTGAACTCGTCCGTCGTGGGTGCGCACAAGCCCAGCAGGGAGTTCTTCGCGATCGTGTGCGACGCGCTGCGCCGGTCGCCCGCTCACTGCCTGTTCGTCGATGACGACGACCGCAATGTGCGCGGCGCCCGGGCGGCGGGGCTGTCCGCCTACCGGTGGAACGGCGTCGCCGACCTCCCCTACCTGCGGGCGGCGCTGGGCCTCTAGCGTGGGGAGGGCCCCGCGGGTGCTGTGAACCGCTGCGGTACCCAGGGCTACCAGGCCGGTTCAAGGCTCCGGACGCCTTGAGCGTCCGCGCGGCTCGGGCGCGTTGGCAGCGTTCCCGGCGACCCGCTCGCGCACGGGTGTTGTGGGGCTAGCGCGCCACGTAGACGGCCAGCGCCCAGGAGGCGGGGGAGTCCGCCGGGGCGTCGGCGCGCGTGTCCAGCTCGGTCCAGGTGAGCCGCAGCCGGTCGCCCTCGCGGGGCAGCCAGCCGGGGTCGATGGTCGTCGTCAGGTCCGGCGGCCGGCCCGCGAAGCAGTGGAGCACGTCGGCGCCGTTCGTCTCCGGGACGTTCCTCCCGTCGACGTAGCTGGTCGGCACGTCGAGGAGCAGCGCGGAGTTGGCGTGGCTGCCGTGGAGCCGGGCCAGCGTGCACGATCCGCGGACGACGATCGGGCGCGTGGTCACCGGGATCCGGACGGTCACGGAGTCGCGGAAGACCGTCCGGAACGTGATCAGCTCGGCCCGGTCGTAGACCACGCCGTTCTCGGTGATCGACGCCGGCATCGCCTCGGTCGAGGCGCCCGGCAGCAGTACGAACGCCGCGCCGAGGCAGGTCACCACCAGGGCCGGCAGGGCGGCCGCCACCCCGACCAGCCATCGACGTTTCCGGATCATGCCGTCCGATGGTAGGGCGCGGCGGCGGGCCGGCGCGTCAGTCGCCCGTACTGCCGTCGATGCGCTCCCGGATGAGGTCGGCATGGCCGTTGTGGCGGGCGTACTCCTCGATCATGTGCACGTACACCCACCGCAGGCTGATCGGCTTCCCGGACCGGGGGGACGGGAACGTGTGCTCCAACGGCAGGCCGGCGGCCGCCTCGTCGGCGAGGTCGCACTCGCGGCGGAACGCGGCGAAGTCCGCCTCCGCGGACGCCGGGGTGCCGTCCGTGAGATCGGCGTCGTCGTTGTCGGGTGTGAGGAACAGCGGGCCGACGTCCTGGCCGGCGCTGCGTATGCGGAACCACACGCGCTCCACCTCCGCCATGTGGCGGACGAGCCCGAGCAGGGTGAGGTTGGAGGGCTCGACCGAGGCGAGCGCCAGCTGCTCGCCGGTCAGGCCGGCGCACTTCCACAGCAGGGTGTCGCGCTGCCAGGTGAGCCAGCCCTCCAGCATGGCGCGTTCGTCGGCGACGAGGGGTTCGTTGCGGCGCTCGACCGGCGGCGCGGTCCAGGGGATGTCGGCAGGCATGACCCCATCCTGCCCTGCCCGGGTGACGCGCGCCCCGCCGCGCGACGGCGCATGCCGGTTGGGCCGGAGCGTCTGTCAGGATTTCCCCCATGGACACGCAGTCGTGGATCGTACTTGTGATCTTCCTCGCCCTGATGGCCTCGGCGTTCCTGCTGCCCGCGTTGCGGCGCCAGCGCCGGGAACGGCTGCGGGAGCGCGACGACGCCACGCTGACGACCGCGCCGCCCGCCGAGGTCGAGGAGGCGCAGGCGCCCGAGGCCGGCACGGTACCGGCGCCGACCCGACCGGTCTCGCCGGCGCCCGCCCCGCCGCCGGTGGAGACCGCGCCGGCGCTGGAGAAGCCCGAGCCGACCGCCGGCCGCCTCGTGCGCCTGCGCGCCCGGCTGTCCCGGTCGCAGAACGCGCTGGGCAAGGGGCTGCTCGCGCTGCTGTCGCGCGACAAGCTCGACGACGACACATGGGACGAGGTCGAGGACACCCTCATCACCGCCGACGTGGGCGTGGAGGCGACCCGCGAGATCGTCGGCAAGCTGCGTGAGCAGGCCCGCGTCCAGGGCACCGCGACGGCCGCCGACCTGCGCGCCATGCTGGCAAGCCAGCTGCTCGCCGCGCTGGACCCCGGCATGGACCGGGGCCTGAAGGCCACGCCGCACCGCGACTCGGCGGACGGCCGCCCGGCGGTCGTCCTCGTCGTGGGCGTCAACGGCGCGGGCAAGACCACCACCTGCGGCAAGATCGCCCGCGTTCTCATCGCGGACGGGCACTCCGTCGTGCTCGGCGCGGCCGACACCTTCCGGGCCGCTGCCGCCGACCAGCTCGCCACCTGGGGCAGCCGGGTCGGCGCTGAGGTCGTGCGCGGGCCGGAGGGCGGCGACCCGGCCGCGGTCGCGTTCGACGCGGTGAAGCGGGGCACGGAGAGCGGCGTGGACACTGTGCTGATCGACACGGCCGGCCGGCTGCAGAACAAGGTCGGCCTCATGGACGAGCTGGGGAAGGTCAAGCGGGTCGTCAGCCGCCAGGGGCCGGTCGACGAGACCCTGCTCATCCTCGACGCCACCACCGGTCAGAACGGCCTTGAGCAGGCACGCGTGTTCACCGAGGTGGTCGACGTGACCGGCGTCGTGCTGACGAAACTGGACGGTACCGCAAAGGGTGGCATCGTCATCGCCGTACAGCGCAAGCTCGGCATTCCGGTTAAACTGGTCGGCCTCGGGGAGGGTCCGGACGACCTGGCCCCCTTCGAGCCCGCGGCGTTCGTGGACGCACTCCTCGCGGAGTGAGGCATGCCATGCGTCGGACCGCCCGCTGGTGGGTACCGACTAGATTGGTCAGACCCGGGCGGCTCGCCGCACGGTGGGCGCGGGGAGGGGCGTCGAACCTTGGTGCAGCAGGAGATCCCGCTCCTGGGCGGGAACACGAGCACGGTCGTGCGCGTCGGGGACACGGTACGCCGCAACGCGGGCCCGTGGACGCCCGCCGTGCACTCGTTGCTGCATCACCTGGAGCGCGTCGGGTTCACCGGCGCCCCCCGGGCGCTCGGCATGGACGAGCGCGGCCGCGAGGTGCTCTCCTACCTGGAGGGCGAGTGCGGGTCGTACCCCCTGCAGCCGCACTGGGTCACCGATGAGGCCCTCGTCGCGGTCGCCACGATGCTGCGCCGCTTCCACGACGCCCAGTACGGCTTCCGCCCGCCGCCCGGGGCGGTGTGGCGCTCGTTCGGCCCTCCGCCCCCCGGCACCGAGGTCATCTGCCACCACGACGCCGCCCCGCACAACGTCATCTGGCGCCCCGACGACACCATCGCGCTGATCGACTTCGACCTGGCCTCGCCGGGCGCGCGCATCTACGACGTCGCGTACGCGGCCTGGACCTGGGTGCCGTTGTTCTCCGACAACGACTCCGTGACGCTCGGCTGGCACAGCCCGGACCGGCCCCGCCGGCTGCGCCTGTTCGCCAACGCGTACGGCCTGATCCCCCGCGACCGGCACCGCCTGGTCGGCGCCATCCGCGCCCGGATCATCGACCACGTCGAGGGCATCCGCCGCATGGCGGCCGCGGGCGAACCCGCGTTCGTCCGGATCGTCCACAAGGGCCACCTGCGCCGCCCGATGCGCGACCTGCGACTCATTGACCATGAGCGCTACGCCCTGGAAGCGGCGCTGCGCTGACCTACCCGCCTCCGGGTGACGAGGGCGGCGGCGGGCGTGGGTTAGCGTGAACCGGTGGTCGTGATGGCGGCGCTTCGCGGGCGGGTGGCCCGCTTCGTGCTGCTGTGCTGCACGGCGCTGGGTGTCTCCGCGATGCACACGATGGGCCACCACGGCCCCGACCACCTGGCCGCCGGTCATCTCGGCGCCCCACACTCCGCCCCCCACGCCGGCGCGGTCCCCGACGGTGCCGTTGTCCCACCGGCGGGCGAGGGCACCCTGGCGCGCGACGCGCCCGGGCCTCGGGACGGCCTGCCGGCATGGAGCGTCTGCCTCGCCGTTCTCGCGGCTGTCGGGTTGGCCGTCCTGGCGGCGTTGGTGGTGCGCGGCGCGCGGCAGGTGGCGCCCGAGGCGCCGTCCCCTGCCGCCGGCCGGGCCCGACCGGCCCGGGGGCCGCCCGGCCGAGGATGCGGCCTCCGGCTGGCAACCGTCGCGGTGATGCGTACGTAGGACAGCCCGCGCGTCCTGTCCTCGTACCCATTTCCAGAAAGGTTTGTCAGAAATGTCCCGATTTCGTACTGCCGCCGTGCTCGCGGCGCTCGCGCTCGTCCTGGGTGGTTGCGCGGGCGACCACAGCGGGATGCCGCACATGTCAGGTCCGTCGGTGATCGCGTCGGACGGCGCCGTGGTGGCCAACCAGGAGGACGTCATGTTCGCCCAGATGATGATCCCGCACCACCAGCAGGCCGTGGAAATGTCCGACCTCGCGCCCGGCCGGGCCAGCGACCCGGAGCTGTCGAGCCTGGCCGCGCAGATCAGGGCGGCCCAGGCGCCGGAGATCGCCACGATGTCCGGCTGGCTGACGGCGTGGGGCCGGCCGACGCACATGCCCGCCACCATGGGCCACGGCATGCCGGGCATGGTGAGCGCGGCCGACATGGCGAAGCTGCGGGCGGCGAGCGGCCGGGAGTTCGACCGGCTCTACGCCACGCTGATGATCGCCCATCACGAGGGCGCCATCGACATGGCCGAGACCGAACTCGCCGGCGGCGCCAACGCGGACGCGAAGGCCCTCGCCCAGCAGATCATCACCAGCCAGCAGGCGGAGATCGCCACGATGCGGGCGATGCTCCAGCGCCTGTAGCGCGCGACGCGTCCCGGGCCGGCCGTGAGCCGGCCCGGGACGCGGCCGCCATGAGCGGCGCTACGGCGACGGTTCGGCGGCCGCCGCCCGGTCCGACAGGCACAGGCCGAGCAGAGCGCCCACCGCACACACCACCGCGGTGACGGCGAAGATCTCCGAGTACTCCGTGCGGAGCGCGGCGTTGAGCGCCACCGCGTAGGCCTCCGACTGGCGTTGGAACTCCTCGCGGGTCACCCCGAACGGCAGCGGTGTGGCCAGGTCGGCGGTCAGCTCCTTGAACCGGTGCAGCCCCCACGCGGTGAGCGCGGCGACGCCGATGAGCATGCCCATCATGCGCGCGAGCACGATGGCCGCCGAGGCGGTGCCGTGCCGGGCGGCGGGGGCGAGCCGTAGCACCACGGACGACAGTGGCGCGATCACCAGGCCCAGGCCGAGGCCCGCCAGGACGAGATCGGTGTCCAGCCGGGGCAGGCTCACGAACCCCAGGTCGTACCGTGCGGCCAGCACGTCGCCCGGCCACCGCGACATCAGGGCGTACGCCGCGGCGGCCGCGCCCAGCCCGCCGAACGTCACCCAGCGCTCGCCCGCCCTGGGCGCGAGCCACCCGCCGATGACCGCGCCGACGGGCAGTGCCGCCAGGAACCGGACCAGCACGAGCGTCGCGCCGGTCGAGTCCAGCCGCAGGGCGGTCTGTGCCACGAGTTCCACGTCGACGAGCGTGACCATGAGGGCCGTGCCGGCCGCGAAGCTGGCGCCCAGTGCGGCGAGGAACGGCCCGCGCGCGACCCCGGTCGGGTCGAACAGGCGCGCCCGCCCGGTGCGGCCGGCGAACACCTCCCAGGCGAGGAACGCGAGGAACGCGACCCCGGCGGCGGCCAGCGTGGCCGGACCCCACGGCGGCAGTACGGCGTGCTCCGGGTCGGGGTTGTGCAGGCCGACCACGAGCAGGCCGAGGGCCCCCGCGAGGAGCAGCCCGCCGACGACATCGACGCCGGACGCCGGGCGGACTCCCGGGACGCCGGCACCGTCCGCGCTCGCGGGCGGCGCGCTGCCGGACGTACCCCGGAAGGGTCTGAGGGCGAAATGGACCGCGACCATCGCGATCACCGTGAGCGGCACGTTGATCCAGAAGATGCCGCGCCAGCCCAGCCAGGCCGCCACGCCCGCGCCGTAGAGAGGGCCGAGCACGCTGCCCAGCTCCTGCGCGGCCCCGACCACCCCGAGGGTGACGGAGCGCGACGCGGCGGCGAACAGATCGCCCACCAGCGCCATCGTGACGGGCAGCAGGGCACCGCCGGCCAGGCCCTGGATGGCCCGGCCGGCGACGAGCAGGCCGACGCTCGGGGCGAGCGCGGTGAGCGCCGAGCCGATGGCGAAGCCGGCCAGGCACACCTGGATGAGCGGGCGGCGGCCGTAGCGGTCGGACAGGCTGCCCAGCAGCGGCATGCCGGCGACGTAGCCGAGCAGGTAGCCCGTGACGACCGGGGTGATCCGCTCCAGGTGGTTGACCGGGACGCTGAGATCCTTGGCCAGGGTGACGAGGATCGTCACGACGACGTACGCGTCGAGGGCGGCGAGCAGCACGGCGGCGCCGGTGACGCCGATGGCCGTCCGCCGCCCCGCGCGCGGGGCCGCGACCAGGTCAGGGAGCACTGATCGTGGCCCCGGAGTTGATCTGGTCGACGGTGATCGTGACGGTGGCGGGCTTGTCCGTGCCGGGCACGACGAACGCGGCCTTGCGCAGTGTCGAGTCGGCGGTGTCGAGCCACACGTGGCCGGTGATCCCGGTGCCGATGCCGGGCAGGAGCTGGGCCATGGCGGCGTCGGCGAAGGCGGCCGAGACCTTGTAGGTCTCCTTGCCGTAAATGGTCTCCTTGCCCTGGGTGGCGCCGTTGGTGGCTGTGGCCAGCACGTTCGCGACCCCGCGGTCGGGGTCGAGCACGGCGGCCGGGTCGAAGACGCCGGTCAGCTGGCTCATCGGCTGAGTGGCCCAGCCGCCCGTGGGGCCCTTGAGATAGGCGGTCTTGTTCACGATGACGAAGGAAAGCTCGACCAGGAGGCCGAACTGTTCCAACTGAACGGTGCCCTTGGCATCGCCCGCACGGGTAAGCACGCCGTCCGCCTTCTTCATCGGCAGGTCCGGCAGGGTGCCGTCCACGGTGATGACGACGTGGGCGTCGGTCACCTCCTTCATCTTGGCGGAGGCCTTCGTGAGCAGCTCAGATCCGGCCGGCAGGGAGGTGGCAGGCGCTTCCTTCTTGGGGCCGCAGCCCACGGCGGCGAGTACGGCGAGGAGCGCGGTCACGGTGGTGAGGAGGACCCGGGGTCGTGGCATGACCGCGATGCTAGTGCGGCCGGTAAACCCTCTCCATGGTCACGTGAATGACCCCTGACCCCGACAGGTGTGTCGGCCTTCACACGTACGAAACACACGGTGACTGTCTGGAAACCTATCGGGGACCTTGCGCGAAACAGCGGTACGCGACGCTTCCCGCCATCCGACGTACCGGCATCGCTGCCAGCGTCGGAAGGGAGGAAACTCAATCCAAGGAGGGGCAGCGTGCTCCTGCTCGCTGAAGCACCGACGATCGACACAGGTAACTCTGCCTGGCTGTTGGTATCGTCTGCACTCGTTTTGCTCATGACGCCGGGGCTGGCTTTCTTCTACGGTGGCCTGAACCGGTCCAAGAGCGTGCTCAACATGATGATGATGAGCTTCTCGTCCATCGGGCTCATCTCCGTGCTCTGGCTCCTGTACGGCTTCTCGCTCGCCTTCGGCAGCAACGACGGTGAGGGCCTCAACAAGTTCATCGGTAGCTTCACCCAGTACACCGGCGACAAGACCGACACGATCTTCGCCGAGATCTGGGGCACCACCGGCATCCCGGTCTACGCGTTCATGGGCTTCCAGATGATGTTCGCCATCATCACGGTCGCCCTGATCAGCGGCGCGATGTCGGACCGGACGAAGTTCGCCGGCTGGCTCGTGTTCGCGTTCGGCTGGTTCACCCTCGTGTACGTGCCGGTCGCCCACTGGGTCTGGGGCGGCGGCTTCATCGGCGCCGAGATCCACGCGCTGGACTTCGCCGGTGGCACGGCGGTCCACATCAACGCCGGTGCGGCGGCCCTGGCCGTGGCGCTCGTGCTCGGTAAGCGCGTCGGCTGGCCGAAGGAGAGCTTCAAGCCGCACAACGTGCCGTTCGTGGCCCTCGGCGCCGGCCTGCTGTGGTTCGGCTGGTTCGGCTTCAACGCCGGCTCCGAGCTGACGGTCGACGGCACCACCGCGGTCGCCTTCGTCAACACGCAGGTCGCCACGGCTGCCGCGCTGCTCGGCTGGATCCTGGTCGAGTGGATCCGCGACGGCAAGCCGACCCTCGTCGGCGCCTCCTCCGGCGCGGTCGCGGGTCTGGTCGCCATCACCCCGGCCTGTGGCTTCATCTCGCCGGTCTACGCCGTGGTGCTCGGCATCGTGGCCGGTGCGGTCTGCTCGCTGGCCGTGGCGCTGAAGTACAAGCTGGGCTTCGACGACTCGCTCGACGTGGTCGCGGTCCACTTCGTCGGTGGCTGGATCGGCTCGCTGGCGCTGGGCTTCTTCGCCAACGACGCCGTCAACGGCGCGATCACCGACGCGCTGGGCGCCGACAACGGCCTGTTCTACGGCGGCGGCGGCGCGCAGCTGCTGCGGCAGTTCGAGGCCAGCGGCATCGTCACGGTGTACTCGTTCGTGATCGCGGCGGTCCTCGCCCTGGCGGTCAAGTACACGATCGGGTTCCGGGTCTCGGCGGAGGCCGAGGTCGAGGGCATCGACGTGGCCGAGCACGCGGAGAGCGCGTACGACACCTCGCCGGCCGGCGGCGGCAGCAGTGCCGGCGCCTTCGCCCTCGCGGGCATCTCCCCCTCCGGGGCAGCTCCGGAGTCTTCGGCGGATACCCCCGCCGAAAAGGTTGCAGGCTAAGGTCGACGGAGCGTCCTCGAAATGGAGGGGTTGAGCATGAAGCTGGTGACCGCGGTCATCAAGCCGCACCAGCTCGATGCGGTCAAGGAGGCTCTGCACGCCATGGGCGTGGCGGGCATGACCGTCAGCGAGGTTCAGGGATACGGGCGGCAGAAGGGCCACACCGAGGTGTACCGGGGTGCCGAGTACACGGTGGAGTTCCTGCCCAAGATCCGGGTTGAGGTCCTCATCGACGAGATCGATGTGGAGAAGGTCGTTGACGCCGTGGTCAGCGCCTCCCGTACTGGCAAGATCGGCGACGGCAAGGTCTGGGTGTCCTCGGTGGACGAGGTGATCCGGGTCCGCACCGGCGAGCGCGGGCTCGACGCGCTCTAGCCCTGACCATTCTTGATCATGGATATGGAGACCCGAACCCCGTGGAGTCCGACCCCAAATCCATGATCGGTCGAACCGGCGTTGGCGCCGCCGCACGCGAGCAGCGTGCGGCGGCGCTCGACGTCTGGCTCTCCGATCTGTTCGAAGCCGCGCTGTCGCAGGCCGGGGTGGGCGACGCCGCCGACCAGGTCGCCCTCGTCGCGCTCGGCGGCCTGGGCCGGGTGGAGATGGCGCCCTACGCCGACCTGGACCTCGTGCTCGTCCACCGGGGCGTCCGCGAGATCGGCGCCATCGCCGAGAAGATCTGGTATCCCATCTGGGACGCCGGGCTGACCCTCGACCACTCCGTACGCACCCTCGACGAGGCGCTCAGCGTCGCCGCCGAGGACACGAAGGCCGGGCTCGGCCTGCTCGACGGGCGCCACCTCACCGGGTCGGCGGACCTGACCGCGCAACTGCGCGACCTCACGCTCGCCCAGTGGCGCCAGAAGGCCCGCCACCACCTGCCCATGCTGCGCGAGCTGACCACGCACCGCTGGCGGGTGCAGGGCGAGCTGGCGTTCCTGCTCGACGGCGACATCAAGGAGGCCCGCGGCGGCCTGCGCGACGTGCGCGTCCTGCGCGGCGTCGGGTACGCCCAGGTCGCCGACGCCTGGCGGCCGCCCGTACGCGCCGCCTACACCCGCCTGCTCGACGCGCGCGACGCCCTGCACCTCGTCGCCGGCCGCCGCCGCGACCGCCTCTTCGCGCAGGACCTCGCCGAGGTCAGCGCCATGCTGGAGCTTCCCGGCGGTGGCGACGCGCTGCGCCGCCGGGTCACCGACGACGCCCGCGCGATCGCGTACGCCGTCGACGACGCCCTGCGGGCCGCGGAACGCTGGCTGGCCGTGCAGCGTCGCGGTCCGCGAAGGACAACCCCGGCCGTACGTGTGCCGGTCGCGCCCGACGTGGTCGCCCAGGACGGCGAGGTCGTCCTCGCCCGGGCGGCCGTCACCCCGATGGTCGACCCGACCCTGTCGCTGCGCGTGGCGGCGGCCGCGGCCCGCAACGGGCTGCGCATCTCGCCCGGCACCCTCGAATGGCTCGCCCGGCGCTGCCCGCCGCTGCCGCGCCCCTGGCCGGCGCCGGCGCGCGTGGCGTTCGCCCAGCTCCTCGGCTCCGGCCCGGCACTCGTCGAGACGTGGGAGGCCTGCGACCGGTTCGGGCTCGTCAGCACGTGGCTGCCCGAGTGGGCCCGCATCCGCAGCGCCCCGCAACACAACCCGGTCCACCGGTACACGCTCGACCGCCACCTCATCGAGACCGTCGGCCACGCCGCCCGCTTCGCCCGCGACGTCTCCCGCCCCGACCTGCTCAGCATCGGCGCCCTGCTGCACGACATCGGCAAGGGCCTGCCCGGCGACCACTCCATCGTCGGCGTCGACGTCGCGACGCGCCTGGCGTTGTCGATCGGGTTGCCGCAGTCGGACGCCGACGTCATCGGCACGCTCGTGCGCTGGCACCTGCTGCTGCCCGAGGTCGCCACCCGCCGCGACCTCGCCGACCCGGAGACGGTCCGCCACGTCGTCGACTGCGTACGCGACGTGGAGACCCTCGACCTGCTGCACGCCCTCAGCCGTGCCGACGCCGCCGCGACCGGCCCGGCCGCCTGGTCGGCCTGGAAGGAACGGCTCGTCGCCGACCTCGTCCACCGGGTCCGTACGGCGCTGGAGAGCGGCGTCGTGTCCCCGCCGCCGGCCACGGACGCCCGCTTCGCCGCCCTCGCCGCAGGCGCCCTGCCCGCGGTCGAACTGGCACCCGACCGGGTGGTCGTCGCCGCCCACGACCGGCCCGGCCTGCTCGCCGCCGTGGCCGGCTGCCTCACCCTGCACCGCCTCGACGTCGTGTCCGTGGACGCCACGACCGTGCCGGTGGGCGGCGACATCGACCGCGCGGTGGCGGTCGTGGTCTGCCGCGTGCAGCCCCGCGACGCGACCGGCCCGGACCGCGAACGCCTCGTCGGCGACGTGCGCCGCGCCGTCAGCGGCGAACTGCGGGTCGACGACGCCCTGGCCGCGCGCGCCCGGGCCAGCCGCCAGCGCTCCGCGAGCCGCGGCGGCACCCCACCCCCACCGCCGCGCGTCGTGTGGGCGGTCGACGGCGCCACGGACGCCACGATCCTCGAACTGCGCGCCGGCGACGACGTCGGACTGCTGTTCCGGATCGCCCGGGCGCTGGAGGAGACGGGCGCGGACATCCGGGCGGCCCGCATCTCGACCCTGGGGGCGGACGTCGTGGACGCGTTCTACCTCAACGGCGACTGGAGCGACCCGGACGCCCGCGCCCGCATCGAACGAGCCATGCTGGCGGCGGCGGCCCCGGGCTGACCCCTACGCGCCTCCGTGCAGCGTTGTGGCTGTTCCGCGCCGGCGGGTCCGCACTCTCCCGCTCGCCAATGTCGCGCTTTTGGTGGCGTGGAAGGCGCTCACCTTCGCCAAAGTCGCGCTTTTGGTGGCGTGTCCCACGCTCTCCCTCGCCATAGTCGTGCCTTTGGCGTGGCGCGGGCTGCTCGCCGTCGCCAAAGTCGTGCCTTTGGCGAGGTCGGGGTCGCTCGCCGCCGCCATAGTCGTGCTTTTGGTGAGGCGCGGGCCGCTTGCCGCCGCCAAAGTCATGCTTTTGGTGAGGCGCAGGCCGTTCGGGTTCGCCAAAGTCGTGCTTTTGGTGAGGCGCGGGCCGCTTGCCGCCGCCAAAGTCATGCTTTTGGTGAGGCGCAGGCCGTTCGGGTTCGCCATAGTCGTGCTTTTGGTGTGGCGCGGGCTGCTTGCCGTCGCCATAGTCGTGTCTTTGGCGTGGCGCGGGCTGCTTGCCGTCGCCATAGTCGTGTCTTTGGCGAGGTCGGGGTCGCGCGCCGCCGCCAAAGTCGTGCTTTTGGCGTGGCGCGGGCCGCTTGCCGCCGCCATAGTCATGCTTTTGGTGAGGTGCGGGCCGCTCGCCGTCGCCAAAGTCATGCCTTTGGCGGCTCGGCGGACTCCCTCCACCGGCCACATGCGCGCCCGGAGTGCCCGCCCTCCCGGGCGTACTCGTAATGATCTTGATCTTTGGGTACGGAGTCGGGGCGCGCGGCGGGCGGCGGCTACCCTGTGAGGGGGTCGGGCGCGTGCCGACCGAGCCGAATCAGACTTGTGGGGATAATCTGCCGTGTTTGACACGCTGAGCGACCGCCTGACCGGGATCTTCGCCAAGCTCAAGGGCAAGGGCCGGCTCACCGACGCTGACATCGACGCGACCGCGCGTGAGATCCGTCTCGCGCTGCTGGAGGCCGACGTCGCGCTGCCCGTGGTGAAGGCGTTCATCGCCCGGCTCAAGGAGCGCGCTCGCGGCGCGGACGTGCACGCGGCGCTCAACCCCGCCCAGCAGGTCATCAAGATCGTGCACGAGGAGCTGGTCAACGTCCTCGGCGGCGAGGCGCGGCGGTTGCAGTTCGCCAAGCACCCGCCGACCGTGATCATGCTCGCCGGTCTCCAGGGTTCCGGTAAGACGACGCTGGCCGGCAAGCTGGCCCGCCACCTCAAGGGCCTGGGCCACCAGCCGCTGCTCGTCGCATGTGACCTGCAGCGACCCAACGCGGTCAACCAGCTCCAGGTGCTCGGCGGCCGGGCGGGCGTCGAGGTGTACGCCCCGCAGCCGGGCAACGGCGTCGGCGATCCCGTCCAGGTCGCCAGGGACTCGATCGAGCACGCCCGGCGCACCATGCGCGACATCGTGATCGTCGACACCGCCGGCCGGTTGGGCATCGACGCCGAGATGATGCGGCAGGCGGCGAACATCCGCGACGCGGTGCAGCCCGACGAGGTCATCTTCGTCATCGACGCCATGGTCGGTCAGGACGCGGTGGCCACGGCCGAGGCCTTCCGCGACGGCGTCGGCATCACCGGCGTCGTGCTCTCCAAGCTCGACGGCGACGCGCGCGGCGGTGCCGCCCTGTCCGTCCGCGAGGTCACCGGCTCGCCGATCCTGTTCGCCTCGACCGGCGAGAAGTTGGAGGACTTCGACGTCTTCCACCCCGACCGGATGGCCAGCCGGATCCTCGGCATGGGCGACATGCTCACGCTCATCGAGCAGGCCGAGTCGGCGTTCGACGCCGACCAGAAGGAGAAGATGGCCGCCAAGCTCATGGGCGGCCAGACCTTCACCCTGGACGACTTCCTCGACCAGCTCATCGCCGTACGCCGGATGGGTCCCATCAGCAACCTGCTCGGCATGCTGCCCGGCATGGGTCAGATGAAGGACCAGCTAGCCGAGCTGGACGACAAGCACTTCGACAAGGTCACCGCGATCATCCGGTCGATGACCCCCGGCGAGCGCAACGACCCGAAGATCATCAACGGCTCGCGCCGCCTGCGCATCGCCAACGGTTCCGGCGTCACCGTCATGGACGTCAACCAGCTGCTCAACCGCTTCGCCGACGCGCAGAAGATGATGAAGCAGATGGGCCCGATGATGGGCATGCCCGGCCGCCGCAAGGCCACGAAGTCGCCCAAGAACAAGCGCAAGGGCGGCAAGGGCTCGGGCGGCCGTCCCGGGCGCGCCGCGCTGCCGGGCGGCATGCCCCCCGGCATGCCGCAGTTGCCGCCGGGCCTGGACCCGGGCGCCCTGGACGGAGCCGGCGGCCTGCCGCCCGGCCTGAAGCTGCCGAACCTCGACTTCTCGAAGTACAAGAGGCCGGAGAAGTAGCTACCGGCCCGTCGTGGTCAGGAACCCGATCACGGCGGCACCCCACCACGCGGCCTGGGACACGGCCGAGATGCTCGCCGCCCGGAGGAAAATCCTCATGGGTACCTTCGGGGAGGCCGCGGCCGGCGCGACCGCCTCGGGGGGCGCGCCCACCTCGAGGGCGACGGCGGCGTCCGGGTTCACCCGCCGCCCGGCCGCGTGCCGGCCCAGGCTCGCGGTGTGCTCGTCGAGCAGCCCGCGCAGGTCGTGGCCCAGGCGCCGGGCGCGTACGCCGTTGAGGCCCACCACGAGCACCAGGGCCATCTTGACGGCCGTGAGCGGGCGGGCCAGGTTCGGGCCGAGCAGCAGGCCGCTGCCGGCCAGCCCGACGAGGCCCAGCCAGATGAGCGGATCGAGGGTGAGAGCCAGGGTGGTGACCCGCTCCAGCGTCGTACGCCGGGCAAGCCAGGCGAGGCTGTAGAGCTCGACGCAGAGCACCGCGCCGAACCCGACGGCGAGGCTGATCAGGTGGGCGAACAGCGCGTATGGCCGGATGGCGTCGCCCGGCCGCACCAGCAGCGCCGTGCCGACCACGGCGAGCCAGGCGGCCACCACGAAACCGGCATGGCCAACTCGCCAGCGCACCGGCGCCGGCGTGGCGATGAGTGCGCGTTCGGTCGCGGTCGACATGGGTCACCTCTACGGATAGGCGTTCATGAATTCTGAGCGCCCGCTGAAGACGGCGAGAAGTCTCTGACTGATCAGACAGTGGGTGCGCGATCGGGTTTGCGCAGGGCGGCGGGGCTAAGGCCCAAGACCAGGTCCTGGAACTTACAGAATTGAATACATCAATGCAGCTCACCAGCCTGGAATGACCCCAGAAAACAGCCGGCCAATGAAAGCGCCAAAGGGCAGTTACCTACCGAATGGGATGCCGAATTCGGTAGGGCCATTCTCGGCGGCGGACTTCCTACGCGCGTGGCCTGTCCCAGCCTGCCGGTAGGGAGGTCGGCGCCGTCCACGATGGGGACGGGCGGAAGTCGCAGCCCGTGCCGTCGAAGGGGAAGGCGGCCGACTCGATGAGGCCCACGACCCGTTTTCCCTCCGCCCACACCGACTCGGGGTCGTCGACCCAGTAGATGTCCGGGTGGGCGAGGTGGTCGGCGAACTCGTCCTCGTCCTTCCACCGCCAGGTGCGATCGGGCGCCACGACGATGTCGAGGTCCTGGTCGACCGTGTCGATGCCGGCCGCCGCGCCGTCGTCCCACCGCGTGACCGGCTCCTCCAGGTTGACGTACCAGCCCGTGAAGTCCCCGGTCGGGGAGAAGAAGAACCACAGCGAGTACGCCCCGGCGCGCGGGTGCAGCATGAGCACGTCGTTGCGCCAGGTCAACGACTTCAGCGCCTTCCCGGTGCGTCCCCACTCGCCGAACGGAACCTCGCGGAAGGCGCGCCCGTCGGCAGCCCCGATGTCGCGGTAGTCGCTGCCCGTGGCGATCCAGAGCCACAGTCCGGTGTCGTCGTCGGCGGCGACCCGGCCGGCCCACACGCGGGCGAGCAGGTTGTCGCGCATGAAGTGGCGCCGCAGCACCAACCGGCCCGCGGGCCATGTCCCCGTCACGAGCGCGGAGTTTAGCCGCCTACCGTGACGCGGACGTTCCGCCGGCGAGCACCCGGTCGCGCACCTCGGCCGCCAGGGCGTCGATGTCGACCTCACGGGTGGTGTCGACCTGGAGGACGTCACCGAACGCCAGCGGGCCGGCCTCGGCCTGCCAGGTGGCCCACTTGCGGTCGAGGCCGACCTGTTGGCCGTGGATGGGGTGGCGGCTGGGGGCGCGGGCCTCGAAGCGGCGCCGGGCGAGGGCAGCGGGCACCTCGCACCAGATCTCCAGGATGTCCGCGGGCGCCACGTTGGCCCGGCGCAGCCCGCGCACGACGAGGTCCCGGGTGTTGGGCAGCCAGGCGCTGTCGCAGATAGCGCCGCCGTTCGCGTGGCGCAGCAGCGCCCACATGGTCTCCGTGGCCGCGGCGCCGAGCGCCTGGTTCCACGCCGGCTGGGGGCGTTCGTCGGGCGCGTCGACGCCGAGCACGTCGGCGTGCGCCTCCTTGATGACGTCCTTGCTGAACAAGGGCAGGCGCAGCAGGCGGGACAGGCCGCGCCCGAGGGTCGTCTTACCGGCGCCGGGCAGGCCGTTGATGAGGATCACCGGCCGGCTCACGCGGGCGCGCCATCCGGCCGAGGTCCGCCCATATGTGGCCTGCGTTGTCTCCATTCCGGCATGGCGCACACCTCCGGCGACCATGCTTTCACAGAGAGTGGTGTGCGAGGTGCCCCAAATATCGAAGTGGGGCTATCGAATAACGCGTCCGCGCAAGATGATGCGCGAGGGGGCGCGGACGACCCCGAGATCGCGACGGGGGTCGCTCGGGTACGCGACCAGGTCGGCCAGCCCGCCCTCCACGAGGCCCGGGAAGCCGAGCCACGCCCGGGCGCCCCAGGACGCGGCGGCCAGCACGTCGGGCGCGCTCATGCCGGCGGCCGAGTTCAGCATGATCATCTCGTCCGCGGCGCGTCCGTGCATGATGCCGCCGCCCGCGTCACTGCCGACGAAGATGGGCACCCCGGCGGCGTACGCGTCGGCGACCACCCGCGCGTGGCGGTCGCGCAGCGCGAGCATGTGCCGCGCGTACCCCGGGAATTTGTCCTTCGCCCGCTCCGCGATGGAGCCGAACGTCGCGATGTTGATCATCGTGGGCACGAGCGCGGTGCCGCGCGCGGCCATCTCGGCGATGTCGTCGCCCGACAGGCCGGTGCCGTGCTCGACCGAGTCGACCCCGGCCCGCACCAGCGCGGCGACCGACTCCTCGGCGAACGTGTGCACCGCCACCCGGGCGCCCGCCGCGTGCGCCGCGGCCACCGCGTCGGCCATCGCGGCGGCGTCCCAGGCGGGCGCCAGGTCGCCGGCCTCGCGGGAGATCCAGTCCCCGACCAGCTTGACCCACCCGGTGCCCAGCCCGGCCTGCTCCCGCACGGCCGCCGCCACCCGGTCGTCGCCCACCTCGACGCCGATGTCGCGCAGGTAGCGGCGCGGCGCCGCGACGTGTCGCCCCGCGCGGGCCAGCCGCGGCACGTCGGGATCATGATCCAATTCGGGGTACGGGTAGGGCGAGCCGGCGTCGCGGATCGCCAGCACGCCGGCGTCCCGATCGACCGTGGCGAGTTTGCGGGCCTCGGCGACGGACTCGATCGGCGCGCCCCCGGGCCGGATGCCGATGTGGCAGTGCGCGTCGACGAGCCCGGGGAGGATGAACCCGCCGTCGACCACCGTGGTGGCGCCGGCCACCGGGGTCAGGCTGACCCGATCGCCGACCAGCCACAGATCACGGGTCTCGTCCTCGGGAAGCAGGACGCCGCGCACATGCAGGGCCATAACGCCACTTCTCCTGTCCTGGGCCGCCTGCGTTCGAGTCGTCCCGTCCGATCTGGCAGAATAGTTCGCTGGTATCCGACGAGCCGTCCGCGCCCTCTACCCGGCCGGCGCGTCAGTCCACGAGTAGCCAACGCACCCAACCCCACGGGCGCGGGAAGCACGCTCAGCTTTACCAACTCAGGAGCGAAAAAACCGTGGCCGTTCGTATCCGGCTTCTGCGGATGGGCAAGATCCGCAACCCGCAGTACCGCATCGTCGTCGCCGACTCCCGCACCAAGCGGGACGGTCGGGCGATCGAGCAGGTCGGTCTCTACCACCCGAAGGAGGAGCCCTCGCGCATCGAGGTCAACTCCGAGCGGGTGCAGCACTGGCTCTCCGTCGGCGCCCAGCCGAGCGAGCCCGTCGTGGCGATCCTCTCCAAGACCGGTGACTGGCAGAAGTTCAAGGGCCTGCCGGCTCCGGCCGAGCCGCTGAAGGTCGCCGCGCCGAAGGCCAGCCGCACCGCGACGTACGAGGCCGAGGCGCAGGCCGCCGCCGGTCTCGCCGCCGAGGCGCCGAAGGCCAAGAAGGAGGCCCCGGCCAAGAAGAAGGCTGCCGAGGCTCCGGCCGAGGCCGCGTCCGAGGAGCAGGCCGTTGCCGACGCCGGTGCGGAGAGCTGACGTGGCGCTCCGGCCGGCACTGGAGCACCTGGTTAAGGGCATCGTCACCCACCCCGACGACGTCCGCGTACGCATGATCGACGGTCGGCGTGGGCAGCGTCTCGAGGTCCGGGTGCACCCCGAGGACCTGGGCACCGTGATCGGTCGCGGCGGTCGTACCGCCAAGGCCCTCCGGCAGGTGATCACCTCGGTCGGTGGCCGGGGCGTGCGGGTCGACATCGTCGACGCGTACTGATCTCCGATGCTTGTGGTGGTCGGGCGCGTCGGGCGCCCGCACGGCATCCGCGGGGAAGTCTCCGTGGAGCCGCGCACGGACGAGCCCGAGGCGCGCTTCGCCGCCGGGTCGGTGCTCATCACCGATCCGGCGCCGGCCGGCCCGCTGACGGTCGCCAGCGCGCGGCCGCATCAGGGCTGGCTGCTGGTGGCCTTCGAGGGCATCGCGGACCGCACGGTCGCCGAGGGGCTGCGGGGCGTGCTGCTGTGCGTCGACACGGCGGATCTGCCCGAGCCGTCCGATCCGGACGAGTTTCTCGATCACCAGCTGATCGGGCTCACGGCCGTCGACGTCGCGGGGGACAAGCTCGGCGAGGTGGTCCGCGTCGAGCACGCACCGGCGAGCGACCTGCTGCACGTGCGACTGACCGGTGGCAAGACGGTTCTCGTGCCGTTCGTGAAGGCGATCGTCCCCGAGGTCGACATCGCGGCCGGGCGGGTCGTGCTGACCCCGCCCGATGGCTTATTTGATCTTTAGTGAGGGTTCCGGATGCGCGCGGACATCGTGACGATCTTCCCGGAGTACCTCGCCCCGCTGGACCTGTCGCTCATCGGCAAGGCGCGGTCCGCCGGCCTGCTCGACGTCGCCGTGCACGACCTGCGGGACTGGACCCACGACGTGCACCGCACGGTGGACGACACCCCGTACGGCGGTGGTCCGGGCATGGTCATGCGGCCCGAGCCGTGGGGCGAGGCGCTGGACGCGGTGTTTCCCCCGGGCGCGCACCTGGTCGTGCCGAGCCCGGCCGGGGCCCTGTTCACCCAGCGGACGGCCCACGAACTGGCGGCCGAGTCGCACCTGGTCTTCGCCTGCGGCCGGTACGAGGGCATCGACCAGCGCGTCCTCGACGAGGCCGCCGCGCGCGGGCGGGTGAGCGAGATCTCCCTGGGCGACTACGTGCTCTTCGGCGGCGAGGTCGCCGTACTCGTGATCATGGAGGCGGTGACCCGGCTGCTGCCGGGCGTGCTCGGCAACGCGGACTCCCTGGTCGACGAGTCGCACGCGGACGGGCTGCTGGAGACCCCGGTCTACACCAAGCCGGCCGTGTGGCGCGGGCGCGAGGTGCCGGACGTCCTCCGGTCGGGCGACCACGGCCGCATCGCGCGCTGGCGGCGGGCGGCGGCGCTCACCCGCACGGCGCAGCGCCGGCCCGACCTGCTGGCCGCGCTCGACCCCGCTAAGCTGAGCAAGCACGATGTGACGACGCTGACTTCGGCCGGCTATCCGGTACCCGGATTTCCGGTAACAGAGGTCGATGTGGCAAAGTAGTGGGGTTGCCGCAGGTGGCTTGCTCCGCCGCGCGCCAGTTTCACCCAAGACCGTTTTCCGCGCGGTACCGCCGCGCCGTGAGCCCTAGGACATGCGATGAACACCCTGGACGCCCTCGACGCCCAGTCGCTGCGGACCGACCTGCCCGGGTTCGCCGCCGGCGACACGCTCAAGGTGCACGTGCGGGTTGTCGAGGGCAACCGTTCCCGGATCCAGATCTTCCAGGGCGTCGTCATCCGTCGCCAGGGCTCGGGTCTGCGGGAGACCTTCACGATCCGCAAGGTCAGCTTCGGCGTCGGCGTCGAGCGGACCTACCCGCTCAACAGCCCCGCCCTCGACCGGATCGAGGTCGTGACGCGCGGTGACGTGCGTCGCGCCAAGCTCTACTACCTGCGCGAGCTCCGTGGCAAGAAGGCCAAGATCAAGGAGCGCCGCGAGAAGCAGCCCGCCTGATCACCGTGATTCGCTCGACGGCCCCCGGACTTCGGTCCGGGGGCCGTTTCGCGTCGGTTGTTTCACGGGATGGCGGTCGCTGACCGGTGGTGTTTCGGAAAATGATCTCACGTCCACCACTGAGGCGGATGTCGCTACGGCGCGCAGCCAACTACCCTGATTCCCGTGATGGACGGCAAGCTCGACAGCTCGGACCGCGGGGACGACGCGGCCTATCCCGGCGCGCCGGGTGGCTACGGCGCCGCTGGCTACCCGAGCCACGGTCCGGGGCAGTACGGCTATCCGCCGCCGGGCCCGCAGCCGCCCACCAGCGGTCGTCGTCCGGAATACCCGCCCCAGGGTGGCGTGCCCGCCAGCCCGCCCGTCTACGGCTCGCCCAGACCGCCGAGCGCCCCCACCGGGGGCAGCTATCCGGCCGGCGGGCGTGGCTACCCGCCGGCCGGTCCGTCGTACCCCGAGGGTGGGGGAGCGCGGGACCGCGGCCTGCCGCCCTACGAGCCCGAGCGCCGGCCGTCCCGGATCGCCCGGAAGGTCAACTACGACGAGGACGGCCGGCACGCCGCGCGTCGCGAGCCGCCGTCGAAGCGGCCGCGCAGCCGGGGCCCCATGCCGCTGTTCCTGGAACTGCCCCTGCTGCTCGTCGTGGCGTTCTGCCTCGCGGTGCTCATCCGCACCTTCCTCGTGCAGGCCTTCTACATCCCGTCCGGCTCCATGGAGAACACGCTCGCCATCGACGACCGGGTGCTGGTCAACAAGGTCGTCTACGGGGTGCGCGGCATCAAGCGCGGCGAGATCATCGTTTTCAAGGGCGACGGCGGCTGGAAGCACGAGACGCCGATCGAGCAGCCGACCACGAAACTCGGCCGGCTCGGGCAGGTGCTCAGCGACCTCATCGGCCTGAGCCAGCCCCAGGAGAAGGACTTCATCAAGCGGGTCATCGGGCTGCCGGGTGACAAGATCTCCTGTTGTGACGACCAGGGACGGGTCGTCGTCAACGGCCAGCCGATCGACGAGCCCTACGTCTACGAGCCGTCGCAGCTGGTCGACCCGAATCAGCAGCACTCCTGCATGGTGCGCAACATCGACGAGATCCAGGTGCCGCCCGGCCAGCTGTTCGTGATGGGCGACCATCGGTTGATCTCCTCGGACTCGCGGTGCAGCGGCACGGTGGCGATCAAGGACGTCATCGGCCGGGCCTTCCTCGTGGTGTGGCCCAAGAAACACTGGGGGGTGCTGGAGACGCCGGACACCTTCGCGAACGTCCCCGACACGTTCGCGGCGCCCGCGGGTCCGCTGCCGAGCGTCGACACCACCGCGTTCGGGGTATTCGGTTTGCCGATTCTCGCGTCTTTGGCGATATCGGCGCGTTCGGCACGTATCTATCGGACGCGAGGTCGTAGGCTGCCATGGTGATTGACGAGCAACCCGCCGCCAAGCCCCGTACGCCCTTCTGGCGCGAGCTGCCCATCCTGCTCGGCGTCGCCATCGTCGTCGCCATCGTGGTGCGGGCCTTCGTCCTACAGACGTTCTTCATCCCGTCCGAGTCGATGGAGAACACCCTCAACATCAACGACCGGGTGCTCGTCAACAAGCTGGTCTACAACTTCCGCGACCCTCACCGGGGCGAGATCATCGTGTTCAAGGCGCCGATGCAGTGGCGCTCCGACCCGAACGAGGAAGACTTCATCAAGCGGGTCATCGGCGAGCCCGGCGACCACATCGTGTGCTGCGACGCGCAGAACCGGATCACGGTCAACGGCAAGGCGCTCGACGAGACGCCGTACCTGTACTCGGACGCCCAGGGCACCGACGAGCCGAGCGACACGAAGTTCGATGTGGTGGTCCCGCCCGGACGCCTGTGGGTCATGGGTGATCACCGGTCGCACTCCGGCGACTCGCACGAGCTGTGGAAACGCACCAACGGCGACGCCACGGCGTCCACCATCCCGATCGAATCGGTCGTGGGACGGGCGTTCGTGCTGTTCTGGCCGTTCACCTCGGCGACGTGGTTGACGGTTCCGTCCACATTCGACGGGATCCCGGCGCCCGCGGGCGGTTGACAGCTGTCGCTGTCGGGGCGGCCGGCTAGGCTGTGCGATCGTGAGCGAGCGTAGCGAGCGGACCCGGCGCCGGGCTGCGCGCGTCCTGCTGCTCGACGCCGCCGGACGGGTGCTCCTCCTGCACGGATGTGACCCTCACCGGCCCAATCACACGTACTGGTTCACGGTCGGCGGCGGCCTCGGCGACGGCGAGAGCTTCCGCGACGCGGCCGTGCGCGAGCTGCGCGAGGAGACCGGGCTCGCGCTGGCCGCGGCCGAGCTGACCGGGCCGGTGTGGCGCCAGGTGACGGAGTTCCCATTCGCGGGGGAGTGGTACGAGCAGGAGCAGGAGTTCTTCGTGGCCCACGCGCCCGAGGCCTCCTGGACGTTCAGCCGCGCCGGGTTCGACGAGATCGAGTCCGCGTACATTGACAATTACGGCTGGTGGTCGGTCGCCGAGCTGGCCGCCACCGACGAGCGGTACTACCCGGCGGAGCTGGCCGACGTGCTGCGGGAGATCCTGGAGGCGTGATGCTGCCGCCGTCGCGTACGGTGATCCGCCGGGATGGCGGGCTCTACGCGCTGGAGCGCGCCCTGCAGCGGCGGGGCTTCGGCCTGGTGGCCGGGGCCGACGAGGCGGGCCGCGGGGCCTGCGCCGGCCCGCTCGTGGTGGCCGCCGCGATCCTGCCGGAGGGCCGCCGGGGCGAGGTGCCCGGCCTGGCCGACTCCAAGCTGCTCACCCCCGCCGCCCGCGAGCGGGTGTACGACGAGGTCATGGCCCGTGCGCTCGCCACCGCCGTGATCGTCATCCCGCCGGCCGAGGTCGACGCCCGCGGCCTGCACGTGAGCAACCTCGTCGGGATGCGGCGGGCCCTTGCCGGCCTGGCGGTACGCCCGGATTATGTCCTCACCGACGGTTTCCGCGTCGACGGCCTGGGCGTGCCCGGCCTCGCGGTGTGGAAAGGTGATCAGGTGGCCGCCTGCGTCGCCGCGGCGAGCGTGCTCGCTAAGGTGACCCGGGACCGGATGATGGTTGAGCTGGACCGGGAATTTCCGGCGTACGGGTTCGCCGTGCACAAGGGTTATGCGACCGCGGAGCACGCTGCGGCGCTGGATGCGCATGGTGCCTGCGAGCATCACCGTTTCTCGTACGCGAATGTCGCGGCGGTGGGCGTGGGTGGAGCGGCCAGGCGCGGTACGGTCGGCGTGGCGGCCGTCGCCGCGAGCGCCGGGCGCGTGCTCGTGGGCGAGAATGAGGACGGTAGGAAGGGCGGTTCGTGATGAGGGCCAGGGGCACAGGTCGATGAGCACCGAAGATCTCGAAAAGTACGAGACCGAGATGGAGCTGCAGCTCTACCGGGAGTACCGCGACATCGTCCGCCAGTTCTCCTACGTGGTGGAGACGGAGCGCCGCTTCTACCTCGCCAACCAGGTGGAACTGCACGTGCGCAACGTGGATGGCGAGGTCTACTTCGAAGTGGAGATGCACGACGCCTGGGTCTGGGATATGTACCGTCCCGCCCGGTTCGTGAAGAATGTCCGCGTAATGACCTTCAAGGACGTCAACGTCGAGGAGCTGGAGAAGCCCGACATCTCCCTGCCCGCCGAGGGCGGCTTCGGCACCTGACCGGGGTTTTCCACACGGGCTCCCGCCATCCACAGATGCCGGCGCGGGGAAGCGCGGCGACCGTGCCGCCCGCCAGGCTGTGGGCATGCGCCTGCCCTCGTTCCGCCGCGGCCCTGGACGGGCCGCCCCGCCGACCGGCCGCCCACGCGGGGCCGCCCCGCTGTTGCGGCGGCTCGCCGTCCCGCCCCTGATCATCCTCGGCGTGGCGCTGCCCGCGGCGCCCGGCCTCTCCCACACCGCCGATGTCTCACCTGGCGCCGCCCGCCGTCCGTTGGCCGCTGCCCCCGACCCCGTGAGCTGGTTCCGGTGGCCGCTGGGCGGCTCGCCGGTCGTGACGCGGGCGTTCGACCCGCCACCTCAGCCGTGGCTGCCCGGCCACCGCGGTGTCGACCTCGCTGCCAGGCCGGGCGACCGGGTGTTCGCGGCGGCCCCGGGCGTCGTGGCCTTCGCCGGCGACCTTGCCGGGCGCGGGGTGGTGAGCGTGGCCCACCCGGGCGGCATCAGGACGACGTACGAGCCGGTGCGCCCGTTGGTGGCGGTCGGCGACGAGGTTGCGGCCGGTGCCCCGATCGGCGTCCTCGCGGCCGGCCACGCCGGCTGCCCCGCCCCGGCGTGCCTGCACTGGGGCGCCCGCCGCGCCGACACCTACCTGAACCCGCTGACCCTGCTGGGCCCGCCCCGCCTACGGCTCAAGCCGCTGGAGCAGTGAACCGTACAGGTCCCGCCCCGGTTCACAGCTCGATGGTCAGGCGCGGGGGTGGGCCTGGTTGACCGCGCGGCGCAGGCGCTCGACCGAGACGTGGGTGTAGAGCTGGGTGCTGCCCAGCGACGCGTGGCCGAGCAGTTCCTGCACGGAGCGCAGGTCGGCGCCGCCGTCGAGCAGGTGGGTGGCGGCGCTGTGCCGCAGCCCGTGCGGCGACAGGTGTCCCAACCCGGCGGCCCGCGCCCAGGTCGCCACCACCGTGCGTACGGAGGTGGGCTGCAGCCGCCCGCCCCGCACCCCGAGCAGCAGGGCGGACCCGCTGGCCGGTCCCGCCAGCAACGGCCGTCCGTCGGCCAGCCACGCGTCGAGGGCGCGCTGCGCCGGCAGCCCGTACGGGACGGTGCGTTCCCTGCCGCCCTTGCCGAGCACGCGCACCACCCGCCGGCCGTGGTCGACGTCGCGGATGTCGAGCGCGCACAGCTCGCTGACCCGGATGCCGGTGGCGTAGAGCAGCTCCAGCACGGCCGCGTCCCGTACCCGTACGGCGTCGTCGGCGACGGCCGGCCGGGTCGCCGGCGCGGTCACGAGGGTCACGGCCTGGTCGGCGCGCAGCACGTCGGGCAGGGTACGGCGGGCCTTGGGGCTGGCCAGCGCGGCGCCCGGGTCGTGATCGAGGCGGCCCACCCGGTGCGCCCAGGCGGTGAACGTCCGGGCCGAGGCCGACCGGCGGGCCAGCGTCGCGGGCGCGACCCCGCCGGCCCGCAGGTCGGCCAGCCAGCGGCGCAGCAGCGCGACCGTCAGGCCGTCGATGCCCCGCTGGCCGGCGAAGGTGAGCAGCCCGACCACGTCGGCCACGTACGCCCGGACGGTGTGCGCCGACCGGTTGCGTTCGGCCGCCAGGTGCCGGGCGAACTCGTCCACCGCGTCGCGGGCGGCGTCGGTCAGGTCGGCGTGGCGGGCTCGGGTGCTGTTGTGCTCCGTGGGGTGGCTCACCAGCCGACGGTGCGGCGTGCGCCACCGTCCGGTCAAGTTGCCACACCGTCCGGGTTCACGCGTCGGGCGAGGCGGTAGCGGCCGTCGGGCGAGGCGACGACGAAGCCCAGCTCCGCCAGCGCGGGCAGTGTCGCGCGGGCGTCGCGGGAGGACACGCCCGCCGCGGCGGCGACCTCCTCGGCCGTGCGGGCGGCCCGCTGGCGCACGCCGTCGAGGACCTGCGCCTGCAGGTCCGTGAGGACGTCCGCGTCCCGCTCCGGGGCGCGCCGCGGGCTGGCCAGGTCGAGGCCGATGCGACCGACGTCCTCGACGATGTCGGCGACGGTGGCGACCAGCCGGACCCCCTCCTCGCGGGCCTCCTCATGGCAGCCGACGGACGACGCGGAGGTGGCCGGGCCCGGCACCACGAGGGCGGGCCGGCCCAGCCGCATGGCCCGGTGCAGCGTGAACCGGGCACCGCTGCGGGCCCCGGCCTCCACCATGACGGTGCCCCGCGTCAGCGCGGCGATGACCCGGTTGCGGACGAGGAAGCGGGCGCGGTGCGGGTCGCTGCCGGGCGGCCACTCGCTGAGCAGCAGCCCGCCCGCGTCGACGATCCGCTCGAACATCCCCGACAGGCTCACCGGGTAGGGCCGGTCGACGCCGCACGCCAGGATCGCGACCGTCACGCCGCCGGCGGCCAGCGCGCCCCGGTGCGCGGCGGCGTCGATGCCGAACGCGCCACCGGAAACCACCGTCCAGCCGCGCTGCGCGAGCCCGAAGGCCAGCTCGGTGGCCATGTGCTCGCCGTACGCGGTCGCGGCGCGGGCGCCGATCATCGCCACCGACCGGTCGCAGGCGTCGGCGAGGGGTTCGGCGCCCCGCACCCACAGGCACAGCGGCGGGTCGGTGTGCCGGTCGACCGTCCCGCGGCCCTCGACGCTGAGCCGGACCAGGTCGTCGAGCTGATGCGGCCAGCCGTCGTCGACCGGGGTGAGCAGCTCCACCCCGAGCCGCTCCGCGTCGACGGTGGCCCGCGCCGCGTGCAGCAGCGCCTCCGCGAAGCGCCCGCGCGGCGCGATCGTCGCCAGCCGGGGCGCGACCACCTGCCGCAGGTCGTCGCCGACGTTGCCGGCGACCAGGTCGCGCAGCGCGACTGTCGGGCCCACCTGCCGGACCAGCACGCCCAGGTCCCGGCGCCCGGGCTCGACCAGGTGCGCCAGCGCGATATACGCCAGCCGGGTCGCCCGCAGCTCGTCCTCGTGTGTCATGACGCCCCCTCGCCGATCCGCAGTTGCATGGCCTCGTTCACCTCGTACGCGCGTGGCGAGGCGCGGCCGGCCAGGTCGGCGAGCGTCCACGCCGCGCGCAGCACGCGATCGTGCCCACGCGCCGACAGCGCGCCACGGTCGAGGGCCCGCATGAGGTCCCTGGTGGCGGCGACGGGCAACCGCCACGGCCGACGGCGCAGGGCCGCGCCCGGCACCGCGCTGTTGGTGGCCCAGCCCTCGGCCGCCCACCGGTCGGCGGCCACCGCCCGCGCCTGCGCGACCCGTTGCGCGACCGTCGCCGACGTCTCGATCTCGTCGCCCTCGGCGAACAGCTGCGCGGGCTTGATCGGAAACAGGGTGACCCGCAGGTCGATGCGGTCGAGCAGGGGCCCGGAGAGCCGGTTGAGGTAGCGGCGCTTGGCGACCCGGGAGCACTGGCACTCGCCGGCCGCGTTGGCGCACGGGCACGGGTTGGCCGCGAGCACCAGCTGAACCCGCGCCGGATAGACCGTGGCGCCCCGGCTGCGCGCCAGCGAGATGCGGCCCTCCTCCAGGGGTTGGCGCAACGCGTCGAGCACGCGGGAGGAGAATTCGGGCGCTTCATCTAAAAAGAGAACACCGTTGTGGGCTAACGACAGAGCGCCCGGCCGGGCCAGCCCGCTGCCGCCGCCGACAAGCGCGGCGGCCGTCGCCGAGTGGTGGGGCGCCTCGAACGGCGGCTGGCGGACCAGCGTCGCCGTGGGCGCCAGTTGACCGGCGATCGACCGCACGGCGGTGACTTCCAGGGCCTGGGCGTCGGTGAGCGGCGGCAGGATCGTGGGGAGCCGCTGCGCCAGCATCGTCTTGCCCGCCCCGGGCGGCCCGTGCAGCAGCAGGTGGTGCCCGCCGGCGGCGGCCACCTCCAGCGCTCGACGTCCCCGTGACTGGCCGGCGACGTCGGCCAGGTCAAGCCCGACCGCCTCCGGTACCGGTGGGGGAGCCGCCGGCGCGGCGAGCGGTTCGCCGTCGCGGATGAAGCGGATGACCTGGTGCAGCGCGTCCGTGCCGTGGACGGTGACGTCGGGCACGAGCGCCGCCTCGGCCAGGTTCGCGGTGGGCACGATGAAGCGGCGCACGCCCTCGCGTTGGGCGGCCACCATCGCGGGCAGCACCCCGCGCACGGCCCGCACGGTGCCGTCGAGGCCGAGTTCGCCCAGCACGACCACCCCGTCGAGGGCGGTCTGCGGCAGGCGACCGGCGCCCACGAGCAGCGCCAACGCGATCGCCAGGTCGAACGACGAGCCGTGCTTGGGCAGCGTGGCGGGCAGCAGGTTGACGATGATGCGCCGGTTGGGCCACGCCTCGCCGGAGTTGACCATGGCGGCCCGGACCCGGTCGCGGGCCTCGTGCAGCGCGGTGTCCGGCAGGCCGGACAGGGTCAGCCCCGGCAGGCCCGCGGACAGGTCGGCCTCGACGGTGACCAGGTGCCCCGCGAGCCCGACCAGCCCGACGGCGCACACCCGGGCGTAGCCCATCACCCGGCCCCGATGTCGTGAGTCATGCCGTCCACAGTGGTCGGCCCGGCCCGCCCGCGGGCGTCCGTACCCATGATCTGTGGACAACGGAGGGCCGTGTGGACAACCCCGCCCGCACTTGACAGCCGGTCAGCCGACCCCTCGCAGGTGTTCGGTGAGTGCCGGGCCGGAGCGCTGCGGGCAGACCGCGACCACGTCGAAGCGGAGGTCGGCGCCGCCCGTTCCCGGATGCGCGGCGAGCCACGCGGCCGCGAGCTGCCGCAGGCGTCGCATCTTGGCGGGCGTGACCGCCGCGGCGGGCGTCCCGAACGCCGTGCCGCGGCGGGTCTTCACCTCGCAGAAGACCAGCGTGTCACCGTCGCGGGCGACGATGTCCAGCTCGCCCCGGCGGCCGTCGCGCCAGTTGCGGTCGAGCACCACCATGCCCCGCGCCGCGAGCAGGCGGACCGCCACCCGCTCCCCGTAGCCACCGACCGCAGCCCGTACCGATGTCATACCCCCACGATGGGCGGGGCACCACCCTCCACAAAAGACCTGTGGATAACCGCGCCCAGCGGGTCCGTCTCGTCGTCGAACTGGCCGATGAGCTGTTCGAGCAGGTCCTCCAGCGCGATCGCGCCCACCGGCCGGCCGTCGGCGTCGACGACCTCGGCCAGCTGCGCCCGCGCCTCCCGCATGGCGCGCACCGCGCGCGCCACCGGCGTGCGTGCGGGCACCGCTAACGGCGGGCTCATCAGCGCGGCCGCGGTGGTCGCCTGCCCGGCGGTGGTCGCGCGCACCGCGTCACGCACATGCACGAGCCCCACGATGCGCCCGGCCGCGTTTGTCACGAACAGCCGGGAGCGGCCGGACGAGCGGCTCACGCTCTCGATCTCGGCGGCGGTGGCCGTCGCGGGAACCCGCACCATGTCCGGGAGACCGACCATGATCTGGCCAACGGTCGTCTGCTGGATCTTCAGCATGGCGGTGAGGAGTTCGTGCTCGGCGACGGGCAGCGTGCCGTGCTCGCGGGAGGAGTCCAGCAGCAGCCGCAGCTCCTGGGGCCCGTGTGCCTGCGCCAGCTCGTCCTGCGGCGTCACCTTCACCAGCCGCAGGCAGGCGTTGGCCACGCCGTTGAGTGCCACCAGGACCGGCCGGCTCAGCCGGGTGAACGCCCGGAACGGTCGCGCCACCAGCAACGCCGAGTCCTCCGGGTGGGAGATGGCCCACGACTTGGGCGCCATCTCGCCGACGACCACGTGCAGGAAGCCCACGACGGCGACAGCGAGGATGAACGCCACCACGTACGCGGCGTCCTCCGGCAGGCCCACCGCGTCCAGCACCGGGCCGAGCAGGTGCGCGACCTCCGGCTTGGCGAGCGCGCCCAGGCCGAGGGTGCACAGCGTGATGCCGAGCTGCGCGCCGGCCAGCATCATGGACAGCTCGCGGCTGCCGGCCACCGCCGCTGCGGCGGCCTTGCTGCCGGCCGCGGCGGCCTGTTCGAGCCGGTGCCGCTTGGCGGCCACGAGCGCGAACTCGGCCGCCACGAAGAAGCCGTTCAGCGCCAGCAGGACGACCGAGATCAACAACACCCAGCCGGTCATGACGGGTCCACCTTCAGGCGTACCAGGTGGGGAACCCGCCTGCGCGTCTGCTCCACGACCAGCGCGGCCTGGCCCGCCCACTGCGGCTGACCGTCGGCGTCCACGCCGGCCGGCAGGGCCACGGTCACCCGGTCGCCGGGCGCGGCCACGCGACCCAGCCGGGCCATGATCAGCCCGGCGAGGGTGTCGTAGCGGTCGCTGTCGGGCAGGCGTACCGCGGTAACCTCCGCGATCTCGTCAAGCCGCCAGCGGCCCGGAACCACCCACGAGCCGTCCGCGTCGCGCACCGGGGCGGGAGCGGCGTGGTCGTCCTCGTCACGGATGTCGCCCACGAGTTCCTCCGCGACATCCTCAAGAGTGAGCACGCCCGCGAAGCCCCCGTACTCGTCCATGACGCACGCCATCTGGCGCCGCTCGGCGCGCAGGCGTTCGAGGACCAGGGGCAGCGTCGCCGTTCCGGGGACGAGCAGCGGCTCGGGCGCGATGTCGGCCACGGCGGTCGTCGCCCGGCGCTCCGGCGGCAGGTCGCGCACCTCGTTGATCGACACGACGCCGATGAGGTCGTCCACGCTCGTGCCGACGACCGGGAACCGGGTGTGGCCGGTGTCCAGCAGTTCCACGATGCGGCTGGCCGGCGTTCGGGCCCCGACGGTGATCACGTCGACGCGCGGGATCATGATCTCGTCGGCCGTACGGGCACGGAAATGCAGGCCGCGCCCCAGCAGCCGGGAGGTGTCCCGGTCGAGAACCCCCTGCGCGAGGGACGACTCGATGATGCGGTCGAGGTCCTCGGCGGTCGCCCCGTGCGGCAGCTCCTCGATCGGCTCGATGCCGACCAGGCGCAGCAGCCGGTTGGACGTGGCGTCGAACAGGCGGATGAGCGGCCCGGCGAGCGCCATGTAGATCAGCGTGGACCGGGCCAGCGCCCGCGACAGCGCCTCCGGCCGGGCGATGGCGAGGTTCTTCGGGGCAAGCTCGCCGAGCACCATCTGGATCGCGGTGGCCAGCAGCAGGGCGAAAGCCACCGAGATCGACAGGCTGGCCGCGCGGGGCACGCCCGCGAGCCCGAGCAGCTCCGCGAGCCCTTCACCGAGGTACGGCTCGGCGACGTACCCGGTCAGCAGCGCGGTGACCGTGATGCCCAGCTGGGCGCCGGAGAGCATGAACGAGAGCCGGGAGGTGACCGCGAGGGCCCGGCCGGCCGCGGCGTCCCCGCCCTCGGCCATCGTGCGCAGCTTGCCACGGTCCACCGCGACGAAGGAGAACTCCTGCGCCACGAAATAGCCCGTGGCCACGGTCAGGGCGACAATCGCCAGCAACCCGATCGCGATCAACATGAGGTGAACCGACGTGAGAGCCGGGCCGAGCCCGGCTGGGTACTACTACAACCGTCATCCATGATCAATTAAAAATAGCATATCGGCGAGGCGTCACCCCTGGGTCCTCGATCGGGTTCTGTGCCAATAGTTACCCAGGTGGCCTGCGGGTATCGTGAACCGACTTCCAGGGAGGTTCATCGATGACACGGGCGGGCAGGCCGCGCCGTGGCGGCATGCGGCAGGTGGCGCAGCTCGCTGGGGTGTCGGTCAGCACGGTCGCCAACGTGCTGAACAACCCCCGCCTCGTCGCCGCCGACACCCGCCGGCGTGTCCAGGAGGTGATGACCGAGGTCGGCTTCGTCCGCAGCGGCCCTGCCCGCCAGCTGCGCGGCCTGCCCTCCCAACTGGTCGGCGTCGTGACCCTGGACCAGGGCAACCCGTTCTACGCCGTCCTCAACCGGGGCATCGAAGACGGGCTCGCCGACGCCGGCTGCGTGACCCTGACCTGCAGCACGGACGTGCGGCCCGAAACCGAGGCCCGCGTCCTGCGCCTGCTTGAGGAGCAGGCCGTGCGCGGCATCCTCATCACCCCGAACAGCCCGGACGTCGGCGGCATTCTCGACGTCAGCCGGCGCGGCACCCCGGTCGTCCTCGTCGACGGCCCCGAGGACTGTGACAGCGTCTGCTCGGTCACCATCGACCACCGGCTCGGCGGCCAGCTCGTCGCCGCCCACCTGATCGCGCTGGGCCACCGCCGGCTGGCGTACGTGCGCACCGCCGTCGAGGCCGTTCCCGCCATCGACCGGCTCGACGGCTTCCGGGCCGCGCTGCGCACCGCCGGCCTCGACCCGGCCACCGCGCTCGTCGAGGTCCGCACGTCGCCCGCGGCGCGGCTCGTCGAGGACGCCGACCGGATCGTCGACGAGCTCCTCGACCGGGCCGACCCCCCGACCGCGATCGCCTGCGCCAACGATCTCGCCGCGGTGGGCGTCATCCGCGGTCTCGTCCGGCGGGGTCGCCGCGTGCCCGGGGACGTCTCCGTCGTCGGCTATGACGACCTGGACTTCGCCGCGCTCCTGCACCCGGCGCTGACCAGCGTGCGTACGCCGGTGCGCGAGCTGGGCCGCGCGGCCGCGCGGATGCTGCTGGACGAGGGCGGCGACGACCACCACCACGCGGAGGTCCGGTTCGAGCCCACCCTCGCCGTCCGCGATTCCACCGGCCCGCCGTAGTCGAGGGTTTTCCCGCCTTTTCCGAAACCCGCGGTCACCTCTACGGTCATCGACATCAATGCATGTCGCAGCCACCCGTCCCATAAGGACGGCCGTGGAAGGAGACCCCGGTGAAACGCACCATCGCAGTAACCGCGCTGGCCGCCGTGACCGCCTCGGTCGCGCTCAGCGCGCCGGCCACCGCCAAGCCCGCCCAGGAACGCCCCGACCCCGCCGGCGCCGCCGCGGCCGTCGCTGCCATCCTCGTCGCGGCCGGCGCGCCCGCCCTCCGGCGCGGCCCCGGCGACGCCCTCGTCCGCCAGGGCGTCCACGCCGGCACCGACGGCCTGCAGTACGTCGCGTACGAGCGCACGTACCGCGGCCTGCCCGTCATCGGCGGCGACGCGGTCGTCGTCACCGACGCCGCCGGCACCGTACTGAACACGGCCGTCGCGCAGGACTCCGTCATCGCCGTCGGCACGACCGCCACCGTGCCGGCCGCCAAGGCCCTGGCCGCCTCGCGCGCCAGGCTCATCAAGGTCGACGAGGCTTCCACCCCGCGTCTGGCCGTCCTGGCCTGGGGAACGCCCCGCCTGGTCTGGGAGACCGTCGTCGCCGGCGCCAAGGCCGGCAACGTCGCCAGCGTGCAGCACGTCTTCGTCGACGCCACGACCGGCGCGGTCGTCGACTCGTACGACCTCGTGCGGGAGGCCACCGGCAACAGCTACTACGTCGGGACGGTCACCATCTCGACGGCCGGCTCCGGCACGTCGTACTCGATGAGCGACCCGACCCGGCCCGGCATCCGCTGCGGCGGCCAGAACGGCGCCACCTACACCGGTACGGACGCGGTCTGGGGCAACGGCTCCGGCACCAACCTGGAGACCGCCTGCGTCGACGTGCTCTACGCCGTGCAGAAGGAATGGGACATGCTGTCCTCCTGGCTCGGCCGCAACGGCATCAACGGCAGCGGCGGCGGCTACCCGGCCCGCGTCGGCCTCAACCAGGTCAACGCGTACTGGAACGGCAGCTACACCAACTTCGGTCGCGCCTCCAGCAACACCCGCCAGGCCACCTCGATCGACGTGGTCGCCCACGAGTTCGGCCACGCCATCTTCCAGACCACACCCGGCGGCGCGGGCAGCTCCAGGGAGAACGGCGGCCTCAACGAGGCCACCGGCGACATCTTCGGGGCGCTGACCGAGGCGTACGCCAACAACCCCAACGACCCGCCGGACTTCACCGTCGGCGAGGAGGTCAACCTGACCGGCTCCGGCCCGATCCGCTACATGTACAACCCGTCGCTGGCCGGCGACCCCAACTGCTACTCGTCGGCGATCCCGAGCACCGAGGTGCACGCGGCGGCCGGCCCGCTCAACCACTGGTTCTACCTGCTGGCGAAGGGCAACAACCCGTCCGGCGGCCCGGCGAGCCCGATCTGTTCGGGCGGCCCGTCGTCCGTGACCGGCGTGGGCATCCAGACGGCCGGCAAGGTCTACTACAACGCCATGCTGGCCAAGACGTCCAACTGGACGTACGGCCGGGTGCGCGTGGCCACGCTCAACGCGGCGAAGAACCTGACCCCGGGCAACTGCGCCACCTTCAACGCGACGAAGGCGGCGTGGCAGGCGGTCGCGGTCCCGGCCCAGTCGGGCGAACCCACCTGCTGACGTACTGATGGAGTGTGGCGGCCGCTGGGTCGCCACACTCCATCACCCTGCTACTGCAACTGTGGATGTCATCGGACGAAGCCCGTCCGTCCTCGCTCGATGTCGTGAGGTTCGGGCCGCGCTGATGGCAGCTTGTCTCGGGCTGGGAATGAAGGGGCAGCCAACACTGACTACCGGACTTCCGTCGACACCGGATCGAGGAAGAAGAGACACTGGTCCGCGTTGAATTTGCCCACCTCCGCGACGAAGCGGAACTTATCTCCTTCGCCCACGCTGGTGGGGATCTTCTTACCTGTCAGCTTCAGGTCGAGGATGTTCACATCCTCGAACTTGAAGGCCGGGCCAACTGCCGTCCTCGGTCCCTTGTCGCCTGGGCCTAGGAGGAAGTCGTAGCGGGTCTTGTAGTCGCCGTGAGGCGTCATCTTCATGATCGAACCGTTGAACGCGACGATCTGACCCTCGTATTTGGTCGCAAGTCCAGGTTAGCGTCGTCGCAATAATCCGCCTTCAGTAGCGCTGCGAACTCCGGGTTGTTCTGGGGCGTAATCACGTCAGTGGCGGCCGACTCGGGTACGGCTGGAGGTGGCGTTGCGGAATGCTCTTCTCTTGCAGCAGCAGCCGTCTGATCTGGCTCGTCCTTCTTCTCGCCACCGGCGCTGATTGCGTTGGCAACACCGATGACAACGATCAGAACGAGAACAGCTGCCGCCGCGCCGATCAGGAGCCGCGGGATCGGCTTTCTCGGCCGACGGAAGTTGAGGGTGGACCGAAGCGTGCCCTGGGCCTGTTCCACGAGCTCCCAGCCGTCCTTCTGCATCTTCGAGATCACCATGCCATCGGTGCCACGAACTGTCCGCACGGTCTTGTACTCGTACTTGATCTCGTCGGCCATGCGGTTACGCGTTCCTTAATCGAACTGATTGCATGAACTTCCTCGCGGAGCGTAGGTGGCTTCCGTGGGGCTTCACCACCACCGACGTGATCCTCGGCCCTTGCGGTAGCGATTCGGACCGAGTGGCACTCCGGCGGGGACCAGCACACTGCGGCCTCTCGTGATGCGGCGCGACGCTGTCGAATGCGGCACTACCTGCGGTGATTCACGTACAGGACACGGCCGACTAGGAGAACGGCAATGCCGGAGAGCAGATTTCCTACCACCGCGGTTCCGGTGCTGTGGTCGTCCCAGTTGTCTGTGACGGTCACTGCGACGACGACGACTTCGGCAAGCACCGCCAGCACGCCTAGCATCCAGAACAGGGCACGTCCGAGCCCCGCCCAGGCACTCCTTCTACGCGGTGGTGTTCGAAAACCGCCGTGCGGGCCGCCAATGGCTGCCTCGATCGCCTCGCGGATCTGCAGCATGTCGTGATTTGCTGCCCGGGCGAACGATACTGAGGCAGCGTCCTCGATCGGAGGTCTTCCCGCGTTCGGCCCGAACTGTCTTGTGGGCAACGGCTGGGTGCCTTTCGGGATCACCTGCAGGTATCCGTAATGCCAGCTTGTCGCTGGTTTGAATGCCACGCCGGCAAGTTCACTGACGTGCAACCGCAGTTCGCCTTTGAGGACAGATCCGATGCCGTCCTTGCCGATGACGATCCACTGACCGTCGAACGCCGCATAGCCGAGGACTCCCCGTGCATGAAGTACGGGGGCAGCGGTTCGAGGACTCGGGCTTCCCGTCGGAACTGCTGGTACCGAAACCATTGCCGTCTCGGCTATGACCAGTGATCCTTCGCCCATCCCGAGCTTGCGTGGACGTTGCGGCGATGGCCCGCTCACCACGTGGTGATATACGTACTCGTACAGCTCATCCACTGTGATCCGGCCGTCGTGATTCAGGTCTGCGGCGCCGGTCCCGATGCCGGCCACCACTGCTTCGGTGAAGTACGAGGGACGCACGTCTACCGAGTTGATGTCCTCGAAGCTCACCTCCCGCTCGCCAGAGGCGGTCAGTACCGCGACCCCACTGCCCTGCGGCACGTCCCGCACCAAGACGTCTACATCGACCTCGGCGCCAGCGGACCGGGCCTGCATTCCTGAGATGAACCCGCCACTGAAGCAACAGTCGACCAGGACTAGGGTTGCCTTTGACCGGCTGTCGAGGATCCGGTCGCGTACCCACTCTGCGGCCACGGCGGTTGCGCTCAGATACTGCTTCTCGGTATCCGAGAAGGCAAAGTAGAGCTTGCCCTGTCTGTCTTGCAGGCCATGAGTTGAGAAGTAGACGGTGTTCAGTGCGTCGTCGACGCGTGCCTGTAGCAGAAACCCTTCCACGGCACGCTGCGCCTGCCGCGCGGTGCAGTCGAGTTCAACCGGCACCTCGCCGTACCCGACCTTCCCCAAGACTCGGCGCAGCTCCTCGACATCGCACCGGGGTGACCGCAGCTGCGCCAGACCGGGGTCGACAAAGCTACCGCAGCCGATCAGCAATGCTCGGCGCCGTGGACGCACTCCCGTCATGAGCCGCTTTCCACCCTGCGCAGATACGCTGCCACCAGATCGGCACGCTCCGATTCGGACACTCTGCCCTGGAAACGGTTCCCGTCGATCTCGATCTGAACGTCGTTCGGTTGACGACTCAACCAGGACGAAATGACGCCGATCAAGCTCTCCACGACCACGGGCGCAAGCGTGATAGCCAACCCGCCGATCTCAATCAGGCCACCGGACTTGGCCCCTCCCGGAGCCTTGCCGCCAGCAGACGGCACAGCACTAGATATATCGGTATTGAGGATCTCCCGTCGCAGTTCGGCGGTCAGATCAGCCACGCCTTCGGCGTCGAGGCCGGAGCACGCGACCTGCAAAGAGATCTCAACCTGGTCCATCAAGAGCACCAATTCGGTCAGCTGAACGCAGTGCGGGACGACCGCGACACTACCGACTGGCAAGCGCCAAATGCCTCAGCCGCTTAGCGGAAACCCGGAGCCCGAACGTCGACATCAATGCCAAGCCACACTTCCGTGCGGCTCCTGAGCGTCCACTCACCCGCCTGAGTAACCGTCACCCAGCTCGGTAACTGGCTCAATGACGTTCGCGGTGGTGTCCGCGATCATGCGGACACCACCGCAGTCACGTCAGCTTTCGATGGCGGCAGAGCTGCCGTTCTTCGCCGCGACCGACTCGCCCGCCGTGCCGCCCAGTCGGGCCAGCAGGCCGACCAGGTCGATGCCGGTCAGGTCCGAGCCCAGTTGCAGGCCCTGTGCCACGTTCGTGGACACGCTCTTCGTCAGCGACGACGCCCCGTCGGTCGAGATGACGGTCATTTTGTCGATCGAGCCCATCGGAGCCGACGCGGCCGCGACGACCTGCGGCAGGACCTTGACGAGCATCTCCAGGATGGCGGCCTCACCGTACGCGTTGAACGCCTCGGCCTTCCTGCCCATGGCTTCCGCCTCCGCCTGGCCGCAGGCCAGGATGGCGGCCGCCTCGGCGGCGCCCTCGCGCTCGGTGGCCTCCGCGATCGCGGTACGCCGCTTCTGCTCCGCCTCGCCCTCCTTGGCGCCCTCGATCGCGTTCGCCTCGGCCAGGGCCGCGCGGCGGGCGCGCTCGCCCTCACCGGTGAGCCGGTCCTGCTCGGCCTTCGCCTGTGCGGCGGCGATGGTGGCCTGCCGCTTCGCGTCGGCCTCCAGGACGGCCGCGTTGCGGGCCGCCTCGGCCTCCTGCTCCACTTTGTACCGCGCGGCGTCGGCCGGCTTGCGGACCTCCGTGTCGAGCTGGCGCTCCTTGAGCTCCGCGTTGCGCTCGGCGACCTTCTGCTGCTCGGCGAGGATGACCTGCTGGCGCTCGGCCTCGGCCAGCGGGCCGGCCGCCGCCGACGTGGCCTTGGCGGCGTCGATCTCGGCCTGGATGGCGGCCTGTTTGAGGGCGAGGTTCCGGTTCGCCACGGCGATGGCCTCCTCGGCCAGCAGCCGCTCCTGCTCGGCGGCCTGCCGGGCGCGCGCCTCGGCGATCGACGCCTCCTTGAGCACCCGCGCGGCCTCCGGCCGGCCCAGGTCCTGCAGGTAGGAGCCCTCCGCCAGGATGTCCTGCAACTGGAAGGTGTCCAGCACGAGGCCCTGGTTGGTCAGCGAGTGCTCGGCCTCCTCGGCCACGGCCGACGCGAACGCCGTGCGGTCGCGGATGATCTCCTCGATCGTCAGCCGGCCCACGATGGAGCGCAGCGCGCCCGCGAGCACCTCCGAGGTGAACTGGTCGATGCCGGCCTGCTGGCCCAGGAACCGCTGCGCGGCCGCCCGGATCGCGTTCTCCGTGCCGCCCACCTTCACGATCGCCACGCCCTGCAGGTTGACGCGGATGCCCTGCTTGCTCACCGCCCCCTGGATCTCCACGTGGATGCGGCGGCTCGACAGGTCCAGCGACTGCAACTTCTGCACGACCGGCACCACGAACACGGACGCGCCCATGACGACCTTCTGGCCGGACAGGTCCGTCGACCGGACGCCCTCGGCGGACTGCACGGCCTTGCCCTTGCGACCGGTGACGATGAACGCTTCGTTCGGACCGGCGACCTTGATCCGGCTCAACACAAAGATCACGAGGAGTACGACGAGGAGCACGCCCCCGCCGATGGCGATGAAGATAGGTTGCATCGACTCTCTTTTCCGGGATGGTGGGATGGGTCAGGAGGCGGGGAGGGCGGTCGTCTCCTCGACGACGACGCTGGTGTCGCTGATCGCCTCGACGACGAACACCTGCGCGCCCAGGGCGACGGGCCGGTCGGCGCGGGCGTTCAGCTTCACGGGCTGACCGCCCAGGTGAATGCGCACCTCCCCGTACCCGCCGGGGGTGATCGGGGTGACGACCACGCCGATGTGCCCCACGAGGTCGCCGCGCGTGGGCGTCGCGTCGGTACGCATCCGGCTCGCCGCGCGGGCCAGCTTGATCGCGAGCCACGCCGTCGGTACGGCCGCGACGCCGCCGGCGACAACGGCGGCCAGCACGCCGCCGAGCGTGCCGACCGAGCCGCCGACGAGGTCGGCCGCGATCGCGCCGGCGAAGCCGAACGCGCCCACGAAGCCGGCCACGGCGGGCAGCGAGAACGGCCCGTCCAGGTCAGGGTGGCCGAGGTGCAGCACGTCGCCGAGGAAGAGGGAGACCGCCAGCACGACGACCCCGAGGCCGCCGATGACGAGAAACGTGGTGGTGATCCCGTCCATCTGCCCTTCCATTTCCCCGCTGACGCCCCTGACCGGCGCGTCCGGCCCCCGAGGGTAGCGCCTCCCCGCCACAACCAGGCGCGGGCAGCGTGGGTGACCGCCCAGGTGCGCACCTCACCCGGCGCGGAGGTGGCTGGCCGGCGCCAAGGAGTGTGGTGACCAGTCCAGCCATGCGCCGTGCGGGCCGGCGGTACCCAGCTCCTCCACCGATGGGCGGCCCCTCACCCACGTGGCTGTGGCCAGGGTCGCTGACCTGCGAGCGGCCGTCGCGCGCCTCGACGCCGTGGCGGCGAACAGGTCGACGCCGCACGGGTCGCTCTCGTTGACGATCATCGCCAGGTCCCGCTGGGCGCCCGTGGCGGCCAGGACACCCACCAGCTCAGCTCGCCGTACGGGCGACAGATACGTGAGCGCGTGGGAGGCGAACACCACCGGCACCGCGTCCGCGCCGACCGAGGAGAGCACCCGGGGAAGCGCGTCGACGAGGTCACCCGCCACGAGCCGCGGCCGGACCGCCGCCGCCTCCGCGAGTGCCGCGTCCAGCCGGGCCAGCCGCTGCGTCTGCTCCGGCCACACGCAGGAGCGCAGCCAGGTGACCGCGTCCGCGTCGCCGGCCTCGATCGGGCGCAGGTCGACGCCGACCCGTCCGGCGATCCGGGCGGGCGTGCCCGCCGCCGTGGCGAACGCCGGGGACGGGCCCGAACGCAGGTCACAGGCCATGATGAGCGGTTCGGGCGCGTCCGGTCGGCCGTACGCCTCGGGGTAGCGGTAGGCGTAGCGGTCGGGCATCAGCAGGAGTCCCGCCGACGTCCCGAGCTCGATGAGGTGCAGCGGGCGGTCGCCGAACGCCGCCGCGAGACGGCCCAGCGCCGGCCACAGGTAGGCCGCCCGTCCCGCCTCGTTCGTCTGCGTGGTGCGCGCCGCGCAGAGCTCCGCCAGCGCGTCGTGATGATCACTTACGAGATCCGCGAGGGCCGGCGCGAGGCCGTCGTCGGCAGGCTTTTCCCCATGGAGTACGGGCAGGTAGCGCGCGAGCGGGTGACCCTGCGCGCGGGTACGCAGCAGGTACTGCACCGCCGCGAAGAACAGCAGCGGGCGGCGCTGGGTCGGTGGGGCGGCGAGCAGGGCGGCGCCGAGCCGCGGTCGCTGTGCGCAGGCCCTCGACAGCCTCACGTAGAGCGGTGACATGCCGGCGAAGTCGTCGCGGGCGTACTCGGCGAAGGTCTCCGCGAGGGGGGCGAGGTCGGTGGACACCAGCGGAGCGTGCGCCGACCGCCCGCTGGGCGCAGTGGTTGGCGTCACATGTGATCGGACATGCGCGGATGGCATCGAAAGACGGCAATATTCACCCTGGTGTGGCGAGATGTCGATCGGTCGCCTAACGTCGGGCCGTGGACGGACGGCGCAGTTACCCCGATGACAGTGACAACCGCTGGTATCCCGGCGACCGTGGCACCAGCGGGGGGTACGGCTCGCGGGGGTACGACGAGCGTGGATACGACGAGTCGGACGAGTTCGCCCCGCCCCGTGACGGCTCCGGTTCGTACTCGGGGCAGTCGCGTGCGCGCCGCGCCGCCCCCGATCCGACCGGGTCGCCGTTGTTCACCCCCGAGGAGGCGGCCCGTTTCCAGGCCGCCCAGGCCGTGGCGAGCCAGGCGACCAACTCCCGCCCGCCCGCGACGTACCCCTCGAACTCCGGGCCGATCATCGGCGTGCCGGCCGGGCCGCCGCCCGCCGGCCTGAACCCGCCCGCCGCGCCGCCCGGGTCGGGCGCGCCGGCCGGTTACGGCGGCTCGTCGTCCGGCTACGGCGGTTCCCCGGCGGGGGCACCGGGTTCGCCGGCCGGGTACGGCGACGCGCCCGGCTCGTCGGCCGGCTTCGGCGGCGCGTCGGGCCCGTCCGGCCCGCCGGCCGGCTTCGGCGCGCATATCCCCACCCAGCCGGGGCCCCGCACGGACCTGACCGCGCCGCACGAGCTGGTGGCCGCGGACGTGACCGTGAGCCCGAGTCCGGTCGTGGCCCCGATCCGGCCGGCCACCGAGACGGTCTACCGGGCCCGCCGGCCCGCCGTCGCCATCGGCCTGACCGTCGTGGCCGTGGTGTTCGGGCTCCTGATCTTCCGGGGCCTCATGATCTCGGCATTCGGGCCGACATTCATCCTGCCGGGGGTGCTCTCCGGCGCGCTGGCGCTGTCCGCGCTGCCGTTGCTGGTGCTGGGCCTCTACGGCCTGGTGACCGGGGCGGCGCACAGCGCCGAGACGCACGGCTTCCGCCTGTGGGCCAAGCCGCCGCTGGCGTACCTGCTGGTGGGCCTCGTGTTCGTCCTGGGCGCGGCGCTGGCCCTCGGCTAGCCGAGTTCGGCCGATCGGGCCGTCTGCCGTACACTCGGGGATGGCGACCACCTCGCGTGGTCGACCTCGCGTGCCCTCTTCACCTTCGTGAGGCGGCGGCCCTCCTGGTCCCGATCCGTGATCGGGCTCACCGTGGCCGACGACCGGGCGCCAGGGCGCACGGCCACCCGGCCGGGCGCGGCAAACCAGGACCTGGGAGAACCCATGGCTGTTGTCACCATGCGCCAGCTGCTCGAGAGCGGCGTTCACTTCGGGCACCAGACCCGCCGGTGGAACCCGAAGATGAAGCGCTTCATCTTCACCGAGCGCAACGGCATCTACATCATCGACCTGCGCCAGACGCTCGACTACATCGACAAGGCGTTCGACTACGTCAAGAACACGGTCGCCGAGGGCGGGTCGATCCTCTTCGTGGGCACGAAGAAGCAGGCCCAGGAGGCGATCTCCGAGCAGGCCTCGCGCGTCGGCATGCCCTACGTGAACCACCGCTGGCTGGGCGGCATGCTCACCAACTTCCAGACGGTGCACAAGCGGCTGCAGCGCATGAAGGAACTCGAGTCGATCGAGCTGACGGGCGCGGCCGCGGGGTACACCAAGAAGGAGACCCTGCAGCTGTCCCGCGAGAAGGAGAAGCTGACCAAGACCCTCGGTGGTCTCCGGGACATGCAGAAGCTCCCCGCCGCGGTGTGGATCGTCGACACCAAGAAGGAGCACATCGCCGTCGACGAGTCGCGCAAGCTGGGCATCCCGGTCATCGCCGTGCTCGACACGAACTGCGACCCGGACGAGGTCGACTTCCCGATCCCGGGCAACGACGACGCGATCCGCTCGGCCGCGCTGCTGACCCGGGTGGTCGCCGACGCGGTCGCGGAGGGCCTCATCGCCCGCTCGGGCAAGGCGCTGCGCGGCGGGGCCGCCGAGGCCAAGCCGGAGCCGGGCGCGGTCGGCAGCGACGAGCCGCTGGCCGAGTGGGAGCGCGAGCTGCTGCAGCCCGCCGGTGACGTGCCGGCCGAGCCGGCCGCTGGCGCGCCCGCGAGCACCGAGAGCTGAGCCGCGTTCCGGCCGGCCGACGCCTGCGCGGCCGGCCGGAACACCGGGCTTGCGCCCGTACCAAATGATCTTCCGTCTTTAAGAGGCGGGCCGCACAGAAGCAGCGCGGCCGGACGACCGGCCGACCAAGCTCTCCGGCCGGAGACTCTCCGGCCGCCGGAAGACGAGCGAGAGAGAACATGGCGAACATCACCGCCGCAGACGTCAAGAAGCTCCGCGACCTCACGGGCGCCGGCATGATGGACAGCAAGAAGGCGCTGGAGGAGTCCGACGGCGACTTCGACAAGGCCGTCGAGCTGCTGCGCATCAAGGGCGCCAAGGACGTCGGCAAGCGGGCCGGCCGCACCACCGCGAACGGCCTGGTCGCGCACTCCGGCACCGCGCTGCTGGAGCTCAACTGCGAGACCGACTTCGTGGCCAAGTCCGCTGACTTCGTGGAGCTGGGCCAGACCCTGGTCGCCCACGCGGACGCCACCCGCCCGGCCGACGTCGCGGCGCTGCTCGCCTCGACGCTGGAGGATGGCCGCTCGGTCGCCGACACGCTGGAGGCCGCCGCCGCCAAGATCGGCGAGAAGATCGTCGTGAACCGGGTCGCGACCCTCGACGGCACGATCGCCGTGTACATGCACCGCAAGAGCCCCGACCTGCCGCCGCAGGTGGGCGTCGCGGTCGCCTACACCGGCAAGAGCGACGAGGCCGCCGACGCGGACGCGCGCGGCATCGCGATGCAGATCGCGGCCATGCGCCCGAAGTACCTGACCCGCGAGGAGGTGCCGGCCGACGTCGTCGAGTCGGAGCGCCGCATCGCCGAGCAGACCGCCCGCGAGGAGGGCAAGCCGGAGGCCGCGCTGGCGCGCATCGTCGAGGGTCGCCTGGGTGGCTTCTTCAAGGACTACGTGCTCGTCGAGCAGTCGTCCGTCACGGACAACAAGAAGACCGTGAAGCAGGTCATCGCGGAGGCGGGCATCGAGATCACGAAGTTCGTCCGCTTCGAGGTCGGTCAGGCCTGAATTTGACTGTGCCGCCCGAGCGGCGGTGCGCGTGATAGGGGGTCGTCGGTGTGGGATGGTACGCACGGCGACCCCCTTGCCGTACCCGGTGAGCGGGCGGCGCGGCGGGACGACGAGACTGGGCTACGGCGCGAGGGAGCTGGCGGATGACGGAGACGGTGACTGAGGCGATCCCGGCGGCGGCGCAGCCGGCCGAGGGTGGGCTGCGGCCGCGACGGGTGGTGCTGAAGCTCTCCGGCGAGGTGTTCGGCGGCGGGGCCATCGGCGTGGACCCGGACGTGGTCCAGTCGATCTCCCGGCAGATCGCCACGGTCGTGCGTCGCGGCGTCCAGGTCGCGGTCGTCGTCGGCGGCGGCAACTTCTTCCGCGGCGCGGAGCTGCAGCGCCGGGGCATGGACCGGCCGCGCGCCGACTACATGGGCATGCTCGCGACCGTCATGAACTGCCTGGCCCTGCAGGACTTCCTGGAGAAGGAGGGCATCGACACGCGGGTGCAGACCGCGATCTCGATGGCCCAGGTCGCCGAGCCGTACATCCCCCGGCGCGCCATCCGTCACCTGGAGAAGGGCCGCGTCGTCATCTTCGGCGCCGGCGCCGGCATGCCGTACTTCTCCACGGACACGGTCTCCGCCCAGCGCGCGCTGGAGATCCACGCGGACGTGGTGCTGATGAGCAAGAACGGCGTTGATGGGGTGTACACCGCCGATCCCCGCACCGATCCGACGGCCCGCAAGCTCGACACCTACACCTTCGGTGAGGCGCTGCGGCAGGGCCTGCGGGTGGTGGACGCGGCCGCGTTCAGCCTGTGCAACGAGAACAAGCTGCCCATGCTGGTTTTCGGGGCGGAGGGCGACGACACCATCATCCGCGCGGTGAGTGGTGAGAAAATCGGCACATTGATCACCGCGTAAGCGGGTACTTAGACAGCAGGCGTGGCACGGGGCCCGAGGGAGGCGACGGATCAGGTGATCGAGGAGACACTCTTCGAGGCTGAAGAGAAGATGGAGCGTGCGGTCGAGTTCGCGAAGGAAGAGTTCGCGACCATCCGTACGGGCCGCGCCACGCCGGCGATGTTCGGCCGCATCGTCATCGACTACTACGGCGCGCCGACGCCGCTGCCCCAGATGGCGACGATCGCCATCCCGGAGCCGCGCATGGTGATCATCAAGGCTCACGACCCGTCGCAGCTGAAGAGCATCGAGAAGGCGCTGCGCGACTCGGACCTTGGCGTGAACCCCAACAACGAGGGCAACCAGATCCGTCTGGTGCTGCCGCCCATGACCGAGGAGCGACGCCGCGAGATGATCAAGGTGGCGCGCGGCAAGGGCGAGGACTCGAAGGTCGCCATCCGCAACGTGCGTCGCAAGGCCAAGGAGGAGCTCGACCGGATCGTCAAGGACGGCGAGGCCGGCGAGGACGACGGGCGACGGGCCGAGAAGGAGCTCGACGACCTCACCCACCGGTACGTGACGCACATCGACGAGATCCTCAAGCACAAGGAAGCCGAGCTGCTCGAGGTCTGATGTCATACCTCGATCCCGCCGAACACGACGACCGCGCGAACTGGGCCGGCCAGCCGGCCCCGCCGGAGTGGCCAGCCCAGTCGGCGGACGGTCGTCCGCAGCGCCCGGTGTACCGCTACGCCGAGGACGACTACGGCAACCTGCATCCCGGTGGTTACCGGCCCTCCGACGGGGGATACGGCCGCACGGGCCAGGACACCTCGGGCGGCTCGGCGGACCTGTGGTCCGACACCGGCGGGTCCGGCTCAGGCCCGTCGTGGCCCGGCTCCGGCGCCCCGGACGCGTCCGGCGAGGTGCTGACGGGTCGGCGGGCGGGCGGCCCGGTGAGCGGCGCCCCGGCATCCGGCGGCCCGTCCTCGGGCGGTCCGTCCTCCGGCGGCCCCGTGTCCGGGGGACCGCGCGGCGGCGTACCCCGTGGTGGCGCCCGCCGTGGCGCGTACAACGACGGCGCGGCGGACCATGGCGCGCCGGAGTACGGGACGGCCGACTATGGGACGGCCGACTACGCGGTGGCCGACGACCGCGCGGCCGGCGACCGGGCGGCTGACGCTCGCGTGGCTGGCGACCGCGCGGCTGAGCCGGGCGCGGCTGCCGCGCCCGCCAAGGGTGGCCGGGCCGGGCGCAACCTGCCCGCCGCCATCGGCGTCGGGGTGGGGCTGGGCGCCGCGGTCCTCGTCTCCCTGTTCATCTGGCGGCCCGGGTTCCTGGGCCTGGTCGCGGTCGCGGTCGGGGTGGGCATCTGGGAGATGGTCCGCGCGCTGCGCGGGTCGGGCGCCAAGGCGCCGCTGTTCCCACTGCTCGCCGGCGGCGTACTCATGTCCGGGCTGGCCTGGTGGGGCGGCGCGGACGCGCTCACCTTCGGGCTGATCGTCACGATCCTCGCGGTGTTCGTCTGGCGACTCGCCGAGGGCCCGGACGGCTACGAGCGCGATGTGACATCAGCCACTCTTGTCGCGGTCTACGTGCCGTTCCTGGCGGGCTTCGCGGTGCTGCTCGCGGTGCCCGACGACGGCCACCTGCGGGTCGTCACCGCACTGGCCGCGGTGGTGCTGTCGGACACGGGTGGCTACATCGCGGGCGTGTTCTTCGGCAAGCACGCGATGGCACCGTCGGTGAGCCCCAAGAAGTCGTGGGAGGGCTTCGCCGGTTCCCTCATCGCGACCTCGGTGGGCTGCGCGCTGCTGCTGTTCTTCCTGTTCGACGCCGCCCTGCTGCAGGGAGCGCTGTTCGGGCTGGGCGTGTCGGCGGCGGCCGTGCTCGGGGACCTGGCCGAATCCATGCTCAAGCGGGACCTGAAGATCAAGGACATGAGCAACCTGCTTCCCGGGCATGGTGGCCTCATGGACCGGCTCGACTCGATCCTTTTCGCGGCGCCGGCGGCGTACGTCCTGTTCCTGCTGTTGGTGCCGGCATCGTGAGGCGGCGTCCAACACGCCCGGATGCGAACTTCCGTGGACGTGGGACACTGGTTACGTCATGACGACCCTGCCCGTGATCCAAATTTCCCGCGCTACGCCCGACAGCGGCGTGATGCTGGCCCGGGGCACCGCCGAGCCGGCGGCCCCCGCGCGCCGCCGCGCGTCGCTGCCCCCGCGCCACCTCGCGGACCTCGACCTCGCCGGCCGCAAGGCGGCCGTCGCGGAGCTCGGCGAGCGCGGCTTCCGGGCGGCGCAGCTGTCCACGCACTACTTCGACCGGCTGGCGCGCGACCCCGCGCAGATGACGGACATCCCGGCCGCCGCGCGCGAGCGCCTAGTCGACGCGATGATGCCGCGGCTGCTCACGCCCGTACGGGAGATGTCGACCGACGACGGCGCGACCCGCAAGACGCTGTGGCGGTTGCACGACGGTTCACTGGTCGAGAGCGTGCTGATGGGGTACCCCGATCGGGTGACCGTCTGCGTGTCGTCCCAGGCTGGCTGCGGCATGGCGTGCCCGTTCTGCGCGACCGGCCAGGCGGGGCTCACCCGCAACCTGAGCACGGCCGAGATCGTCGACCAGGTCGTCTGGTTCGCCGGCACGGCCGCGTCCGGGGCACTCACGGGCGCGCCCGCGCGACTGTCCCATGTCGTTTTCATGGGGATGGGCGAACCACTTGCCAACTATCCCCGGGTGATCGAGGCGGTGCGCCGGCTCACGGCGCCGCCGCCGGAGGGTCTGGGCCTGTCGCAGCGCCACATCACGGTTTCGACGGTCGGGCTGGTGCCGGCTATCCGACGGTTGACGGAAGAGGATCTCTCCGTGACCCTTGCGGTCTCGCTACATGCGCCAGATGATGATCTGCGCGACGAGCTTGTGCCGGTGAACCAACGCTGGAAGGTAGCCGAAGTCTTGGATGCGGCCTGGGATTACGCAGCGCGTACGGGCCGACGCGTCTCCATCGAGTACGCGATGATCAAAAATGTCAACGACCATCCGTGGCGGGCTGACCTTCTGGGCAAGCTCCTTGCGGGCCGGTTGGCGCACGTGAACCTCATCCCGCTGAACCCCACCCCGGGGTCGCGGTGGGACGCGAGCCCCAAGCCGGTCGAGCGGGAGTTCGTCCGGAGGCTGCGCGCCGCGGGAGTTCCGACTACTGTTCGGGACACCCGGGGCCGGGAAATTGACGGCGCGTGTGGCCAGCTTGCAGCTTCTACAAGCACCGTGAGCGCGAAGACTGAGCGCGGCAGCACCGCAGTCGCGAACGGAGGGTGGCACAGTGAGTGAGGGTCAGCGGTTTAGGCGTCGCGCTCTCCGGCGTGGCTACAAGGTCGACGAGGTGGATTCCTTCCTCGACCGCGTAGAGGCGACGCTGGCGGGTGACCCCATCGGCGCGCCGGTCACAGCCGGTGAGGTGCACGACGTCGTCTTTCGGGTCCGCTTCGGCGGATACGACGAGTGGCAGGTCGACCTGCACCTCGACCGCGTGGAGCGGCAGCTCGCCGACATGGAGGAGCGCGGCGGCTTCGCCCGTCCCGTCGACTCGCGTCCCGCGCCCATGCGCGAGGACCGCTTCGCCGCGCTGCGCGAGGAGCAGCGCATGGCGCAGCCGATGCCGATGCGCCCGGTCGGCGCCAGCCTGCCGGGTGGGCCCATGGGCCCACCGCCCATGGCCGGCGCGCCCGCCATGGCGCAGATGCAGGGCTCCCCGTTGCCGCAGCGCCCGCTCAACGGCGGGCCGATGGACGGGCCCATGGACCGCCCGCTCGCGGGCCAGCCGATGCCCGGCCAGATGATGCCCGGCCAACCCATGCCGGGGCAGCCCATGTCCGGCCCGCCGATGCCCGGCCAGCCGATGTCCGGCCCGCCGATGAGCGTTCCGCCCATGCCCGGCCAGCCCATACCTGGTCAGCCCATGCCCGGCCAGCCGATGTCCGGCCAGCCCATGTCCGGCGGTCCGATGGACCGCCCGCCGTACGGCGCCCCGCCCCCCGGCGTGCCGATGAGTGGCGAGCGGCCGTACCCGCCGGACCGCACCCTGCCCCCGGGGATGGTGGGCCCCATCTCCGGCCCGCCGTACGGCGACCCGGTCTCGCCGCCGCGGCCCATGTCGGGCGGGCAGCCGCCGATGGGCCCGATCAGCGGCATGACGCCCCCGCCCATGCCCCAGGTGCCGATGTCGCCGGCCGCGGGCGGTCAGAGCTTCCCGCGCTTCGACGACACGGCCTCGTTCACGCCGAACTTCGGCAGCGGCGAGTTCCAGCAGCAGCCGCCGCAGCGGCGCGAGTTCGACCAGCCGCCGGCCGCCCGGGAGTTCGACGTCCCGGCGCCCGCCTCGCGCCACGACTACGACGAGCCCTCCCGGCACGACTACGACTCGTTCGCGGGCCGTCCGGACGACTCGTTCGCCGGCCGCCCGGCGGGCCTCGAATCCTTCACGGGCCGTCCCGACGACTCGTTCGCCGGCCGCCCGGCGGGCATGGACTCCTTCGCCGGTCGCCCGGACGACTCGTTCGCCGGTCGCCCGGTCGGGATGGACTCGTTCGGCACCGGCCGTCCCGACGACTCGTTCGCGGGCCGTCCCGGCGGCATGGACTCCTTCGCGGGCCGTCCGGACGACTCGTTCGCCGGCCGCCCGGCGGGCATGGACTCCTTCGCCGGCCGCCCGGACTTCCCGATGCCGAACCGGCACGGGCGCCCGGACATGACCAGCGAGATCCACATGTCGGCCGACTTCAACAACCGGTACACCGGCAACGGCGCCTACGGCGGCGGCAACGGCGGGTACCCGAACGGCAACAGCGGCTACGAGGGCGCGTACGCCAACAACGGCGCCTACGGCGGCGGGGCGGTCGACACGCTGAACCCCGAGGTGCAGCGCATCGACGAGATGCGCCGCGGGTTCACGCCGCGCCGCTTCGGCAGCGGGTACGACGCGAGCCAGGTCAACCGCCTCTTCGACGCCATCATCGCGTCGCTGTCGGGCCGCTCCGGCACCCCGATCGCCGAGTCGGAGCTGGATCCCAACCAGTTCAGCCTCGTCCCCGGCGGCTACTTCGAGGCCGAGGTCGAGCAGGCCCTGCGCCAGATCCGCGATCTGATCCGCTAGACGAACGCCGAAAAGGGCGGGAGCGCGACGCGCTCCCGCCCTTTTCGTTATGTCACACGGTCAGTCGGAGTTGAGGCCGTTCTTGCGCAGCAGCCAGTCAACGACCATGAGGAGCGCGAGGGCGGCCGCGGTGCCGATCAGCCAGATCTCCTCGATGGCGCCCTCGTGGTTGCCGATGAGCATCAGCAACAGGGCGGCGATCGTGATGATGCCGCCGATGCGGGCGAGCTTCACGTTGGTCGGCTTGTGCTGATCGGGTGAGGTCACCGGCTCGTTGCCTGCCACGGGTGCGTCCCTTCTAATGATCGTCGGCGTCGAGGATAGTGTGGCACGCCGTCCGGGCGCGACGCGCCACGGTGTGCCCGTGGCGCCTCAGGTAGCGTCTGAACGGGCGTCTACGGAAGGGAGCCGAGGGTGCGGATCACGGGCACGGGGCACGCGAGCATGCGGATCGACACGGCCGCGGGGAGCATCCTGTGCGACCCGTGGGTCAACCCCGCGTACTTCGCCTCCTGGTTCCCGTTCCCCGACAACTCCCAGCTCGACTGGGAGCACCTGGGCGACTGCGACTACCTCTACGTGAGCCACCTGCACCGCGACCACTTCGACGCCGAGCACCTCAAGCGCTTCGTCAACAAGAAGGCCACCGTCCTGCTGCCGGAGTACCCGACGAGCGAGCTTGAGGACGAGCTGCGCGAGCTGGGCTTCACGAGCTTCCTGCGGACGGTCACCAACGAGGTGGTCGAGCTGGACGGCGGCCTCAAGGTGATGATCCAGGCGCTGACCAGCCCCACGGACGGCCCCATCGGCGACTCCAGCCTGTGGGTCGAGCACGACGGCGTGCGGCTGCTCAACCAGAACGACGCCCGCCCCACCGACCTGCAGATCTTCGCCGACCTCGGCCACGTGCACGCGCACCTGCTGCAGTTCTCCGGCGCGATCTGGTACCCGATGGTCTACGAGCTGCCGCAGGCCGCGAAGACCGCGTTCGGCAAGCAGAAGCGCGAGCGGCAGTTCGACCGCACCTGGCGCTACATCGACGACCTGAAGGCCTCGCACGTCTTCCCGATCGCGGGCCCGCCGTGCTTCCTCGACGACGCGTTGTGGCAGTTCAACGACATCTTCGGGGATGAGGGCAACATCTTCCCGGACCAGTCGGTGTTCCTGTCCGAGTACGCGAAGGTCGGCGGCACCAACGGCGTCGTGCTCCTGCCGGGCAGCACCGCCGAGCTGAGCGCCACCGACTGCGCGGTCCAGCACCCCGTCGCCGACCTGGACGAGTTCTTCGCCAACAAGGAACAACACCTCAAGGAGTACGCGCAGCGCCAGCGCCCCGTGATCGAGGCCGCCAAGGCGTCGTGGTCGCACCCCGAGGTCGACGTGCTGGGCCAGCTGAAGGCCCGCGTCGAGCCGCTGCTGGAGGAGTCGGTCTACCTCGCCAAGGGTGTCGGCGGCCCGGTGCGCATGGACCTGCTCGACGTGCCCTCCGCCGACGGTACGCCGGGCCCGGTCATCGAGTCGATCGTGGTGGACTTCCCGGGCAAGCAGGTGCGCCACTACGCCGACGAGAAGGTGCGCTACCGCTTCCGGATGGAGCGCCGCCTGGTCGAGCACCTGCTGTTCATCGGTGAGGTCGACTGGGTCAACTCGCTGTTCCTGTCGTGCCGCTTCTCGGCCGCCCGCGTGGGGCAGTACAACGAGTTCGTCTACGCGTTCTTCAAGTGCCTGTCCGAGGAGCGGTTGCAGTACGCCGAGGGCTGGTACGACGAGCACGAGCGCACGGTCGACGCCGAGGACATCACGCTCACCGACCCGGCCACCGGCACCTCGTGGGACATCCAGCGCCGCTGCCCGCACCTGAAGGCCGACCTGACCCGGTTCGGCATCGTCGACGACGGCACGCTGACCTGCCAGCTGCACGGGTGGAAGTTCGACCTGGAGTCGGGCCGCTGCCTGACGAGCACGGGCCACCAGCTGCGGGCCCACCGTACGCAGGAGCCGGCCCCGGCGGCACAGCCCGGGACCGGCTCCTGACGAACGGCCGCGCCGGCGTCAGCCGAAGCGTGGCACCAGAACGGCCACGTCGCCGGCCGCGACGGGCGGCAGCCGCAGTGTCGTGCAGCGCGCGGACGTATCGCAGCGCTGCTGGGTGACGTTCGTTCCCGCGATCGTCGCCACGATCATGCTCGTGGGCGTGTCCCAGAACTGCACGAACTTGCCCGCGCCCAGCGCCACGGGCCGCCACCGGCCGGCGCGCAGGTCGGCGACCTGGACGAGCTGGATGGCCGGCGGCGTGTTCGCGGCGGTCGACACGGCCAGCGCCGCCCACCGCGCGTCCGGCGACAGCAGCCCGCCGTGGGTGTTGCGGGCCACCGCCGTGCACGTGCCGGTCATCCCGAGCGGGATGGCACCGCTCGTCGCGTCGACCGCGTCGACGCAGGAGCCCACGACCCGCTTGCTCGCGTCGAGCTGGTCGACCCGGCGCAGGACCGTTCCCGTCCCGCCGAGGCTCCACACCCACGCGGGCGCCGTCGTGGCGCGCAGCGTGTTCGTGCGCAGGTTCCAGGTCGCGGCGAGCGCCGTACGCGGCGTCGGGTACCCCTGGCGCAGCAGCACCCGGTCGTTCGTGGTGCCGGCGATGATCGGCCCGCTGCCGCCCGCGAAGCGCTGCTGGGCGGTACGGCGCAGCGACGGCAGGTCGTACGTGCTCACGGTCGGGTCCAGCGCCCCCGTGGCCGGGGCGGCGGTCACGCCGACCGCCACGAGCGTGCGCCCGTTGGGCGTGACGTCCCACGTACCGCGGACGTAGCCGATGCGGCGCGGCTCTCCGGTGGGCGCCACGAAGTACAGGGAGCGCACCCGGTCGGCCTGCCCCTCGACGACCCACCCGCCGGGCACCTGCGCCGCGAACGCGGCGGTCGCGCCGCCGGGCAGGGTGAGGGTCCGACGGGTCCCGTCCGGGCGGATGAGGACGTTTCTCGCGAGGACGGTGAGCCCGGCCGTGTTCAGGCTCGTCGCGGCGGCGGCCGGTGACGGCACCGCGCCAGGTTCGCCGTACCCCGGCACGAGCAGGACCCAGGCGAGCACCAGCAACACAACGTGACGCAGCCGGCGGCGGAACTCCGGGTTGACCATGATCACTCCCATCCGGATCGGGGCAGGGGCACCATTCCGACAAACGGGATGATCTGTGCGGAGGTTACCGAACACGCCCGCCGCGACCTGCTGCTACGCGGCCGTCCCGGCGCGCCGCCACGCCTACGGCCGGCGCGTCGCCCCGCCGCGCGGCACCCGGCTCCGCGCGCCGCGCCCGCCACCGCGGGGCGGGGCGGGCAGCGGCGCTAGCGGCCCAGGTCCGCGAGGATGCGGCGGGCCGCGTTGTGGCCCGCCGCGCCGATGACCGAGCCGGCCGGGTGGCAGCCGGCGCTGCCGGCGTAGAGGCCGTCGAGGCCGGTGGCGTACGGCATGCGGTCGGTGAACGAGACCGTGTTGTCGACGTGGTGGATGTGCCCGCCGGTGATGCCGAAGTGCTCCTCGATGCCGGGCGGGGTCAGCGGCATGGCGTCGGCCACCAGGTCGCTGGTCCCCGGCGCGTACCGGTCGCAGATCTCCAGCAGCCTGGTCACGTAGTCCGGCAGCAGGACGTCCCACGGCGCGTCCGTGGGGGAGTACGGGACGGACTGGACGAACAGCGCGGAGGAGTGGTGGCCCGCCTCGTCGTGCAGGGACGGGTCGACGGTCGTGTGCAGGTACCACTCGATGGTCGGCTCGTCGGGCAGCCGGCCGGCCTGCACGTCGGCCCACATGGCGCGCAGCCCGGTCATCGGGGAGGCGGCCGAGGAGGAGTCCAGCAGGGAGGCGGAGCCGGGCAGCAGGTGCACGGTCGACCCGAACGGGCTGGCCGCCTCGGCGGGCAGGCAGGAGAACCGCGGCAACGAGCTCAGCGCCAGGTTCACCTTGAGGGTCGTGCCGGTGCGCCGCACGTCGGCCATCCGGGCGGGCAGCTCGGCGGGCAGGGCGCCGGCCGGCACGAGCCGCATCAGCGCGTACGGGTCGCAGGCGCCCAGCACCACGGACGAGCGGATCGAGTCGCCCGACGCCGTGACGACACCGGCGACCGCGCCGCCGGACACGGTCACCGCGCTCACGGGCGTACCCGTGAAGATGGACGCTCCCGCCGCGCGGGCCGCGTCCGCGAACGTGGCCGACACCACCCCCATGCCGCCGCGCACGATCATCCAGGTGCCGTCGGAGCCGGGCAGCCGGCACATGTTGTGGACCAGGAAGTTGTGCCCGGTGCCGGGGTCGTCGGGGCCGGCGTTGAGCCCGGACAGGCCGTCGGTGACGGCGTACATGGAGACGAGCAGTTCGGAGCGGAAGTCGAAGCGCTCCAGGTAGGCGGCGACGGACCCGCGGACCAGGTCCACGAAAACGTCCCGCAGGGCGGGTCGCACGAACCGGGACGCGGTCTCCTCGACGGTCAGCGGCTCGGCGAGCCACGCGGGCGCCAGGTCGGCGCGCAGCGCCGCCAGCTCGGCCTGCATCGCGTCGTCGGCCCTGATGTCCGCCGGCGAGAAGAACCGCTCCAGCTGCGCGCGGGTCGCTGCCCGGTCCGAGCCGAACAGCAGGTACGGCGAGCCCACCGGCCCGGGCGTGGGCAGGAAGTAGTGCGGGTCGCGCCGCAGCGTCGGCAGCGTGACGCCCAGCGTGTCGACAAGCTCGGGCGGCATGAGACCCAGCAGGTACGAGCCGGTGGAGTGGCCGAGGCCCGGAACTTTCGGGAACGGCCGCTCCGTGCGGGTGGCCCCGCCGATGACGTCGGCGGCCTCCAGGACGACGACGGACAGGCCCGCCCGGGCCAGCAGGATGGCCGACACCAGGCCGTTGTGGCCCGATCCGATGATCACCACGTCCGCGCTGGCGGGGAGCTGACCAGGGCTTTGGCTCGTCATAGCCGGTCAGCGTAGACGGATTTCTGGCCTCGCCGGGGGCAGACCCTACAGTTGGATCCGGTCACGGATCGAAAGGCTTGTCATGTTCGCGTGGTGGGGGCGGTTCGTCGTCCGGTTCCGCTGGGTGGTGCTCGTCGCGACGGTGGCGTTGATCGGCGTCGGCGCGACGTGGGGGGCGTCCGTGTTCGGGTCGCTGACGGGCGGCGGCTTCGAGGACGCCGGCAGCCCTTCGGCGAAGGCCCAGGAGCGCATCGTGCAGCTGTGGGGCCGGCAGGACACCGACGTGGTGGTGCTCTACCGCTCGGAGACGCTCACGGTCGATCAGCCGGGCTTCCAGGGCCCGGTCACCGACGTGATCGCCACGCTGCGGGCCCATCCCGAGGTCGCGAACGTCGCCTCCCCGTACGACGCCACCGGCCAGGCCCTCGTCGCCCCCGACTGGCACTCGCTGGGCGTGTCCATCCGGCTCAAGGCGCCGCCGTCGGACTCGGACGCGCAGGCCGCGGCGTACGAGCAGATCGAACCGCTGCTCGCCGTGCCGGGCCTGCAGACGCAGGCCGGCGGCCTGGTGCCGTTCGTGCGCGACGCGAACGAGCAGGTCGCGAAGGACATCACCCGCGCCGAGATCATCTCGCTGCCCATCCTGTTCGTCCTCATGATCCTGATCTTCCGGGGTCTCGTCGCGGCGTCGACGCCGATCCTCGTCGGCGTCGTGTCGATCCTGGGCGGGCTCACCGTCACGAAGGTGCTGACGAGCTTCACCGAGGTCTCCGTGTTCGCGGCGAACGTCATCACGATGATCGGCCTGGGCATGGGCATCGACTACGCCCTGTTCGTGGTCAGCCGGTTCCGGGAGGAGCTGGCCGCCGGCCGCGGCACCGCCGAGGCGGTCGAGCGCACCCTGGCCACCGCCGGCCGCACGGTCGCCGTGTCCGGCCTGGTCGTCACCCTCGCCCTGTCCAGCCTGCTGCTCTTCCCGCTGGGCTTCCTGCGCTCCATGGCGTACGGCGGCATGGCCGCCGTGGTGGTCGCGATGCTCGCGGCACTCACCGCCCTGCCCGCGCTGCTGGCCGTCCTGGGTCCGAAGATCGATCTGGTACGGGTACCGCTGCCGCGCCTGCGTCGCGCGTCGGCCGGCGACGAGGGCGGCTGGGCCCGCCTGGCCAGCAGCGTCATGCGCCGGCCGGTGATCTACGCGCTCGTCGTGACGGTCGTCCTCGTGCTGCTCGCGCTGCCCTTCGCGGGGGCCAGGTTCGGCGGCTTCGACGAGCGCACCCTGCCCGAGGGCACCCCCAGCCGGATGGTCGCCGAGCGGCTCGCCACGGAGTTCCCGAACGCCAACGCCGCCCCGCTGCTCGTGGCGCTGGAGAACCACGCGTCCGCAGCGGACGTGACCGCCTTCTTCGACGCCATCCGCGCCGTTCCCGGCGTCGCGACCTCGATGGTCGTCAAGTCCGACGACAAGAACACCCTCATCGCGGTCAAGCTCGACGCCGACCCGACCGGCGAACGCGCCCGGGAGATCGCCCTGCGGGTGCGCGCCATCGACCCGCCGGCCGGCGCCACCTCGCACGTCGCGGGCCGCCCGACCTACGACGCCGACCTGCTCGACGCCCTCGGCGACCGCCTGCCCGCCATGGCCCTCTACGTCATGGGTGCCACGTTCATCCTGTTGTTCCTGGCGTTCGGCTCGCTGGTGCTGCCGCTCAAGGCCATCCTCATGAACGTGGTGTCGATCGGCGCCTCGTTCGGCGTCGTCGTCTGGATCTTCCAGGACGGCCACCTCGCGAACCTGCTCGGGTTCACCTCCACGGGCTACCTGGAACCGGCGAACCTGATCCTCATGTTCGCCCTGTTGTTCGGCCTGTCGACCGACTACGAGGTGTTCCTGCTGTCGCGCGTGCGCGAGGAGTGGGACGCCACCGGCGACAACCGCCTGGCCGTGGCCCGGGGCCTGCAGCGCACCGGCGGCATCATCACGGCCGCCGCCCTGCTGCTCATCGTCGTCGTGGCCGGCTTCGCCACCGGGGGCGCGGCGACCATCAAGATGCTCGGCGTCGGTACGGTCGTGGCCGTGGCGGTGGACGCGGCGATCGTCCGTACGCTGCTCGTGCCGGCGCTCATGCGCCTGCTCGGCAACTGGAACTGGTGGGCCGGCCCGTTCGGCGGGCTCTACCGGCGGTACGGCATCAGCGAGGCCGGACCGAAGGTCGCCGTCCCCCGGCAGCGCGCCGCCCGGCCGAAGGAGAACGCCCGCACATGACCGTCTTCAGCACCGAGCGCCTCGACGTCCGCCCGTGGACGCACGACGAGGCGGACCTGGCCCGGCTCTACGACACGTACTCCCGCTGGGAGGTCGCGCGCTGGCTCGGCTCGGTACCCCGGCCGATGACGTCCCCCGACGAGGCCCCGGCGGTCGTCGACCGGTGGGCCGCCCGGGCCGCCGGACCGTACGGCGTGTGGGCCGTCGAGGTGCGCGACACCGGCGTCGTGGCGGGCACGGTGCTGCTCGTCCCGCTGCCGGACCACCCCGACGAGATCGAGGTCGGGTGGCACTTCCACCCCGACTCCTGGGGCAACGGGTACGCGACGGAGGCGGCCCGCGGCGCCCTGGCCCACGGGTTCGCCGCCGGCCTGAAGGAGATCTACGCGGTCGTCCGCCCGGACAACGCCCCGTCGATCGCGGTGTGCCGCCGCCTGGGCATGACGGAACTCGGCCGCACGGACCGCTGGTACGGCGTCGAGCTGGAGGCCTTCCGCCTGTCGGCCCCCACCTCGACCACCGGCTGAGTTCCAGCGGCGCTCTCGTCCGCCATTGTCGTGACTTTGGCGGGGTGGGGGTGCTGGTGTCGCCATTGTCGTGACTTTGGCGGGGTGGGCTGGGTGCTTGTTCGCCATTGTCGTGACTTTGGCGGCGGGTGGGGGTGCTGGTGTCGCCATTGTCGTGACTTTGGCGGGGTGGGGCGGGTGCTTGTTCGCCATTGTCGTGACTTTGGCGGCGGGTGGGGGTGCTGGTGTCGCCATTGTCGTGACTTTGGCGGGGTGGGGCGGGTGCTTGTCCGCCATTGTCGTGACTTTGGCGGCGGGTGGGGCGCTGGTGTCGCCATTGTCGTGACTTTGGCGGGGTGGGAGGGCCGCCCTTTCGCCATAGTCGTGACTTTGGCGAAAAGGTCGACGCGTCCACGGGCGTCGCGGGGTGGCGGCCGGCGCGGGGTGGGCGTGGGCACCGGATCTTCACGAGGGTAGGTAAGAATGGCGGCGTGACCGTCCGCGACATTGTGCTGCTGGGTTCCACGGGGTCCATCGGTACGCAGGCCATCGACATCGTCCGGCGCAACCCGGACCGGTTCCGGGTGGTCGGCATCGGCGCGGGCGGGGGCCAGGTCGAGTTGCTCGCCGGCCAGGCGCTCGAGCTGGGGGTCGAGGTCGTCGGGGTGGCCCGGGCGTCGACGGCGCAGGACCTGCAGCTCGCGTTCTACGCCGAGGCGGCCAGGCGGGGTTACGCCAAGGGCGGGTTCCGGATTCCCAAGATCCTGGCCGGGCCGCAGGCGATGACCGAGCTGGCCGAGTGGCCGTGCGACGTGGTGCTCAACGGGGTGGTGGGTTCGCTCGGACTCGCGCCCACGCTGGCGGCGCTGGCTTCCGGACGTACGCTCGCCCTGGCCAACAAGGAGTCGCTCGTGGCCGGCGGCCCGCTGGTCAGGGCGGCCACCCAGCGGCCGGGGCAGATCGTCCCGGTGGACTCGGAGCACTCCGCGCTCGCCCAGTGCCTGCGCTCCGGCGCGGCATCGGAGGTCCGGCGGCTGATCCTGACGGCCAGCGGCGGGGCCTTCCGGGGGCGCCGGCGCGAGGAACTGGCCGCAGTCACCGTGGAGGAGGCGCTCAAGCATCCGACGTGGGACATGGGACCGGTCGTCACGATCAACTCGGCGACGATGGTGAACAAGGCGCTGGAGGTCATCGAGGCGCACGAGCTGTACGGCGTCCCGTACGACCGGATCGAGGTCATGGTCCACCCGCAGTCGGTGATCCATTCGCTGGTGGAGTTCGTGGACGGGTCGACGATGGCGCAGTGCAGCCCGCCGGACATGCGGCTGCCGATCGCGCTCGCGCTCGGCTGGCCCGACCGGGTGCCCGGAGCGGCGTCGCCGGTCGACTGGACACTGGCGCACAACTGGGAGCTGCGGCCGCTGGACAACGAGGCGTTCCCGGCCGTGGAGCTGGCGAAGCGGGCGGGGGAGGCCGGGCGGTGCCGGCCGGCGATCTTCAACGCGGCCAACGAGGAGTGTGTGGCGGCCTTCACGGCGGGCAGGCTGCCGTTCCTGGGGATCGTCGAGACGGTGGAACGGGTGCTCGCCGAAGCTCCCGATTATGACGAACCAGGTACCGTCGAGGAGGTGCTCACAGCGGAGACGTGGGCACGCGAGCGGGCGCGCGAGCTGGTCGCGGCCCCGGAAGGAGCCCGATAGTGGCCTACCTGGCCGGTTTGGTGGCCTTTGCCCTGGTCATCTTCATCTCCGTGTGCCTGCACGAGGCCGGGCACATGCTGACGGCGAAGGCCTTCGGGATGAAGGTCACGGAGTACTTCGCGGGATTCGGGCCGAAGCTGTGGTCGTTCCGTCGCGGCGAGACGGAGTACGGGCTCAAGGGCATCCCGCTCGGCGGCTACGTCAAGATCGTCGGCATGACGCCGCACGACGAGGACGTCCGGCCGGAGGACGAGCACCGGGCCATGTGGCGCCGGCCCGTGTGGCAGCGCACCATCGTGCTGGTCGCCGGCTCGGCCACCCACCTGATCCTCGCCGTCGTCGGCATCTGGCTCATGGCGATGATCTCGGGCCTGCCCAACCCGGACCTGCCGAAGGGCCAGCTCTCCCAGCCCGCGGTCATCAACCTCGAGGAGTGCGCGATCGCCGCGCCCGACCGGGCCGACTGCATCGCGAGTGACCCGCGCAGCCCCGCCGCCGCGGCCGGCTTCGCCGACGGCGACCGGATCACGTCGATCAACGGGACCCCGGTGAACACCTGGGGCGACGCGATCGACACCATCCAGGCCCTGCCCGCCGGGCAGGCCGCCGCGGTCACGGTGCAGCGCTCCGGCGCCCCGGTCGAGCTCAAGGTCTCCCCGGTCACGGTGCAGCGCCCCGCGCTCGACGAGGACGGCAAGGCCGGCCCGGCGCGGGCCGTCTCCGCCGTCGGCGTCAGCCTGAACGCGACAGTGCCCTACACGGTGACCTACGGCCCGGTGGCCGCCATGGGCGCGACCGCCGACCGCACCGGCGACCTGGTCACCGGCACGTTCACCGCGCTGAAGAAGTTCCCTGAGAAGGTCCCGAAGCTGTGGACCGCGATCACGGGCGGCGAGCGCGACCAGGACACCCCGGTCAGCGTCGTCGGCGTGAGCCGGCTGGGCGGCGAGGCCGTGGAGCACGGCCTGTGGAGCGTCTTCTTCAGCCTGTTCATCGGCTTCAACTTCTTCGTCGGCATCTTCAACCTGCTGCCGCTGCTGCCGCTCGACGGCGGTCACCTGGCGATCATCTGGTTCGAGAAGGTGCGCTCCTGGATCTACCGGCTGATCAAGCGGCCGGATCCGGGTCGGGTGAATTACATGAAGTTGATGCCGCTGACCTACGCGGTCATCCTTGTCTTCGGCGCGATCACCCTCCTCACGGTGGGCGCCGACATCGTCAACCCCGTGACCCTCTTCCCAAGGTGAGCCACGTGAGCGCAGTCAGTCTCGGAATGCCGACCGTCCACTCCCTGCCCGGGGAGTCGCTGGCCCCGCGCCGCAAGAGCCGCCGGATCATGGTGGGCCCGGTGCCGGTCGGCGGCGGCGCGCCGGTGTCGGTGCAGTCGATGACCACGACCCTGACCGCCGACGTCAACGCGACGCTGCAACAGATCGCGCAGCTCACGGCCTCGGGTTGCCAGATCGTACGGGTGGCGGTGCCGTCGCAGGACGACGTGGAGGCGCTGCCGGCGATCGCGAAGAAGTCGCAGATCCCGGTGATCGCGGACATTCACTTCCAGCCCAAGTACGTCTTCGCCGCCATCGACGCGGGCTGCGCCGCCGTGCGGGTGAACCCGGGCAACATCCGTCAGTTCGACGACAAGGTCGGCGAGATCGCCAGGGCCGCGGGCGACGCGGGCGTGCCGATCCGCATCGGCGTCAACGCCGGCTCGCTCGACAAGCGCCTGCTGCAGAAGTACGGCAAGGCCACCCCGGAGGCCCTGGTCGAGTCGGCGCTGTGGGAGTGCTCCCTGTTCGAGGAGCACGGGTTCCGCGACATCAAGATCTCGGTCAAGCACAACGACCCGGTGGTGATGATCCAGGCGTACCGGCAGCTCGCCCAGGCCTGCGACTACCCGCTGCACCTCGGGGTCACGGAGGCGGGACCGGCGTTCCAGGGCACGATCAAGTCGTCCGTGGCGTTCGGCGCCCTGCTCGCCGAGGGCATCGGCGACACCATCCGCGTGTCGCTGTCCGCCCCGCCGGTCGAGGAGGTCAAGGTCGGCACCGCGATCCTGGAGTCCCTCGGCCTGCGCGAGCGGGGCCTGGAGATCGTCTCCTGCCCGTCGTGCGGGCGCGCCCAGGTCGACGTCTACACGCTCGCCGAGCAGGTCACCTCGGCGCTGGAGGGGTTCCCCGCCCCGCTGCGCGTCGCCGTCATGGGCTGTGTCGTGAACGGCCCGGGGGAGGCCCGCGAGGCCGACCTGGGCGTGGCGTCCGGCAACGGCAAGGGCCAGATCTTCGTCAAGGGCGAGGTCATCAAGACCGTGCCGGAGTCGCAGATCGTCGAGACCCTGGTCGAGGAGGCCCTGCGCCTGGCCGACCAGATGGGTGTCGACCTGCCCGAGGAGCTGCGCGACCTGGTCCCCGGCCCGATCGTCACGGTGCACTAGACGCACGGACGGCGGGGGATGGCTCACCATCCCCCGCCGTCGCCTGACCATCAGCTCTCCGCGAGGATCGCGTAGAGCTTGCGGCGCGTCTCGTTGAGCACGTCGAGCGCGCGGGCGCGCTGCTCGTCCGTGCCGGCGAAGCCGACCTGGCGCAGCGCGTGCATGATGCCCGCGGTCGCCTCCCGGAAGTCGCGCGCCTGCGCCACCTCGTCGGCCCCGAACGCCTCCCACGGTGCCGGACCCTCGGCGCGGCCTGCCTCGGCGCGGCCCGCCTCGGTGAGGGTGAACCGCTTGCGGCCCTCGGCCTCCTCGCTGACGATGAGGCCCTCGTCCTCCAGGAGTTGCAGGGTCGGGTAGATCGAACCCGGGCTCGGCCGCCACACCCCGCCGGTGCGCGACTCCAGCTCCTGGATCATCTCGTACCCGTGCATCGCGCGCTCCGTGAGCAGCGCCAGCACGGTCGCCCGGACGTTGACCCGGCGACCGCCGCGCCCCCGTCCCCGGCCGCCGCCGCGACCGTGCGGGCCGCCGCGCTCCCAGCCGCCGAAGCCGCGTTCCATGCCGTGCTCCATTCCGTGATGTCGGTGGCCCCGCCCGCAGCCCCGTTCGAAGCCGTGCTCGGTCCGGGGCGTCCTGATGAAGTCTCTCATGACTATCTCCGATCGTTCGTTGATACGTTGACGATATATCGTCAACGTATCGCTGACAACCCTGTTGCCAAACAGTACGTTCGTACTGTTAAGTTAGTTCACGATGAGTACGAGAACCGCCCTCCACGTGGCCCGCCTGCTGCCCGACCACGGCGTCGCGCGCACCCTGACCCTCGCGACCTTCGTCAACACCCTCGGCAACGGGTTGTGGGGCACCATCAGCGCGCTGTACCTGCACAAGGTCATCGGGTTGTCCTTCGGCCAGATCGGCATCGCGCTCACAGCCGCCGCGCTGGTCACGTTCGTGGCCGCCGCCCCGATGGGCTACCTGGCCGACCGCATCGGTCCGCGCGGCATGCAGGTCGGGTTCCTCCTCGGCCAGGCCGCGTGCGCCGGCGCGCTGCTCGCCGTCCGGTCGTTCCCCGCGTTCCTCGTCGTGGCCGTGCTGTCGGCGGTCGCCGACGCCGGGACCCGCGGCGCGCGCGGCGCCCTCATCGCCGGCGCCATCCCGGCCGAGCAGCGGGTGCGCACGCGCGCGTTCCTGCGCGCCACGACGAACCTGGGCCTGTCGCTGGGCGCCGCCGCCGCGGGCGTCGGTCTCGCGGTGGACAGACCTGCCTGGTACCTCGCGCTCATCGCGGGCGACGCCCTGAGCTACCTGATCGCGGCGGCCCTGTGCGTACGGCTGCCGCGCGTGCCGCCCGTGCCGCACGAGCCCGGCGCCCCGCGCCTCGTGGCGCTGCGCGACCGCCCGTTCCTGGCCTGCACGCTGCTGGACGGCGTCATGTCCATCCATTTCGACATCATCGAGATCGCCCTGCCCCTCTGGATCGTCGCGCACACCTCCGCGCCGGCCTGGATGGTCGCCGCGACCCTGCTCATCAACACGACCATGGTGGTGCTGTTGCAGGTACGGGCGTCGCGCGGCACGGAGGAACTCACGGCGGCCGCGCGCGCCTCCCGCGTCGGCGGTCTGCTCATCGGTGGCGCCTGCCTGTTCTACGCCGGCTCGGCCGGGGTATCGACAGGCATGGCCATCGCGCTCCTCGCCGTCGGCAGTCTCGTGCACGTGCTGGGGGAGCTGCGCCAGTCGGCGGCCGGCTGGGGCATCTCCTTCGGCCTCGCCCCGGAGCACGCGCAGGGGCAGTACCAGGGCGCGTACGCCATGGGTTTCCAACTCGGGCACCTCGTGGCGCCCCTGCTGCTGACCACGGTCGTGCTCGGCCTGGGCCGGCTGGGCTGGGTGTTGCTGGCCGTCCTGTTCGTCGCGACCGGAGCGGCGGTCCCGCCGGTGGTCGCCTGGGCGAGCCGCCGTATGGTGGAGCGGCGCTGCGCGCCTTCGGCTCCTGAAAACACCTCAGTTCTGGCAGGCTAATCATTATGTTGACGGTGGCGGCGCGCCGCATCGGTGAGACCGATCGCGCGGCGGTGGAGCGCCTGCTCGACGAGGAGCCGTACGCCGCCGCGCAGGTCGCCGAACGCATCGCCAGCGGCGGCATCGGTTGGTGGCGCGCGGACGCGCGCATCTACGGGTACGGCTCCCGCCGCCAGCTCGAGTCGCTGTGCTGGATCGGCGCCAACCTGATCCCGGTGCGGGCCAACCCCGCCGCCGTGGCCGCCTTCGCCGACCTGGCCCGCCGCTCGCCGCGCACCTGCTCCTCGCTCGTCGGCGACGCCGACGCGGTGCTGGAGCTGTGGCGGCGGCTGGAGAACTCGTGGGGTCCGGCCCGCGAGGTCCGCGCGTGCCAGCCGCTGCTCGCGACGAGCGCTCCGGCCTCGGTCGCCCCGGACCCGGGGGTACGCCTCGTCCGGCCGGAGGAGATCGACGTGCTCTTCCCGGCCTCGGTGGCCATGTACACCGAGGAGGTCGGCGTCTCCCCGCTGCTCGGCAACGGCGAGCGCGACTACCGGGAACGGGTCATGGAGCTGGTGCGCGGCCGCCGGGCGTACGCGCGCATCATCGACGGCCGGGTGGTGTTCAAGGCGGAGCTGGCGGTCGTGACCCGCCACACCGCCCAGGTGCAGGGCGTGTGGGTCGCACCGGAGCTGCGCGGGCAGGGCCTCGCCACGGCCGGGATGGCGGCCGTCATCGCCGACTCGCTGCGCCGCGTCGCGCCGAGCGTGAGCCTCTACGTCAACGACTACAACTTCGCCGCCCGGCAGGTCTACGCCCGGTGCGGTTTCCGGCAGGCGGGCACCTTCGCGACCGTGCTGCTTTAAGGACTCGTTGGTAGCTTGGCCGACTGGCCCACCCGCGTCTTCGCGGCGTGTGACGATCGGAGCGGTTGTGCGTCGCCAGGGGGAAGGCGGGCGGGCATGGGGCAGATCGTCAAGCAACTCGGGGAGAGTACGACGAAGTACTACTGGTACCCCGGCGATACGAGGGAATACCGTCGGGCGCTCGTCGCGTTCGGCTGCGGCGGCGTCGCGTTCGCCGTCGCGTACGTCGTGACCCGCAGCGTGCTGGCCGCCACCACGGTCGGCACGTCCACGACGGCGCTGTTGGCGGGACTGAACCTGGGCCGGCGTGACGCGCACGCGCTCGCCGACTTCCCGGACGTGGACGGGCGCGCGGCGCGCCGGGCGGCCGTCGCGCACTCGAGGCGCGCGGTGTGGCGCGCCGTCGTCGAGGGCGTCGGGATGGCGTGCGCCGCCATCCTCATCGCGAACCTGGGCGCGGACGGCTTCGTGGCCGACTGGGTGCTGCCGGTCGTGCCGGCGGCCGTCGGGGCCTGCGCGCACCAGGCCGGCATGCTGTTGCGGCGCATGGAGAAACAGGTCTCCACGGCGCACACGCACGCCGGGCGGCGCAACATCGCGAGCACGCGAGGGGTGGCCGTCCCGATCCGGGATGTGCCTTGACGATGCCCGGTACGCTCTGCGGGTGCCCGAAGAGCCCGACGGCGACGTCATGGTGCAAGCCTCCGCGGACAGCGACGTGGGGATCTGGGTGCGGGGCGTCACCCGCCGGTTCGGGACGGCCGAGGCGCTGCGCGGCATCGACCTGTCGGCCCCGTACGGGCGGATCACGGCGCTGGTCGGGCCCAACGGCGCCGGCAAGACCACCCTGCTGCTCATCCTGGCGACGCTGCTCACCCCGACCGCGGGGCAGGTGCGGGTGGCCGGGCTCGACCCGGTCGCCGACCCCGACGGCGTGCGCTCCCGCACCGGCTGGATGCCGGACGCGCTCGGCGTCTACGAGCAACTGACCCCTCGGGAATACCTCGCGTTCTTCGCCGAGGCGTACCGGATCGAGCCGGCGCTCGTGGCCGACCGGGTCGCGGCGCTGCTGGCCCGGGTGCACCTGGCCGAGCACGCCGACCAGCCGGTGCACGTGCTATCGCGGGGCCAGAAGCAGCGGCTGGGCCTGGCCCGCGCGCTCGTGCACGAGCCGAGGGTGCTGCTGCTCGACGAGCCGGCCGCCGGGCTGGACCCCCGCTCGCGGTCGGAGCTGCGCGACCTGCTGCGCGAGCTGGCCGCGAGCGGCGTGGCGATCCTGGTGTCCAGCCACATCCTCGCCGAGCTGGAGGAGCTGGCCGACCGGGTGGTCTTCGTGGCCGAGGGCCGCACGGTCTCCGAGGAGGAGATCGCCGGGGTGTCCCGGTTCGTGGTCAGCGGCTGGCGGGTACGCGCACTCGACGACGCGGCCCTGGCCACCGCGCTGGCCGCGCGGGGCATCGCGCCGCTGGGCATCACGGCCGCCGGCAGCGACCTGCCGCCGATGTCCGATGTGGACGCCGCCGCACTGCTCGCCTCGCTCGTCGGCGACGGCGTGCCGGTGATCGCGTTCGGCCCGATCGGCGGCCAGCTGGAGGCGGCCTACCTGGCCCTGAACAAGGAGCGCCGATGAGCGGTCGGGCCGTGTTGCTGGTCGCGCGGCAGGAGCTGCGGATCAGGCTCCGGACGGGGCGGTGGCGTTGGCTGCTGGCCGCCTGGGTCGTCGTTGTGGGCGTCTTCACCCTGCTGACCGACCTGGCGTTACGGGCCAGCAACGACACCATCTACGAGGGCGCCACCGAGCCGCCGTCGATCGGCCCGGCGCTGTTCACCGTGCTCGTCCTCGTCGTGTTCGGCCTCATCATGGTCGTGTCGCCGGCGCTGACGGCGCAGAGCGTCAACGGCGACCGGGAGCGCGGCACGCTCGCCGTGCTGCAGGTGACCCGGCTGCGGCCGGCCGAGATCGCGGTCGGCAAGCTGCTCGCCGGCTGGGGCGTGGGCGTCGGGGCGTTGCTGCTCACGTTGCCGTTCGCGGTGTGGCCGGTCGTCTACGGCGGGGTCGGCGCGTGGCGCATCCCGGTCGTGTACCTGGTCATGATCGTGCTGTTGGGCGTCGTCTGCGCGGTCTCGCAGGCCCTGTCGTCCCTCGTCGTGCGGGGCGTCACGTCGACCATGCTGGCGTACGCGACCGTGTTCGCCCTGTGCGTCGGCACCCTCATCCTGTACGGCCTGATGGGCGCGGCGTTCACCCAGGAGCGCACGGTCGTGCTCGACGAGGGCGACGGCGGCACCTTCACCTACGTCGAGCGGTCCCCGAGCGAGAACATCTGGTGGGTGCTGGCGCCGAACCCCTTCGTGGTCCTCATCGACGCGTCCCCGACGGCGCCCGAGCGCCCCCGCGATCAGGGCGACGTGGCATACGACCAGGACCCGCTCAAGGACCTGCACGGCGCGATCCGGTCCACCCGGGTCGGCCCGGGCGTGGACCGGCGCGACGCGCCGGCGGTCTGGCCGTACGGGCTGGCGGCGAACCTGCTGCTGGGCGTGGGCTCCGTGCTGGTGACCATCCGCCGGCTGCGCGCCCCCGTCGCGGCCCTGCCGCGCGGGGTGCGGATCGCCTGAGCGGCTCAGGCTCGCGTCACCGTTGTGCGGACTCGACGAACGCGGCCAGCGCGCGGCGCAGCGCGACGCCGAGCCGGTCGGCGCGCACGTGCAGCTCGTCGCGCAGCACCAGCGGCAGGCCCGTGAGCCCCAGCTGAGCCTGCAGCGCGAGGTCCTCGCCGACGACGCGTTCCTCGTAGGCCACCTCGCTCGCCACGACCGCCCCGCCCGGCAGGGCGACGCCGCCGATGTCGCGCAGCAGCATCTTCGTGTAGACGACCGTGCTGGTCAGCGACTCGGGTCGCATGACGAACAGGATCGTCTTGACCGCCCCGGCGTCGAGTTCCTCCAGGCGCAGCAGCAGCTGGAACGGCGCGCGGTAGACGTACGTGGCGCGGCGGCGCTGGCGCAGGGGGCGCAGGCCGGCCGCCACCCCGGGGTCCTCCGGGTTGTCGAACCACTGCACCTGGGTGCTGCGGAATCCGTCCGGCTCCGCCACCACCTCGTACGGCTCGACGATCTTCTCCTCGCCGGCACCGAAGGTGCCGGCGTGCACGAACGGGAAGTGCGCCACGTCGAGGAAGTTGTCGGCGACGAACCCGGCCGGGGCCGGCGTCGCGGCCGGGCGCAGCCACGCGCCCACGAACGCGGCGTCCTCCACGTCGGGCTCGGTGAACAGCGGCACGAGCGGCTCGGCGGGCGCCAGCCAGACCAGTCCCCAGCGCACCGTCAGCCCGTACGGGACGGGGTCGGCGCGCAGCTCGGCGACGTCGCGCCAGACGGTCCACTCCCGACCGAGCAGGGTCACCCGGCTGGGTTCGGCGGCGGATCCCAGTTCGGTGGCGAACGCGACCGGATGCCAGGCCCGGGCCAGCGCCGGGTCCTCGTTGGTGAGCACGCCCGGCCCACCCCCGTCGGGGGCCGCGGCCGCCGGTTGCGCGGGCAGGGCGGCCAGGTCCGCCGCGAGGACGCGGACCCGCCCGGCCTCCTCGCGGCACCGCGCGGCGGCCAGCGCGGCGCGTGGCGGCGCCGTCGCCGCCGGCCCGAGGGATGGAATTTCCAGGCAGGACCCGTCCGCGCCGAACTCCCACCCGTGGTAGGCGCAGCGCAGCCGGCCGCCGACGACGTCGCCGGCGGCGAGCGGTACCAGCCGGTGCGGGCACCGGCCGCCGAAGGCCACCGGCGGACCGTCCTCGGTGAGCCGGACGACCACCAGATGGTGGCCGTCGACGACGACGCCGCGGGGCGCGGTCGTCACCTCGGCGCCGGCGATCACGTCCACCCACTCGGCTGTCACCGGTCCATGCTCACCTCACGCGGTTACGTCGCCGTTTCGCGTCAGGTTCACGCTCCGTAGCGGTAGCCGTCCGGCGGACCGGTCGCTATCGTACGACTGACGTCGATGCAGCCGGACGGGCGAGGGAGACGTGGTGGCCGGGAGAAGCGCGGGACGGGTGATCGCGGCCAGTTTCGGGGCATGTTGCGTGGTGATGGGCATCCTCATCATCGCGCCGCGCGGCCTGACGGGACCGCTGGCCCACGACGCCAACGTGCTGGCCGACCGGTACGCCGGGGTTCTGGCCCTGCTGGCGCTGACCGGGGCGGTGGTGGCGGGCCTGGTGGCCGCCCTGCGCGGCCCGCTCACCCCCGTGCAACGACTGCGGATGCAGGCCGTACACCGGGCCGCGTCCACGGCGGCGGTCGGCGCCCTGGCCCTGCACATCATCATCAAGGTCACCTCCGACGAGGTCGCGGTCGGGCAGGTGGTCGCCCCCACGCACGCCCTGACGTGGCAGTCCGGGCACGTCGTCGCGGTCGCCCTCGGCAGCGTCGCGGCGTACCTGCTGCTGTTTGTCGTGGTGACCGGCGTGGCGCGCGGCTGGTTCGCGGGCACGGGCCGCCCGGTGCGGTGGCGGATCCTGCACTCGATGGCGTACGCGTGCTGGTTCGTCTCGGCCTGGCACGGGCTCACGGCCGGCCGGCACCCGGCCACCTGGGTCACGGTGAGTTACATCGTGTGCGGCGCTGCGTGCGCGGCGGTCGTCGTCGTACGCCTCGTCGAGCGGCACCGCCGGCGCGGCCGGTCGCTCACGTCGACGGGCGGCGTGCGGATGGTGGGCGTGCCCACGACGCCCGCCCGGTCCGGTGGCGCGCACGCGGCCTCGGGGTCCTTCCCGACCGTCCGCGCCGGCGCGGGCCCGGCGCAGGCCGCGCCGAGAAGCGGCGCCGGGTTCGCGGCGCAGGCGGCGCCGAGAAGTGGGGCCGGGTTCGCGCCGCAGGCGGCACCCCGTAGCGGCGCCGGGTTCGCGGCGCAGGCCGCGCCGAGGAGCGGTGCGGGGTTCGTGGTGCCGGCCGCGCCGGTGAGCGGGCCCGCGTTCGCGGGCGGGCCGACCAGCGGCACCGGGCTGCGGTCCGTCAGTCGCATCGCCCCCATCAGCGCCGCCGCGCCCCGCAGCGGCGCCGGGTTGATGAGCGGCGCGCAGGCGGCCCGTGCGGACCTCGCCCGCGCGGCGCGGACCGGCGAGTGGTCCCAGGTGCCACCGGCGAACCGGCCCGTATCGGCCCCCGCGTCCCGGAGCGTGCCCGAGCCACCGCCCGCCGCGCCGGTGGTTCCCCGGCAAGCTCCCCGCGCGCCGCAGGCCGCGACCAACATCCCGGCCGGCGCCGGCCGGGTGTCGCGCCGCCGGCGCGGCCGGGGTCACGAGTCGGGCATCTCCGACGAGGCGTTCTGGGCGTACATGAAGGGCAAGGACTGATGGGGACGGCGTCATGAGCGTCCCGCCCGTACGCAATGTCGGGCCGGCGCGCCTGACGGCCGGCCTCAACCGGCTGCCGCGCCTGGACTTCGACACGCACCGCACCGTCCACGGCCCGCTGCCGCCGCTGAGCCTCGACGACCTTCTGGTGCTGGCCACCGACATCAAGCTGACCGGCCGGGGCGGCGCGGGCTTCCCGTTCGCCACCAAGCTGCGCGCGGTCGCGCAGCAGGCCGCCCGGCGGCGCACCGAGTGCCACGTGGTCGTCAACGCCACCGAGGGGGAGCCGGGCAGCTGGAAGGACCGGATGCTGCTCAGCCGCGCGCCGCACCTCATCCTCGACGGCGCGTTGCTCGCCGCGCACGCCCTGGGCGCCCGCTCGATCACGGTCGGCGTCGCCGACGGCGAGGCCAGCGCCGACTATCTGAGCCAGGCGCTCGGCGAGCGGCGCATGGCGATCCCCACCCGGGTGGTCGTCCAGCCGGAGCGGTTCATCTCGGGGGAGAGCGGCGCCCTCGTCAACGGCGTCAACGGCCGCTCGCCGATCCCGCCGGGTCGCAAGGTGCTCGCCGCCGAGAGCGGCGTGGACTCCCGCCCGACGCTGCTGTCCAACGCGGAGACGTTCGCCCAGTTGGCCGTCGCCGCGCGCCTCGGTCCGGCGGGCTACACGTCGGTCGGCACCTCGCAGGAGCCGGGTACGGTCCTGCTCACCGTCGGCGGCGCGGCCGCGTTCCCGGCCGTCATCGAAACCCCCACGGGCGTACGGCTCATGGACGTGCTGCGGCTATGCGGCGCGACGATCGGCCCCGGCGTGCTCGTCGGCGGCTACCACGGCGCGTGGATCAGCCGGGACGCCGTCCTGCGCGCCGAGATCTCCCGGGCCGGCATGAAGGCGGTCGGCGGCGCGCTGGGCGCCGGCATCGTGCTGCCGCTGGGCGAGGGCTCCTGCCCGCTGGGCGAGGCGGCCCAGGTCGCGCAGTATCTCGCCGGCCAGTCGGCGGGCCAGTGCGGTCCCTGCCGCACCGGCCTGCCCGACCTGGCCGACGCCCTGGCCATGCTCGCCAACGGTACGGGCGGCGAGGCCGCGATGGCCGCGGTGCGCCGGGTTGCCGCCGCGGTCAACGGCCGCGGCGCGTGCGCCCACCCCGACGGTACGGCCAGGTTCGTCCTGTCCACACTGGACGCCTTCCCGGACGACGTCGCGGCGCACCTGCACCGTGGCGGGTGCGGCAACCTGGTGCGCGGCGTGCTGCCCGTGCCCCGCGCCCTCGCCGGCCGCAAGCTCGCCGTGGACTGGGCCCGGTGTGACGGCCACGGCCTGTGCGCGACCGTCGCGCCGGAGCTGATCCACCTGGACGGCAACGGCTTCCCGGCGTTCGCCGACTCAGCCGTCCCCGAGTGGCTGGAGGGCTCCGCCCGGCGCGCGGTCCGCCGCTGCCCGGCCCTCGCGCTGCGTCTCGCGACCCCCGCCCGCTGATCGACTTCGCGATCCGGTGCGCGTTGCGCCGGATCAACGATGATGAATAGGATGCCGGGCTTGCGGGAGACATCGCGCGGAGAGTGGGGCACAGTAGGGGACATGTCAGACGCGCCGCGTATGGTCGCCGGACGCTACCGCCTCGTGCGGCAGCTCGGCAGCGGCGGCATGGGCGTGGTCTGGCTCGCGCACGACGAGGTGCTGCACCGCGACGTCGCGGTCAAGGAGGTCGTGCCACCGCCCGGGCTGACCGACGAGGAGACCCTCGAACTGCGCCGCCGCACGTTGCGGGAGGCGCGCGCGGCGGCCCGCCTCAACCATCCGAACGTCGTGAAGATCTACGACGTCGTACCCACCGAGCCATGGCCGTGGATCGTCATGGAGTACGTGCCGTCCCGGTCGCTCTACGACGTGCTGCGCACGGAGGGCCCGGTCGATCCCCGCCGCGCCGCCGAGATCGGGCTCGCCATGCTCGGCGCCCTCACGGCCGCGCACGCCGCCGGGGTGCTGCACCGCGACGTGAAGCCCGGCAACGTGCTGCTCGCCGAGGACGGGCGGGTCGTGCTCACCGATTTCGGCCTCGCCCGCCTGGAGTCCGCGGAGGGCGCGCTGACCGTACCCGGCCTGGTGGTCGGCACCGCGCTGTACTGCGCGCCCGAGCGCGCCCGCGACGGGACCTCCGACGCGCGCACGGACCTGTGGTCGCTCGGCGCCACGCTGCACGCCGCGGTCGAGGGCCGGTCCCCGTACGCCCGACCGACGACCATGGCGACGCTGACCGCGCTGGCGGTCGACCCGCCCGACCCGGCCCCGAACGCGGGCCCGCTGCGCCCGGTCATCTCCGGCCTGCTGCGCCGCGACCCCAGGGCCCGGATGGACGCGGCCGACGCCGAGCGCCGCCTGCGCGCCATCGTCACGGGCGGCTCCTCGAAGCGCCGCCGGCTGCCGCTGCTCCAGCGCGCCCGCGCGGGGGTCGCGCGACCGGAAGGCGTCGCCTCCGACCCGGAGGGCCTCGACGCTGTGCGGCCCTCTGACCCGGAGGGCCTCGACGCTGTCCGGCCGCCGCGCGCCGCCACGTCCGCGCCGGAGAGCGAACCGTCGCGGGCCACACCGGACCCGCGCTCCGGCCGGGGGCGGTTGCCGGCGGTGGCCAGCCTGTCGGCCGCGCTGCTGCTGGTGCCCGTACTCGCCCTGGCCTGGCAGACCCGCGACCGGCCCGGCGGCGGACCGGCGGGGGCGAGCACCGCGGCGCCCATCCCGCCGGCCGTCTGGGACAACGGGCCGTGCGGGCTGGTGTTCGCCGCGCCGCGCACGACCCGGCCGCCGGCGGCGGCGCAGGGCGCCGAGCCCGTCGCGGAGACCTACGCGATGCCGCCCGGCTGGGTCTGGCACCGCGAGCCGAACGGGCTGCGCATCGCCGCGCCGATCGGCTCGGCGTACGCGGTGCGCGACGCGACCGTGTGCTTCCGGGAGCGTTCCGGCGCCCGGGTCGTCGGCGTGGACACGGCGTGGCCGGCCGGCGACCTGCTGGAGGCACTGGGCACGCGGGAGGCGAGCCTCAGCGCCGAACTGCCCGGGTACCGGCGGGAAGGCCTGCGCGTGGCCAGCTATCGCGACGCGGCCGCCGACCTTGAGTTCACCTTCGAATCCAGTACGGGCGAGCGCCTGCACGGTCTCGTGCGCGCCTTCCGGTTCGAGGGCGACCGCACCGCGGCGATCACGTGGGTGACCCGTCAGGTCGACTGGCGCAACGACCAGAGTTACCTGCGACTGATCATGATGAGCTTCCGTCCGCCGGAAGAGGGCACCGAGCTGAACCCGGCCCAGTTGCAGGGCGCCGCGGTGCCCCCGTCGCCGCGACCGTCCGGCACACCGCCGCCCCCCGACGCTCCGCCGCCCACGAGCAGCGGCGACGTGCAGGCACCCGCCAGTTCCGGCGCCACCGGCATGCCGGCGCCACCCAGCAGCGCGAACTCCGGCGCCGACAACGCCACCAGCGGTGCCGGCAACAGCGGCTCGGGCGCGACGAACGGCAATGGCAACGGGAACGGCAACGGCAACGGCAGACCCAGGAGGACTCCCGCGTAGCCGGCGGGAACCGGTCGGTGTGCCCGACCGGCTCCCGCCGTATTCGTGGAGGTCAGGGGTTGACGATCTCGCCCTGCGGGCCGCCGCCGTGCACGGCCGGGATGCTGCCCAGCCGGCCGGCCTGGAAGTCCTCGTACGCCTGCAGCAGCTCCGCGCGGGTGTTCATGACGAACGGCCCGTACGCGGCGACCGGCTCGCGGATCGGCTTGCCGCCGAGGATGAGGATGTCCATGCCCGGGCTGCGCGACTCCTGCGCGGCGTCGGCCGCCACCGTGATGGTGTCGCCCTCGCCGAAGACCGCCAGCTGTCCCATGTGGATCGGCCGGCCCTTGGCGCCGACGCTGCCCTTGCCGGACATGACGTAGACCAGCGCGTTGTAGTCCGGCTGCCACGGCAGCGTCAGCGACGCGCCGGGGAACAGCGTGGCGTGCACCAGCGAGATCGGCGTGTGGGTCACGCCCGGCCCGGGGTGCCCGGCCACCTCACCGGCGATGACGCGCAGCAGCGTGCCGCCGTCGGGCGAGGAGAGCAGCGAGACCTTGCTGGCCCGGATATCCTGGTAGCGCGGCGCGGTCATCTTCAGCGAGCGCGGCAGGTTGACCCACAGCTGGAACCCGTGGAACAGGCCGCCGCTGGCGACGAGCGCCTCCGGCGGCGTCTCGATGTGCAGCAGGCCACTGCCCGCGGTCATCCACTGGGTGTCGCCGTTGGTGATCAGCCCACCGCCACCGTTGGAGTCCGAGTGCGCCATCTCGCCGTCGATCATGTACGTGACGGTCTCGAAGCCGCGGTGCGGGTGCCACGGGGTGCCCTTCGGCTCGCCGGGCGCGTACTCCACCTCGCCCATCTGGTCCATGTGGATGAAGGGGTCGAGCAGGCGCAGGTCGACGCCCGCGAACGCCCGGCGGACCGGGAAGCCCTCGCCCTCGAAGCCGGTGGGGGCGGTAGTGACGCTGACCACGGGCCGGTCCCGGTCGACGGCCGGGTCGGTCGTCGGGGTACGCGGCAGCGTCAAGGTGTCGGCGGTGACGGCTGGCATGGCTTCCTCCTGGGTGGTGACCCATCAAAAGTATCTGACGCGTCAACAACTTGCCAGTGGGACTCTATTCCATGGGATCATGGCCGGCCGGGTCGCGCGGTCGGGCGACCGAGAGACGAGTCGGGCCGCAAACATCCGCATCGTTATCCAGGGTTGGCCCGACTGGCAGGAGTCGCGCGCCGGGGCCGATGCGGGTTGCTCGCGGACATGAGGCGTACGGGTCGTGCCGCACAAGCCGGTCGAGCGGCTGGCATCGGCCACCGTGGACAATGTGTACTTCGCTGACGCCGATCTCGCAGCCGACGAGCTGGCGTCCATCGCGTGGGGCAGGGGCCACATTCTGACTCTCCGCGTTGCACCGAGCGAGCAAGCTGCGCCGAGTTTGTCGTAACGCTGCGCTACCGTGGTCGGTCATAGGAGGTGGGACGTGACCGAGGCGGAACTCCGCCAGGTGCTGATCCTGGACCGGCTGTACGACCACAGACCGGAGAACCCCGGCGATATTCCCGATGTAGGTGACGTGCTCGGCAGCGACTATGACCCGTCAGATGAGGAATTGTGGCGGGGCGCCCTTAAGACGCTGGACTCACTTGGCTTGGTCGAACTGATGGAGACGTTCGGCGGGCTCGCTACGTCCGGGGTGTCCATCACGGACCTTGGCCGCGTGGAGGTGGAGAAGATCCGTAAGCGCCGCGAGAATCCGGCGTTGCGCAACGCTGCCGCACGGAAGGCCGTGCTGGAGTTCCTATACGCACAGCCCGGCTATCGAGCGATGACAGTGGACGGCCTTTTGAGCAGCCCGCACGCTCAATTTGAAGGAGATGCGCTTGGCTCGGCCGACATCGACGCCGCACTGCCCTACCTCACGCGCAAGCGTTTGATCACTGGGATACGGACAGGCCAACTGAACACGCTCGTGCGTCTGCACCTGACCGACCGAGGCGTCGACTGTGTGGAGCAGTTTGGAGGGTCGGTGGCCGACTACGTCCGCAATGTTGAACATGGAGCGGCAAACAACACAGTGAACTTCCATGGTCCCGTGACGGGTAGCAACGTCGCGTGGAACAGCCGGGAGATCACGCAGACCGCGACGACGAGCACGGGCGTGGCGGGTGATGAGCTGGTGTCGCTCATCAAAGCGATCAAGCAGGCGCTTCCGGTGCTTGGGTTGGATGAAGCTGACTCGGCGCGCCTGCTCGGTCAACTCGATGTCGTCGAAGGCGAGTTGGAGAGCGCGGAGCCCGACGCGGGCGTCGTGAAGTCGGTGCTGAAGCGCGTGCTGAGCAAGGTCGGTGCTGTCGCTGATAGCTCGCTGGGCTTGTTTCTGACCGCGTACGCGAAGGACCTCATGCGAAAGGCTGGGGTTCCGCTTGAATGATCGACGCCTCCACGTCCTGCATGTGATTGTTCCCGAAATTGGTCGATGGTGGGCGCCGCGCGCGCGGTATAACTGGTAGCCGTGACCGGAACTGACTACGTTCGCCAGCACGTCCAGGCGTTGGACCCGACCGACGATCCTAAGTGGACCCCGATCGGCAGCGCGCACGGAATCAGCGCCTTCGAGGCGAAGGCGTACTACACCATCGGGCTCGCGCGCGAGATGATCGCCACGGCGGGCCTCGCGCGAGCCAGTCAGCTCCACCTCGGCGCGATATTCGAGGTCCTAGCCGCAATGGAACTGATCGGCCGCGCTGTCGGCGGATATCGCGACGGGCACGGCCAGGCCGGCGCGCGGCTGAGAGCTGGGCTCGACTACGCGCTCGACCTCAACAGCCGGGAGTCAACGCCGCTGAGCGTCCTGACGACGAAGGAGTATGTGGCTCTTCGGAACTTCACCGGACACGGCGCGGCTCACGCCAACTCGCCGCTCAACTTCGACCCGTGGACAGGCTTGGCGCTGCTCCACCTCGCGACACGGGCGCTGGATGCTATGTGGGCCGAAAGCGGCACGATGGCCAAGTTTGCGAAGTGTCTGATCAATCCGATGACGACTACGGACCAGAGTGGACAGACCGACGCGATCTATGTCCGTGACGTTCGGGCCCACCTCAAGAGCGGCAAGATGCCCAGGGACAGCATCATGTTCGACGACTGGCGCAACGAGCCGGTGTGGGTCGGCCTCCAGGCCGGCAGCCCGGCTGTCACCGGGTTCTGATCATGATAGGACGCGCGCACGCCACCGGTAGGGCGTGAACGGGTCGTCGGCCGAGGTGCCTACGCCGTTGTCTGACGATCTGATCGTGTACTACCGGCGGGTGTTAGCCGCGCACAGCATTGATCCGGTGTCGCGGGTGTGCCCGGTGTGTGGGGTCAAGCGGTGCGCGGACTGGCAGCAGGCGTATGAGCGACTGGTGGTTGCCGGCGTTGATCTAGAGAGTCGCGTGGGTCCATAGCCGCCCGTTTGGCGGCGCGCTACTCTGGAAAGCCGTCTTTGTGCTGTGCGTGTTTCGCGCGGGGCTGAATGGAGGGCTCAGAGGGATGGCACTGCCGCCGCGACCTCCGGGGAGTTTTTGGGGCTGGCGAAACGAGATTCCTGATGCCAATCCCGATGAGGATGCTGTGCACGAGCGGCTGCCATGGGGCAAGATCCGCATCAACTGCAATTGTTGTAGCTTGTGGCACATCGCATCGGACAGCACGGGCGCGGTCCCCGTTCTGTGCGATCAGTGCCGTGCGCATCAGGGAAATCTTCCTGAAAAGCAACTCTCTCGCTTGCAGGAGCACGAGGTGATGCTGCGAGACGAGCTAGCCACAGTCCGGCGGTCCGAAGCGGCGCTAAAGGCGGCTCTTGCACGCGCCAAGGAGCAAACTAGGGCTGCGCTAGCCAGCCGAGGCGAACTGGCATCGCGCCTGGTGAGTGCGGCGCACGAGACGGGCAATCACCACTGCGCCGCTCACATGCTGGCCAGCGAGCCGGACGTGCGCAGTTTCGCTCGCAGGCACGTCGAGATCAAGCGCGGGCTCCGTCGTGATGATGACTACGACGACGAGCCGTAGAGGAGCTTGCCCCTCTCGCACGCCGTCGGCATTGTGTCCTAATCAGACACTCGTATGCCCTCTGGGACCGATGTGGGGTGTCGAATCTTGAACTTGAATGCAGACGGGGCTGCTATGCCCACCGGTACTGCGCAGTGGGGGGCGGGGGGAGGCTGAGGTGTATCAAGGATCTTGGACGGGTTCTCTCGACTGAGAGGATGTGTTCATG
>NZ_BAAALS010000015.1:0-168968 GCF_039528415.1 Luedemannella helvata
GCGGCCAGCTCGGTGAAGTCCATCGTCCAGGCCGGCGCCGGCGCCGGCAAGATCACTGTGTAGTCCGAAGAGGACGGACGTCCCCCTCCGGGCCCGCGACGGGGCCGGAGGGGGACGTCCTTATGTCGTATAAGCCCGCTCGCGCCACACAGTTCTAACCATCGCGATATCTGGGCGACGTGGACGATCCCTAGCTTCTGCGTATGGATCCAACGCTGTATACAGCGGAGCGGGGCCAGGCCGGCGAGCGGGCGTACACCGAACTGAAGCGCCGGCTGCTGGTGGGCGAGTTCCCGTTGCGCATCCGCCTCGGCGAGGAACGCCTCGCGGCCCTGCTCGGCGTCTCGCGCACCCCGGTGCGCCAGGCGCTGGCCCGGCTGCACGCGGAGCGCCTTGTCGACCGCCTGCCCGACGGCGGCTACTCCCCGGCGGCGCCAAACCTGGTCGAGATCCGCCAGCTGTACGAGGTGCGCCGCTCACTGGAGATGTCGGCCATGCTGCGCCCCGAGGAGCTGGGCACCCGGCACGACCGCGACATGATCGAGTCGCTGCGGGAGGACTGGCGCGCCCTGCGCCTCGACACCCCCGATCCGGACCCTGGCTTCGTCCTGCTGGACGAGAGCTTCCACGTGCGCCTGGCCGAGGCGTCCGGCAACGCCGCGTTGGCCGAGCTGCTCGGCGTGGTCAACGAACGCATCCGCATCGTCCGCATGCACGACTTCCTCACCGAGGAACGCATCGACCGCACCATCACCCAGCATCTCGGCATCGTCGAGGCGGTCGGTACGGGCGACCTCGACACCGCGCATAGGAGGTTCACGATGCATCTGGGCGAGTCCATCGCCGTCGTGGAGGAGCGCGCAACGAGGGCGCTCGCCAAGATGATGGCCAGCGACTTTGGCATCACCACATGACCGCGACCGTCGAAGCACCCACGGCGATCGTCCCGCCGCTGCTGTCCGTACGGGGACTGACCTGCCGCTTCGGTGAGGTCGTCGCGAACGACGAGGTGGACTTCGACGTCGCCGCCGGCGAGGTCCACGCGGTGCTCGGCGAGAACGGTGCCGGCAAGTCCACGCTGATGAAGTTGATCTACGGCGTGTACCAGCCGAACGAGGGTGAGCTGCACGTCGACGGCGCGCCCGTCACCATCGATTCCCCGGCGACCGCGCGCTCGGCCGGCATCGGCATGGTCTTCCAGGACATGCGGCTGGTGCCGGCGTTCACCGTGACGGAGAACATCGCGCTCGCCATGCCGGGCGGTGGGCTGCGGTTCAACCGCAAGGCGCTGTCCGCGCAGGTCGCCGAGGCCGCCGACCGGTACGGGCTGCCCGTACACCCGGACGCGGTCGTGCGCCACCTGTCGATCGGCGAGCGGCAGCGCGTCGAGATCCTCAAGGTGCTCATGGCCGGTGCCCGGCTGCTCATCCTCGACGAGCCGACGAGCGTCCTCGCACCGCAGGAGGTCGACGCGCTCTTCGCGGCCGTCAGCGCGCTGCGCACCGCCGGCCTGTCGATCGTCATCATCACGCACAAGCTCGGCGAGGCCCGGGCGATCGCCGACCGCGTCACCGTGCTGCGCGGCGGGCGTACGGTGCTGCGCAACACCGACCCGAAGGAACTCACCGACGCCGAACTGGTCGAGGCGATGGTGGGCCGCTCGGTACCGCCGCTGGCCGGCCACCGCGAGCGTCCCGGGGCCGACACCCCGCCGGCCGTGGTCCTCGACGGGGTCAGCGTCACGGGTGACCGGGGCCAGCCGGCCCTGCGCGACGTGAGCCTGGAGATCCTGCCCGGAGAGCTGGTGGGCGTGGCCGGCGTGGCCGGCAGCGGCCAGCGCGAGCTGTGCGAGGTGATCCTCGGCCAGCGCAAGGTCACCGACGGTACGGTGACGCTCAAGGAGACGGCGCTCAAGGGCGGCGACCCGCGCCAGGCGCTCGCCGGCGGCGCGGTCGGCGTGCCCGAGGACCCGATCACCGACGCGGTCGTGCCGGGCCTGTCCATCGTGGAGCACATGGCCCTGGCCGACCTCGGACGCTTCCGCAAGGGCCTGGGCATCGACTGGAGGAAGGTCAACGCCGACGTCACGGCGAAGGCCGAGAAGGCGCAGCTGCGGATGGCGCCCGGGCACCGGGTGATGGCGGAGCTGTCCGGCGGCAACATCCAGCGCGTCGTGCTGACCCGGGCGTTGGGCGCCCCCGCCACCGTGGTCGTCGCGGCGTACCCGAGCCGTGGTCTCGACATCGCCACCACGCGGCGCACCCAGGAACTCCTGCTGGAGCAGCGCGACGCCGGAGCGGCCGTGCTGGTCGTCTCCGAGGACCTCGACGAGCTGCTGTCCATCAGCGACCGGATCGCGGTCCTGCACAACGGCCACCTCGCCGGCGTCGTCGTGCCCGGCGAGACGGACCGCTACGCCATCGGCCAGCTCATGCTCGGCGGCGGCGAGGTGACCGCATGAGCGACACGAGCGTGCTCGAACCGGCCGTACCGGCGACGGCCCCCGAACCGCCCGCTCGGGACAGGCCGGCGCTGGGCGCCCGCCTGGCGGCCGTGCCGTGGCTGGGGTGGGTGGTCGCCATCGCCGGCGCGCCGGTCATCTTCGGCGCCTTCGTCGCGGTGAAGGGCATCAACCCCTTCACCATGTACGCCGACATGCTCGCCTCGCTGACGACGCCCGCCCAGGCGGAGACGGTCATCATCCGCGCGGTCGTGCTGGTGCTGGCCGGCCTGGCGGTCGCCGTGCCGGCCCGGGCCGGGCTGCTCAACGTCGGCGGCGAGGGCCAGATCATCATCGGCGCGGTCTGCGCCGCCGGGGTCGGCCTGGTCACGGACCAGCGGCTGCCCGGCACGGTCGTCCTCGTGCTCATGCTCCTGGCCGGCGCGATCGGCGGGGCGCTGTGGGCGGGACTCGCCGCCGGCCTGCGGCTGACCGTCAAGGTCAACGAGGCAATCAGCACGCTGCTGCTCAACTTCGTCGCGCTGGACCTGATGCTCGGTCTCATCTACGACCCGTGGAAGGACGCGTCCGGCTTCGGTCAGCCGTCCTCCCGGCCGCTGGAGGAGGCGGCCCGGCTGCCGCTGTTCCTGCCCGGTCACAAGCTCAACGCGGGCCTCGTCATCGCGGTCGTCGCGGTGGTCGCGGTCTGGTGGGCGCTGCGGAAGACCGAGTGGGGCTTCCGCCTGCGGGTGGTCGGCGGCAACCCGGAGGCCGCCCGGCAGGCCGGCATGCGGGTGGGCCTGCTGCTGTTCTCCGCGATGCTCGTCGGCGGCGCGCTGGCCGGCCTCGCCGGCATGGTGCACCTGGCCGGCACGGAGTTCAAGCTGCGGCCGCACATGACGCTCAACTTCGGCTACATCGGCTTCCTGGTCAGCTGGCTCGCCGGGCACCGCCCGCTGCGGGTGGCCGCGGCGGCCGTGCTGCTCGCGGCGATCGCGATGGCCGGCGACAGCCTGCAGATCAACTCGGGCCTGCCGGCCGCCTCGGTCAACGTGCTCATGGCCGTCGTCCTGCTGGTCGTCCTCGGCTCCAACCTGAAGTCCCGGAAGGCGAAGCCATGACCGAGCGTCAGCGAGTCAATCATCGGCGCAGTGTTGGTTCATGCCGCCGCCGCAGCGCAGCGGAGGTGGGGGCATGAACCTGATCACCGAGGTCGCCGCCGGCGGGGTCCGGGGCGGAACGTCCATCCTGTACGCGGCCCTGGGTGAGACGCTCGCCGAGCGGGCCGGCGTCATCTACCTCGGTACGGAGGGCAGCATGCTCACCGGGGCGCTCGCGGCCTACGCCGTGACCGCCTCGACCGGCAGCCCGTGGGTCGGCGTCGTGGCCGGCGCGGTCGCCGGCGGGCTGCTCGCCCTCGTCCACGCGGTCGTCGTGCTGTGGCGCGGCGCCAACCAGCTGGCGACCGGCTTCGTGGTGCTGTTCCTCGGGCTGGGGCTGACGTCGCTGTTCGGTGCCGCGTACGTGGGGCGCGAGATCGACGCGTTCCGGCCGTGGGCGGTGCCCGGGCTGTCGAGCATCCCGTTCGTCGGCGACGTGCTGTTCGACCACGACCCGCTGACCTACCTGTCGTACCTGGTGGCGCCGGCGATGTGGTGGCTGCTCTACCGCAGCCGCGTCGGGCTGACCGTGCGCGGGGCGGGGGAGAAGCCCGAGGTGCTGCGCGCGTACGGGCACTCGCCGGTGCTCGTGCGGTACCTGGCCGTCGTCGGTGGCGGGCTGCTCGCCGGCGTCGGCGGCGCGCAGCTGTCCACGGCGTACGCGAACGCCTGGTTCGAGAACATGACCGCGGGCCGCGGCTTCATCGCGGTGGCCCTGGTCATCTTCGCGGCCTGGCACCCGCTGCGCGCGGTGAGCGGCGCGTACCTGTTCGGCGCGGCGCTGGCACTGTCGCCCGCGTTGCAGGCCCGCGGCATCGGGCTCAACCAGTTCGTCCTCGACGCCCTGCCCTACGTCGTCACGCTGCTGGCCCTGGTCGTGCTCGGCCGGCGGCGCGCCAACGCGGCGCCCGACGGGCTGTCGCAGGTGTTCGACATGACTCCCGCGCGCTGAGGCGCGGGCGCTCCGGGCGGCGGCAACCGCCCGGAGCCGGTGCGCGGAGCACCGATACACGCACCAGGCACCACCCGAATTCGACATCTCGTGTCCCTGGACGCACCTGAAAGGTTACTGCGATGCGTGCTGCATACGGCTCCCGGTGGCGAACGCGCCGGACCGCGGCGCTGGCGCTGCTCCTGGCGCTCGCGCTGCCGGTGGCGAGCGCCTGCGCCACCAACACCTCGGAGAACGCGGCGGGCGGCGGCGGGGCCGCCGGCAAGCCGGGCACCGGCGGCAAGGCGATCGGCTTCATCTTCGTCGGCCCGAAGGACGACTACGGCTACAACCAGGCCGCCTACGAGGGCAGCCAGGAGGTCGCGAAGGCCTTCCCCGACCTGAAGGTCCTCACAGCCGAGAACGTGCCCGAGGACGACAACGCGACACGCATCATGGAGGGCATGATCAGCCAGGGGGCGAAGATCATCTTTGCCACCTCGTACGGTCACAAGGACCCGGCGCTGAAGGTCGCCGCGGCCCACCCCGACGTCGTCGTCGTCCAGCAGGGCAACCTGGTCGACGGGGCGCTGCCGCCGAACTTCGGCACCTACTTCGGCACGGTGTACGAGCCCGTCTACCTGGCCGGCATCGTCGCCGGCAAGACCACCAAGAGCAACAAGCTCGGGTACGTGTACGCGTTCCCGATCTCGCAGACGCTCGACAACATCAACGCCTTCCAGCTCGGGGCCAAGTCGGTGAACCCGGACGCGAAGACATACACGGTCAACACGTCGAGCTGGTGTGACCCCGGCAAGCAGAAGGCGGCCGTCGACAGCCTGCTCGCTCAGGGTGTGGATGTGGTCAGCCAGCACCAGGACTGCACCGCCACGGTCATCAAGGCCACCGAGGCGGCCGGCAAGTACACGGTCGGCTACCACGCCAACGCGCAGTCGATCGCCCCGAAGGGCTGGCTGACCGGGTCGGAGTGGAAGTGGGGCCCGCTCTACACGAAGATCGTGCAGAAGACCCTCGACGGCGGCTTCACCGGCAGCGAGTACAACGCCAACTTCCGCGTCGGCCTCAAGACCGGCGACAACCCGTTCGTCCAGTCCCCGTACGGCCCCGCGGTTTCCGAGGAGACCAAGAAGCTCGTCGAGGAGGCGGCCGCGAAGATCGCGAAGGACAGCTCGCCGTTCGCCGGGCCCGTCGTCGACCAGGACGGCAAGGTCCAGGTGCCGGCCGGGACGATCCCCGACTACAAGACCATCGAGTCGATCACGTACTTCGTCGAGGGCGTGGTCGGCAAGATCCCGTCCTCCTGACCCTTCGATGGGCCGGGCGGCTGGCCGCCCGGCCCACCCCCCGTTACCGGAGGTGACCGCGTGACGACGACGTTCCCCCAGGTCGAGGCGAAGCCGTACCACTGGCCGTACGACGGCAGCATCGACCCCGCGCGTACCGTGCTCATCAACATCGACTGGCAGACCGACTTCTGCGGGCCGGGCGGCTACGTCGACACGATGGGCTACGACCTGAACCTGACCCGGGCGGGCCTCGGGCCCACACAGAAGGTGCTCGCCGCGATGCGCTCGGCCGGGTTCCACATCTTCCATACCCGCGAGGGCCACCGGCCGGATCTGGCCGACTGCCCGCCCAACAAGCTGTGGCGCAGCAAGCAGATCGGCGCCGGCATCGGCGACGCCGGCCCGTGCGGGCGCATCCTCGTGCGCGGCGAGCCCGGCTGGGACATCGTGCCGGAGGTCTACCCGGAGCCCGGCGAGATGATCATCGACAAGCCGGGCAAGGGCTCCTTCTACGGCACCGACCTGGACCTGCTGCTGCGCAACCGCGGCATCACCCACATCGTGCTGACCGGCATCACGACGGACGTGTGCGTGCACACGACCATGCGCGAGGCCAACGACCGCGGCTTCGAGTGCCTGCTGCTGACGGACTGCACGGGCGCCACCGACGTCGGCAACTACCAGGCGGCGCTGAACATGATCCTCATGCAGGGCGGCGTGTTCGGGGCCATCGCCCCGTCCTCGGCCCTCCTGGCGGCTATCGGCGCTTGATCGGGTGACAGGCTCGGCGGCGGCATCACCTCCCGTCCGGCGCCGGGGTTCACAGAGTGGGCCGGACGGCACGGTCCGGCCCACTCCCATGCCCGGACGCCGCGCGTGCCTTGATGGCAGGCTAGGACCCGGAGGTGGTGCACCATGACGGCCGAGACGCTGGGCTACCGGGGGATCCCGTGGACCGAGGAGGACTACCTCGCCTTGGGCGAGACCACTGACCGGGTGGAACTCTTCGACGGGGGACTGATCGTGACGCCGGCGCCGACGCCACAGCACCAACACATCTCGCGCCGCCTCGCCAACGTGCTGAATGAGGCTGGCGAACTGGAGGTCTACGAAGCGGTGAACGTGCGGCTGCGGGCCGGGCGAATCCCGATTCCCGATCTGGTCGTCGTCGATCGGATCGATCCACGCGAGCCGGTCGTGGACGGCTCGGCCGTGCGCCTCATCGCGGAGATCGTGTCGCCGAGCAACGCGTTCAACGGCCGCCTTCTGAAGATGCACCACTACGCCGACGCGGGCATCGAGTGGTACCTGCTGGTGGAGCCGGACGGCGACGCGATCGGGCTGCGGTTGTTCCGCCTCGACGGCGATCACTACACCCAGCACGCGGCCGGTGGCGTGCTGACGCTGACCGAGCCGGTCGCCGTCACGATCGACCCGGCCGACCTGGTGTAACGGCCTGGTCCGGCCAACTACGCGACGGCCGCGAGGGCAGCGCGCCAGGAGCCGTGGTGGGTGACATCGGTCGCGTCGCGGGTGGCGTACTCCTCCGCGAGGAACCCGGTGACCAGCGTGCCGTCGTCCAGTTCGACGCGGCCCAGGCCGAGGGGCGCCGGGATGAGGTCCAGCAACGCGCCGACGCCCTGGTGGGGCAGTTGCCACACCTCGACGGCCACGCCGCCGGCCGGGCCGTCGCCCGTACGCACGAGGCCGGGCCGGGCGACCCCGGGCACGTTGAGCCGGAACAGCCGGTACGCCGGCGCGGTCCGGGCCCGGTAGCGCAGCACCCCGCCGGCTGCGGTGAGCTGCGGGTTCAGCGCCAGGCCGGACATGTGCGCGCCGGCGACGGCGAGCAGCGACGACCCACCCGGGACGGGCGGCACCGGCGTGGCCTCGCCGCACCAGGCGCCGGCCAGGTCGAGCAGCGGGTCGTCGGCGAACGCGGGCGCCACGAACTGCACCCCGTACGGCAGGCCGTCGGCGCGCGGGTCGGCCGGCACGGCGACGGCGCACAGGTCGAGCAGGTTCACGAAGTTCGTGTACGTGCCCAGTCGCCGGTTCACGCCCACCGGGTCGGCGGCCACCTCGGCACGCGTCGGGTGGTTCGGCGTCACGGGGAGCATCAGGGCGTCGATGTCGGCCCAGGTGCCGTCGGTGGCGCGCCGTAGTCCGGCGAGCGTGTCCTGCGCGGCGAACACGGACGCCCCGTCGATCGCCGCGCCGCGGGCGACGATGCCGCGTACGGTCGGGTCGAGGTGCGGCCCGTCCGGGTCGAGCAGGTGGCCGAACCCGGCCCAGCGTTCGGCCAGGAACGGGCCCTCGTAGAGCAGTTTCGCGGCGGCCAGGAACGCGCTGATGTCGACCTCGACGACGTGCGGGACGAGCCGGCGCAGCCGGGCGACGGCGACGTCCCAGGCGGCCGCGTGCGCGGGGTCGAGGTCGAGCGGCCCGGCCGGGACGGCGACCACCCGCATCGTCGTGGCGACGCCGGCCGGCGGGTGGGGCGGGCGGGGCCGCGACCACGGGTCCTCGGGGTCGGTCCACACGAGCGCGGCCAGCGCCGAGCGCCCCAGGCCGACCGTACGGGACAGGGTGGTGACGCAGTCGAGGGAGCGGCACGCGGGGGCCAGCCCACGGGTGGACACCAGGCCGCGGGTGGGCTTGATGCCGACCAGGCCGTTGAACGCGGCGGGCACGCGGCCGGAGCCGGCCGTGTCGGTGGCGAGCGCCAGCGGCACGACGCCGGACGCTACCGCGACCGCGCTGCCGGAACTGCTGCCCCCGCTCACGTACGCGGGGTCGGCCACGCACGCGCACGCCCCGTACGGGCTGCGCGTGCCGACCAGCCCGGTGGCGAACTGGTCCATGTTGGTCTTGCCGATGGCGACCGCGCCGGCGGCCGCCAGCCGGGCGACCGCGACGGCCGACGTGGCGGCCGGGGCGTCGGCGAGCGCCGGGTTGGCGCTGGTGGTGGGCAGGCCCGCCAGGTCGAGGTTGTCCTTGATCCCGAACGGCACGCCGGCCAGCGGCGCGTCCGGTTCGACAGCGGCGGCGCGGCGCACAACGTCGGCCGTCGGCACGAGGTTGATCCAGGCGGGGCGCGGGGCGGCGTGCGCGGCGCGTGACGCGGCGGCGGGACCGTGTGCCTGGGCGGCGTCGAGCACGTCCCCGGGCGCCAACGTCATCGCTCGGCTCCGCGTGACATTCCATAGTGGGCGGTCATGGACACGCTGATCACCCCGTCCGCTACAACGGGATCCACAGTTGGATCCGCCCTTGGATCCAAGCACAGTCACGTTACAGAAAAGGAAAACGTGGCCCGGCTCCCCTGGGGCCGGGCCACGTTCTTCGCGTCGTCTACAGCACGAGCCGTCCGAGCCCGCTGGCGTCGTGGAGCGCCGCCAGGTAGGACTGTGCCCACGCGCGCACGTCGTGCGCGCGGACGTGTCGGCGCATCATGCGCATGCGCCGGCTGATGTCGCCCGTGCCGGCCTCCAGGCAGCGCACCAGCGTGTCCTTGAGGCCGTCGAGGTCGTGCGGGTTGACCAGGTAGGCGTCCGTCAGCTCGGTCGCGGCCCCGGCGAACTCGCTCAGCACGAGCGCGCCCGTCACGTCGACCCGGCTGGCCACGTACTCCTTGGCGACGAGGTTCATGCCGTCGCGCAGAGGTGTGATCATCATGACGTCGGCGGCCCGGTAGAGCGCGGCCAGCTCCGTACGGTCGAACGACTGGTTGATGAGGTAGTGCACGGCGGCGACGCCGACCCGGCCGAACTCGCCGTTGATGCGGCCCACCTCGCGCTCCACCCGGTCGCGCAGGATGCGGTAGTGCTCCACCCGCTCGCGGCTGGGCACGGCCACCTGGACCATCACGGTGTCCTGCACCTTGACCCGGCCGTCGGAGAGCAGCTCGCGGTAGGCCTTGAGTCGCTGCTCGATGCCCTTCGTGTAGTCGAGCCGGTCCACCCCCAGGATGATCTTTTCGGGATTGCCGAGGTCCTCGCGGATCTGCGCGGCGCGCCGGACGACCTCGTCGCGGCGGGCCAACGCCTCCATGTCGGCCATGTCGATGGAGTTTGGGAACGCTCCCACGCGTACCACGCGACCGTTGACCTCGATCTCCGGGTGCCGCACCGGCAGGCCGAGAACCCGACTGGCCAACTGCGTGAAGTTGCGCGCTCCGTACTGGTCCTGGAAGCCGACGAGGTCGGCGCCGAGCAGCCCGTACAGCAGGTCGTTGCGGCGGGGCAGCTGCATGAACAGCTCCGCCGGCGGGAACGGGATGTGCATGAAGAACCCGATCCGCACATCGGGTCGCAGGCCGCGCAGCATCGCGGGGACCAGCTGCAGGTGGTAGTCGTGGATCCACACGGTCGCGTTCGGCGGCGCCGCCTCCGCGGCGGCCTCGGCGAAGCGCCGGTTGACCCGCTGGTAGGACTCCCACCAGCGCCGGTGGTAGACCGGCTGCTCCGTGGCGTCGTGGTAGAGGGGCCACAGCGTGGAGTTCGCGAAGCCCTCGTAGTACTCCTCGAAGTCCAGTTTGGACAGCGGCACCGCGCGAAGGCGCACACCGGCGAGGTCGGGCAGTTCGGGGGCCACGTCGGTGACGCCGGTCCAGCCAACCCAGGTGGCCTGTGTGTGGTGCAGGGTCGGGTGCAGGGCGCTGACCAGCCCGCCGGGGCTGCGTCGCCACTCGCGTACGCCGTCCGGCGCAACCGTTTCGTCCACTGGTAGCCGGTTCGCGACAACTACCAGGGCGTTTCGCCGCATGGGGGCACCTCCTTTCTCGCCGGGAGGTACGGGCGAGATCATGGATCGTTGCGAGGTATGACCGGATTACCTTGAGTAGATTGATACTCACCCAAGGTTGCGCAACTGTTACGGCTGGGCTAAGCCAATAGATGTTTTCGCTCACACCCCCAACGGCGATTCATCTGTGCAGGTGAGGGCCGTGCGACGTTAAGTTCTTCAGGAAAACTTCGCGTTCGCCGAAAGTTCGTTCGTGCCGTCTGATCACATAGTGGGATGCTTCGATGTGATCAGACGCCGAACCGCGCCCGGCGCAGCCGGTCCGTGACCTCCGGGGGCCCGTCCAGGTCCACGCGCGCGTGCTCCTGGCGCCCCATGAGGAAGAGCAGGAGTTCGGGGGTCGGCCCGGACAGCCGCACGGCCGGCCCGCCCGCTCCCGCCGCCATTTCGCCCGCCACGTCCGTGGGGCACACGGTGACCGCGGCCGGCACGCGCCGCAGCGCCCGTTTCGCGAACGCGCGGGTCTGTCCCCACAACGCCTCGGCCTGCCCGGCCGGCAGCGCGCGCGGTGCCCAGCCGGGACGCGCCCGGCGCACGTCCTCGTGGTGGACGAACAGCTCCACCCGGTTGGCGAGCTCGTCGGTGAGGCGGTTGCTCACCGGGCTCCACCACGGAGCGCGGCGCACCTTCGCCACCAGCCGCGGCCACGGCCCGGCCGCGAGTGACCCCTGGACCCGCTCGGTGTAGCCGGCCAGCGGGGCGAGGAGAATGCCGGCCGCGGCATCCGGCCGGCGCTCGCGGAGCACCAGGTGGGCCGCCAGGTCCCTGGCCGTCCACCCCTCGCACAGCGTGGGCGCGTCCGGGCCGACCTCATCGAGCAGGTCAGCCAGCCCTTGGCGCTCCATCGCGGCGAAGCGGGTCACGCGCCGATGCTACCCACGCCCGCCCGCTGTCAACCCTGGCCGCCTGGGCGCTGTCGGCGCGTTGTGAGACGGTAAGGAGTCGGGAGGGGGAGGGCCAGTGACGACACCGGCATCGGACGGGGGGCGCGAGCGGGCGCGGGTCATGCGCGACGGGCTGCGGGTGCTGGGTCACTCGATCCGCGACGAACCCCGGACGTTCATGATCGGGGTGGCGGGCAGTGTGCTGTTCGGCCTGCTCACCGTCGCCAGCGCGTACGTGGTCGGCGCGGTCGTGGGGCGGGTCGTCGTGCCCGCGTTCGAGCGTGGCGAGGTGGCGCCCGGCGCGCTCGCGGCCGGCGCGGCGGCGATCCTCGCCATCTCGCTGGGCAAGGTGCTCGGCATCTTCGGCCGCCGGCTCGGCGCGGGCGCCATGCAGTTTCGCCTCCAGGCCACGTTTCGTCGCCGGGTCGCCCGGCGGTACCTGACGCTGCCCCTGGCCTGGCACCGGCGCAACCCCACCGGCACCCTGCTGGCCAACGCGAACTCCGACGTCGAGGCCGCCTTCTTTCCCATCGCGCCGCTGCCGTTCGCGGTCGGCACGATCGCCATGCTCGTCGCCGCCGTCGCCTCGCTGTTCCTCATCGACTGGGCCTTCGCGATCGTCGGCCTGGCCATCTTCCCGGCCCTGTTCGGGCTCAACGTGATCTACTCGCGCACGATCGCGCCGCGCGTGGCGCGCGCCCAGGCGTTGCGCGGCACCGTGAGCGCCATCGCGCATGAGAGCTTTGACGGCGCGGTCGTCGTCAAGACGATGGGCCGCGAGACGTCGGAGACCGCGCGGTTCGGCGCCGCGGCCGGCGAGCTGCGCGACGCGATGATCAGCGTGGGCCGCGTGCGCGGCCTGTTCGACCCCCTGCTGGACACGCTGCCCAGCCTGGGCACGGTCGCCGTGCTGCTGGTCGGTGCCGTCCGGTTGGAGCAGGGCGCGGTCACCATCGCCGAGGTGGTCAGCGTCAGCTTCCTGTTCACCGTGCTGGCCTTCCCGGTGCGCGCGATCGGCTGGGTGCTGGCCGAACTGCCGCGCAGCGTGGTCGGGTGGGAGCGGGTGCAGCGCGTCCTGCGGGCCGAGGGCCAGACGGTCTACGGCGACCGCGCGCTGCCGGCCACGCGGGCCGGCGCCACGTTGCGGTTCGAGGACGTGCGTTTCGCGTACGAGCGGGAGCAGGTCGTTCTGCGTGACGTGACGTTCGAGGTGCCGGCCGGGCGGACGGTCGCGCTCGTCGGGCCGACCGGGGCGGGCAAGTCGACGATCGCGGCGCTCGCCGCCGGCCTCGTCGAGCCGGCCGCCGGGCGGATCCTCGTTGACGGCGACGACCTGCGCACCCTGACCCATGCCGCGCTCGCCGGGTCGGTCGCGCTGGTACCGCAGGTGGCGTTCGTCTTCGACGACACCGTGCGCGGCAACGTCGACCTGGGCCGCGACGGCATCGACGAGGCGGCCGTGTGGGCCGCGCTGCGGCTGGCGCGCGCCGAGGGGTTCGTCTCGGCGCTGCCCGAAGGGCTCGACACCACGGTCGGCGAGCGCGGCGCCACCCTGTCCGGCGGCCAACGCCAGCGCATCGCGCTCGCCCGCGCGCTCGCCGGCGACCCGCGGCTGATCGTCCTCGACGACGCCACCAGCGCGGTCGACCCGCGCGTGGAGGCGGCCATGCTCGCGGGCCTGCGCGACCGGGCGGGACAGACCTCGATCCTCGTGGTGGCCTACCGCCGCGCCACGATCGCGCTCGCCGACGAGGTCATCTATCTCGACCAGGGCCGCGTGCTCGCCCAGGGCACGCACGACGCGCTGCTCGCCACCGTGCCGGGCTACGCCGCGCTGGTCACCGCGTACGAGCGCGCCGACGCCGACCGCGAGCGCGAGCACGCGTTCGACGATGCCGACCTGGTCATGGACGCGGGGGAGACCGTGCGATGAGCACCTCTGACAGCACGCTCACCACGTTGCGGCGCGGGCTCGCCCTGTCGCCGCGCCTGCGCGTCGGGCTCGCCGGCACGCTGGGCCTCGCCGTGCTCGCCATGGTCGGCCGCGTGGCCGTACCGATCGCCGTACAACAGGGCATCGACCGCGGCCTGAACGCGCCCGGCGGTCCGGACCTGCGGGTGGTCGCGGTCATCGCCGCACTGACCGTCGCGGTGCTCGCCCTGACCGCGGCCTGCTCCTACCTGATGCTGCGCCGGCTGTTCACGGTGTCGGAGACGGCGCTGGCCGAGTTGCGCACGCGCACGTTCCGGCACGTGCACGACCTGTCCATGCTGCATCAGCAGACGCAGCGGCGTGGTTCGCTCGTCTCCCGGGTCACCGGCGACATCGACCAGATCACCCAGTTCCTGCAATGGGGCGGGGTGATCCTGCTGGTCAGCATCGGGCAGATCACGGTGACCACGATCGTCATGGCCGTGTACTCCTGGCAGCTCACGCTCGTGGTGCTCGGCGCCTTCGTGCCGGCCGTCGTCGTGGTGTGGCGCTTCCAGCCGCGCCTGGCCCGCGCGTACGGCGAGGTCCGCGAGCGGATGGGGGCGTTGCTCGCCGCGATCAGCGAGAGCGTCGTGGGTGCCGAGGTCATCCGGGCGTACGGCGTGGGCGAGCGCACGGGCGAGCGGCTCGACACGGCGGTCGTGGCCCACCGGCGGGCGCAGCTGCGCGCACTGACGACCAGCGTGACCAGCTTCTCCTCGGGCGAAGTGGCCGCCGGCCTGGCGACCGCCGGCGTCGTGGTGATCGGCGTGCTCATGGGGGTGGGCGGCGGGCTCACCGTCGGCCAGCTGACCGCCTTCCTGTTCCTGGCAACCCTGTTCGTGCAGCCCGTGCAGATCGCGACCGAGGTGCTCAACGAGGCGCAGAACGCGATCGCCGGCTGGCGGCGGGTCCTCGACGTGCTCGACCAGCGGCCCGACGTGGCCGACCCGGCCGAGGACGGTCAGGACCTGCCGGCCGGCCCGCTCGCGGTGAGTTTCGACAGTGTGCATTTCGCCTACCCGGGCGGTCCCGAGGTGCTCAGCGCCGTGCACCTGGACGTGGCGGCGCGCCGCAAGGTGGCGGTGGTGGGCGAGACCGGCAGCGGCAAGAGCACGTTCGCGAAGCTGCTGACCCGGCTCATGGATCCGACCCACGGCGCGGTGCTGCTGTCCGGCGTGCCGGTCACCCGGGTGCGGTTCGCGTCGCTGCGCTCGCGGGTCGTGCTCGTGCCGCAGGACGGGTTCCTCTTCGACGACACCGTGGCCGCGAACGTGCGCCTGGCCCGCCCGGACGCGGACGACGCCGACGTGGCGAAGTGCTTCGCCGACCTGGGCCTGGCCGACTGGGCGGCCGGGCTGCCGGCCGGCCTGGACACGCCCGTGGGGGAACGGGGCGAGGCGCTGTCCGTGGGGGAGCGCCAGCTCGTCGCCCTGGCCCGGGCGTACCTCGCGGACCCGGACCTGCTCGTCCTCGACGAGGCGACCAGCGCCGTCGACCCGGCGACGGAGGTGCGCCTGCAGCGCACGCTCGACGCGGTGACGCGGGGCCGCACGACGGTCACGATCGCGCACCGGCTGTCCACGGCCCGCGCGGCCGACGAGGTGATCGTGTTCGACGCGGGCCGGGTGGTGCAGCGCGGTCACCACGACGAGCTGGTGGCCGAGACGGAGTCCGTCTACGGCCGGCTCTACGCCGCCTGGCTGGCCCAGACGCGTTAGCGCTCGAGCCACCACTCGGGCATGACCCGGGTGACGTACGGGGCGAGCGCGTCGCTGACCCACATCGTCGGACCCGGCTGGCCGATCTTGCGGCCGACCGCGGTCAGCAGGCCGACCCAGGTGGCGGCCGACGCGAAATCCTCGTCGCTCACCCGCCGGTCGTAGGTGCCGCGCCGGCGGGCGAGGATCGCCACGTACTCGTCCGGGGCGGTACGCGAGGCCAGCAGCTCGTTGCCGCCGAACGTGGCGATGAGGTGCCGCTCGCCGACCGCGATGTCCGGCCCGGGCGCCGCGCCGACAGACGTGCCGGCCTCGCCCGGGTGACGCAGCAGCACCCATAGCGGCCCGCCGGTCGGCTCCGCGGCCCGGATGAGGCGCTCCTCTACCTCGTCCGCGTGGTAGCGCGGGGGACCCAGCTCGGGCGCGATCGCGCGCAGCCCGACGAGAAAGCACTCCTGCAGGCGACGGTCGTGGCGCCAGGAGCCCGGCGCGAAGTAGGCGACGAACCGCCACACGCCCACGGCCGTCCAGCCGCCCACGCCGGCGGTCGCCGCCAGCCCGTCGAGCAGCGCCGGCTCCTCGGGCGTGCCGCGGTGCGCGGCGACGGCCTGGCGCAGCGGCGCGAGCGGGGTGAGCACCTCGGCGCCGAACGGGTTGTCACCACGCAGGTCGCGGGCGCCGAAGGCGGCCAACGCGGCAGGGTCGACCGCGCGCGTCCAGGCCGGGGCGGCGGACGTCGGCCGGGCCCGGTGACCTCCGAGCAGGCGCAGCCAGCCCCGACGGGGCCTGGCGTGCGTGCGACCACCCTGCGTCACCATCACCTCGTCCATTCGGCCCGACGGAGCCGCCGATCGTACCGGCGGTTGTCCGCTTGGAGGGTAGCGCCCTATAGCCGGGTTGCCGAGTGCTCGGACGGCTGTATAAAGGATGACGCTGAGACGGTGGAGACGCCAGGGCCGTTCGGCCCTAACGCGAATAGAACTCAACGACGAGCTGTTCGTCGCAGAGCACCGGAACTTCCTTCCGCGCCGGCGCGCGCAGCACCCGTACGGTCAGGTCGGCCAGCGCGACGCTCAGGTAGGGGGTCCCGATGGCCGGCGCGTGCGCGCCCGCGGCGGCCAGCTGAAAGGGCGCCTTGGCGCGGCTCGATTCCTTGACGGTGATCACCTGGTCGGCCCGCAGCCGGTAGGACGGCCGGTCGACCTTGGCGCCGTCCACCCGGATGTGGCCGTGCGAGATGAGCTGGCGCGCCTGGTAGATGGTGCGGGCCAGGCCGGCGCGCAGCACGGTCGCGTCGAGCCGGCGCTCCAGGAGCACGACCAGGTTCTCGCCCGTCTTGCCCTCCTGGCGTACGGCGTCGTCGAAGGCGCGGCGCAGCTGGCATTCGCTGACGTCGTACTGGTGGCGCAGCCGCTGCTTCTCCAGGAGCCGGACCTGGTAGTCGGAGGTCTTGCGCCGGGTGCGCCCGTGCACGCCCGGCGGGTAGGGGCGGCGCTCGAAGTACGCCACGGCCTTGGGCGTCAACGGCATGCCGAGGGCGCGGGAGATGCGCACCTTGGGGCGCGGGTTGTTCACGGATGCTCCTGGTGGGTCGGTGCGCGCCACGGTGTCGTGGCGGGTTGCGGATTAGGTTAGGTTAACCTAACTTGAGATCGCCACTGAGGGCACACACGTCACACCGCCAGTCGGAGGTCACCCATGCGGCCCAGCACCGCCGAGATCGCCCGCACACTCGCCGCCGGGCACCTGCCGGCCACCCTGCAGGTCGCGTGCGGTCCGGGCCCGCTGCCGCTCGCGTACGCCAACGACTGCTCCGGGCAGCCGCTGCTGCTCGTCCCGGCGGGCGGCCCGCTGGCCGGGGCGCTGCCCTTCGGCGACGGCGACATCGCGGCCGTGCTCGCGATCACCGACGAGCCGCCCGTCGCCGGGGCGCCCACGCTCGGCCAGGCGTGGATCAGCGGCTGGGTGAGCCAGCTGCACGGCGCCGGGGCGCGCGAGGCCGCCTGCGAGTTCGCGGAGGCCAACCCGCTCGGCGACCTGCTGGATGTCGGCCGCGGCCACGACCTCTACCGGCTCGACGTCGCCGAGGTGCGCCTGCGGCGCGGCCGGCGCCTGCGCGAGGTGGACGTCATGGAGTACCTGGCGGCTGACCCCGACCCCCTCGCGCGGTACGAGGCCGAGCTGCTCCTGGACCTCGACGACCACCACGGCCCGCAGGTCGGCGCGTTCGTGCGCCGGATGGCCGCCGCGGCCGGCCTGCCGCCCCTGAGCCGGGATCCGGACGCGCCGCTGCGGGTCGTGCGCCTCGACCGGTACGGCCTGGTGGTGCGCGCCGAAGCCGGCCTGGTGCGCCTGGACTTCACCCGCGCCGTGCGGGACCGCCACGAGCTGGCCGACCTGCTGCGCCCGGTCCTCTTCGGCGGGCAGCGGCAGCGCACGGACTGATCAGGCCGTGGGCAACGCGCCCGTGAGGTACCGCTGGATCGTCGGTCCCACCAGGGCGACGACCTGTTCGGCCGGGGCGCTGGCCAGCGGCTCCACTTTGATCAGATAGCGGATCATGATCAGGCCGGCGATCTGGGTGGCCACGAGCGTGCCGCGCACGCCCGCCTCCGCCGGGTCGCTGACGACCTCGGCCAGCACCCGCGTGATGAGCCGCTTGAGGATGAACTCGCGCAGCATCCGGGCCATCGTGTCGTTGGTCACCGCGCTGCGCACCATGGCCGCCGCCGCCCCGCCGGCGGGGGAGTCCCAGACCTGCAACAGCGTGCGGATGAGCCGCTCGCCGAGGCGGTCGGGGTCGCCATTGATCACGCCGGGCAGGACGTCGGCTGGGTTCACCGGTGACCGCAGGGCGGCGACGAAGAGCTGCTCCTTCGTGCCGAAATAGTGGTGGATCAGGGCGGGGTCGACACCGGCCGCCGCGGCGATCGCCCGGATGGACGCGCCGTCGTAACCCTTGTCCGCGAACACCTCCCGGGCCGCGGCCAGGACCGCCTCGCGGGTGTCCTGGTTGCCCGGCCGGCGACCGCGCGCCATGCGCGTACTCCCCCCTTCACGGCCTGGACCACCGGCCGGGCCGCGGCGGACCGCGGACCCGGCCGGCGGAACTCAGGCGGTACGGCGGCGCAGCGTCGCGGCCGCGAGGACCAGCGCCAGCACCACGCACCCCAGCACGATGCCGAGATCCTTCCACATCGTGGCGGTGGCCTCGGCATGCGCGCCGACCTCCTGCAGGGCCTCCACGGCGTAGGTCATCGGCATGACGTCGCTCAGCGCGTTCAGCCAGCCGGCCATCTCGTCGCGGGCCACGAACAGCCCGCAGAGCAGCACCTGGGGCAGCACGACGATGGGCATGAACTGCACAGCCTGGAACTCCGTCCGGGCGAACGCGCTGCACAGCAGCCCGAGCGCGACGCCGAGCACCGCGTTGGCGACGGCGATGAGCACGACGAGGCCGATCCCGCCCGCGGTGTCGAGATCATAGAGCCAGTACGCCACACCGGCCGCGACCGAGGCCTGGACGGCGGCCGCGAGGCCGAACGCGATGCCGTAGCCGAACAGCAGGTCCAGCTTGGCCAGCGGGGTGGTGAGCAGCCGCTCCAGCGTGCCCGTCGTGCGCTCGCGCAGCATCGCGATGCTCGTGATGAGGAACATGATGGTGAACGGGAAGACGCCCAGCATGATCAGGCCGATGCGGTCGAACGTGGAGGGCTGGCCCGGCGGGGTCGGCTGGTTCTCGAACATGAAGTAGATGAGCGTGAGCAGGACCACCGGCACGACGATGAGCAGGCCCACCGTGCGGTGATCGTGGCGCAGCTGGGCGAGGATGCGCCGGGTCGTGCTGGCGAGGATGCGCGGCGACATCACTGGACCTCCACGGTCTTCTGGTCGCGGGCCCGGGTTCGGATGAGGTTGAGGAAGGCCTGGTCGAGGTCGTCCGTGCCGGCGGCCGCGCGTACCTCGTCGGGGGTGTTGTCGGCGATCAGCTCGCCCTCGCGGATGAGCAGCAGCCGGTCGCAGCGGCCCGCCTCGTCCATGACATGGCTGGAGACGAGGATCGTGGCACCCGCGTCGCGCAGGTCGCGGAAGTGCTGCCACAGCTCGTCGCGCAGCACCGGGTCCTGCCCGACCGTCGGCTCGTCGAGGACGAGCACGTCCGGTTTGCCGAGGATCGCGCAGGCGAGCGACGCGCGGGCGCGCTGGCCGCCCGACAGCGTGCCCACGAGCTGGCCGCTGGCGCCCGCGAGGCCCACCTTCTCGATGGCCTCGTCGGCGTCGCGGTTCGTGGCGTTCGTGTAGAGCGAGGCGAAGTAGCGCGCGTTCTCGCGGACCGTCAGGTCGGCGTAGACGCTCGGCGCCTGGGTGAGGTAGCCGACCCGGGCGCGCAGCCCCGCGTTGCCGGCCGGCTCACCGAGGACGGTCACCGTGCCGGACTCCACCTTCTGCACGCCGACGATGGCGCGCATGAGCGTGGTCTTGCCGCTGCCGCTGGGGCCCAGCAGGCCGGTGACGCTGCCGCGCGGGATCGCGCAGCTGAGGCCGTGCAGGACGCGCCGTCTGCCGCGGGCGATGACGAGGTCGCTGACCTCGATCGCGGTCTCCATGGGTTCCTCCGAGTCGTCCCGTGGTCCGACGTAATTCAACAAGCGTTGAACTTCAGGCTACGGCGCTGCCCACACCGGACACAAGTGCTCCTTGTGTCCGCTGTGAGGTGGGGTTAGAGCTGTGGCGGTCCGGCGGCCATGCGGGCTTGTTCCGGGCCGGCGCGCATCGGCTGGCGCGGTGTCGGCGGTACACATGCGGGTGGCCCGGGCGAACGGCCCGGGCCACCACGCGCACACAGGGATCAGAGGGCGAGAATCTTGTCCAGGTACTCCCGGTAGCGACGCATGGCCTGCCGCAGCTGCTCGGTGTCCGGCACCGCGTCGCGCCGCCAGTCGCTGAGGTCCAGGGACTGGCCGGTCAGGTACTGCAGCAGGGCGTGTGCCGCGTCGTTGACCACGGCCTCGGCGTCGCGCACCGCGGTCACCGGGTCGTCGAAGAAGTCGGCCTGCAACTGCAGCATCCGGTCGCGCACCACCGCCGCCGCCTCCGGCGTCCACACCGTGAACGGCAGTACGGTCGCGTCCACCTGCGACGCCACCGCGGGCAGGCCCGCCGCCGGCACGACCTCCGGCGCCTCCTCGGCGCGATCGTCCGTGACCGCCGCAGCAGCCGCGACAGGCGCGGCGATGGCCGCCGCCCCGACGAGCGCCGCCACGTCGACAGCGGATTCCGACTCGGACCCGGCCGGGGCGTCCGGTTCGGTCGGGGCCGCCTCGGCGACCGGCGCCGCCACCCACGCGGCTTCCGGTGCGGTGGCTTCCGGCTCCGCGACGGTCTCGGCGACCGGCTCGCCGGGAAGGTCCGTGGCCGGCTCCTCCACGTCCGCGGTGGGTTCGGTCTCCGTCGCCGGGTCCGTTTCGGCGGTGGGTTCCGTTTCGGCGACGGGTTCGGCATCGTCCGCCAGATCGATGTCGGCGGGCTCGGTCTCGGCGACCGGCTCCGCGTCGGCGACCGGCTCCGCGTCGAAGGCCGCCGCTTCGTCGGCAGGCTCCGTTTCGGCGGCGGGCTCCCCGTCCTCAACCGGCCCGGCGTCGGCCGTCTCCACGGCCGGCTCGGCGTCCGCGACCGGCTCGCCACCTGGCTCAATGTCGGCGTCAGCCACCGGCTCGGTGTCGGTGTCCGTCTCGGCCTCTGCGGTCGGTTCGGCGTCGGCGTCCGCCTCGGCCTCTGCGGCCGGTTCGGCGTCGGTGTCGGCTGCCGGTTCCGCGTCGGCTGCCGGTTCCGCGTCGGTCTCGACGGCGTCGGCGTCGGAGTCGCTCTCGGCCGCCGGCGCGTCGGGGTCCGGTACGACATCGACGGGCTCTTCCACGATCGGCGCCTCGGCCCACTCGGCCGCGGCAACCTCGCCGTCAACCTCGGCGGTCCCGCCCTCGGGCTGCGCCGCGTCTGCCGAGGCGTCCTCGGCGGCCGCGTCGGGCTCGGCGGCCTCCGTCGCGACGTCGGCGTCGGCGTCGGCGGCGGCCTCGGCCTCGGCTTCCGGCTCAGTCGTCTCCACGTCGGCTTCCGGCTCGGTCGTCTCCACGCCGGCTTCCGGCTCGCTCACCTCGGCGTCGGCTGGCTCGGTGGCCTCCGGCTCCACCGCCTCGGCCGCGGGCTGACCTTCGTCCGCGTCCGTCGCGGCCTCGGGCTCGGGCTCGGTGAGTTCCGCGTCCGGCGCGACGTCCTCGCCCTCGGCTTCAGCAGACAACGCGTCATCGGCGTCGCTCTCGTCGAGGGCGGCGAGCTCGTCGACCGCGACCAGTTCGTCGTCGGGCGTCTCCTCGGTGGCGAGCTCGTCGGCCGACTCGGCGACCGGCTCCTCGGCGGCCACCGGCTCGGCGTCGACGGGTTCCGCGTCGGCCGGGACGTCCGTGTCCCCGGTCTCGGCCACGGGCGCGTCGTCGGCGAGCGCGGCGACCAACTCCTCGTCGACGACGATGGCGTCGACCGGCTCCTCCGCCGCCTGCTCGGTCGTGGGGGTGGCCCACGCCGAGAACGGGGGACCCTCAACCGGCTCGGCGCTCACCGGCTCTTCGGTGACCGGGACGTCCGCCGCGGATCCGTCGACCACCGGCTCCTCCGTCACCGGAACGGCCCCGGCGTCCGCGACCGGCTCCGGGTCCGTGACGAGTTCGGCGTCGACCGGCTCGTCGCCCGCGACGAGTTCCGCGTCGGCCGCGGCGGTCGGCTCGGCCGCCTCGTCGTCGACGGCGGTGACGCCCTCGGCGGCCTCCGCGTCGACCGGGCCCTCGGCCACCGGTTCGTCGGCCGGGACGTCAGCGGCCGGGGCGTCGTCGTCCGGCCCGGCGGCGCCGATCGACTCGTCCGAGGCCACGCCGACCGCCTGGTCGCCAAGGGCCGGCGAGCCGGTCGTCGGCGCCGGCGCGTACGCCGTGGGGGCGTCCGTGGCGCTGTCGGCGGCGGCCACCATCTCCTCGGTGACCACGGGCAGGATCGCCGTGTCGTCGAAGGGCGGCCGGGGGGCGACGATCCGCGGGTCCTGGGTCGCTGGCGGCCCCCACGCGGATTCCTGTTCGTGCATGCTGATCCTCCGTCCCCTGCGGCGCGACGGGGTGCGGCCGCCGCGCACACTCATGCTGGTTGCCTGCTGGAGCGAGGCCGCTACGCGCAGCCGGCAGCCACGGATCGACCGGCGGGGAGGGCCGGCGCTACCGACTGAGGGTGTGAGCCTGATGCGCGCCGTGTACGGCTGGACGCGGCGACGCAGCATCACCGTACCCCTGTCGGGCCACCCTGAGATCCCCCGAAAATGCCACGATGGGACGCGGCTTCGATGCCGCTGGCGGATAGGGAAGAATTGGGTCGCATGACCGCCCTAGATCCTGATCTTGCCGCGCGGCTGAAGCGGGACCCGGCGGGCCTCCTGCCGGCCGTGGTCCAGCAGTACGACAGCGGTGAGGTGCTCATGCTCGCGTGGATGGACGACGAGGCGCTGCGGCGTACGCTCTCCACACGGCGGGCGACCTACTGGTCACGCAGCCGGGAACAGTACTGGATCAAGGGCGAGACCTCGGGGCACCATCAGTACGTGAAGTCGGTGTCGCTGGACTGCGACGGCGACACGCTGCTCGTCCGGGTGGACCAGGTTGGCCCGGCGTGCCACACGGGCACCCGCACCTGTTTCACGGATGAGCTGCTGGCCGAGAAGGCCGAATACGCGGAGAAAGAGGACGAACTGTGACCACCGGCGTCGTCACACCCGACGAGTCCACCTTCCGCGAGCTGGCCCGCGCCCATCGCGTGGTGCCGGTGACCCGCCGGCTGCTGGCCGACGGGGAGACCCCGGTGGGCGTCTACCGCAAGTTGGCCGGGGGCCCCGGCACGTTCCTGCTGGAGTCGGCCGAGCACGGCTCAGCCTCAGGCGGCACGGCCTGGTCGCGGTACTCGTTCGTGGGCGTGCGCAGCACGGCCACGCTCACGGAGCGCGAGGGCCGGGCGGTCTGGCTGGGCACCCCGCCGGCCGGCGTGCCGACCGACGGCGACCCGGTCGAGGTGTTGCGGGCCACCGTCCGGGCGCTGTCCGGGGAGCTGCCGGATGTGGGGCAGGCGCTGCCGCCGCTCACGGGCGGCCTGGTGGGCTTCCTGTCGTACGACATCGTGCGTCGCTTCGAGCGCCTGCCGGAAATCGCCGAGGACGATCTGGACGTGCCCGAGCTGGGCATGATCCTCGCGACGGACCTGGTGGTGCTGGATCACTTCGAGGGCTCGGCCGTGCTGGTGGCCAACGCGATCCTGCCGGAGGGCGCCGACGACGCCACCGTGAGCGCCGCCTACCACCACGCGATCGGCCGGCTGGACTCGATGACCTCTGCCCTGTCGCGGCCGACCCCGCCGATGGTGTCCACGGTCGATCATCCCGGCATCGGCCGGATCGTCTCCCGTACCCCGGACGGGTTGCACCAGAAGGCGGTGGACTCGGCCAAGGAGGCGATCCGCGACGGCGAATGCTTCCAGATCGTTGTGGCGCAACGCTTCGAGCGGCCCACGGACGCCGATCCGTTGGACGTCTACCGGGTGCTGCGCAGCACGAACCCGTCGCCGTACATGTACTTCCTGCGCTTCGACGGGTTCGACATCGTCGGGTCGTCGCCGGAGGCGCACCTGAAAGTTTCCGGTCGTCGCGCGCTGCTGCACCCGATCGCGGGCACCCGCTGGCGCGGGGCCACCCCGGAGGAGGACTCCCGGCTGGCCGCCGAGCTGCTGGCCGATCCCAAGGAGCGCGCCGAGCACGTCATGCTGGTCGACCTGGGCCGCAACGACCTGGGTCGGGTGTGCAAGCCGGGCACGGTCGAGGTGCCCGAGTTCGCCACGATCGAGCGGTACAGCCACGTCATGCACATCGTGTCCACGGTCGTGGGCGAGCTGCGCGACGAGCACACCGCGTTCGACGCGCTCGTGGCGACGTTCCCGGCCGGCACGCTGAGCGGCGCCCCCAAGGTGCGCGCCATGGAGATCATCGAGGAGCTTGAGCCCACGCGGCGCGGCCTCTACGGCGGCATCGTGGGCTACTTCGGCTTCGGCGGGGACCTGGACACGGCGATCGCCATCCGTACCGCTCTCATGCGTGACGGCGTCGCCTACGTGCAGGCGGGCGGCGGCATCGTGGCCGACTCGGACCCGGCGGCCGAGGAGCAGGAGACGCGCAACAAGGCCGCCGCCGTCCTCGCCGCCCTGGCCGCCGCCGAAACGCTGCGTCCCGCCCGATGAGCGAGCGTCACCAGGCCGGTACGGCACGGCCGCCGCGCGCCGCGACGACCGCGGCGCGGCGGGCGCTCGCGGTGGCGGTCGTGGCGAGCGCGGGCGCCGCGGGCCTCGCGCTGCTGGCCGCCACCCGTACGTGGGCCGTGGAGGTGACGGAACGGGCCGCCCCGCTCCCGCCTGCCTCGGCGGTGCGTACGGGCGCGGCCCTGGCCCCGGTGATCCCGGCATTCGCCCTCGTGGCGCTCGCGGGCGCGGGCGCGCTGCTGGCCACCCGGGCCCTCGGCCGGTCGGTCGTGGCGGCGCTCATGGTCGCCTCCGGCGGCGCGGTCGTGGCGGGCGCGGCCCTGACGATGGCGGACGCGGACGCGGGCCGGCGGTTGTGGCCGGTGCTGTGCCTGGCGGCCGGCGCCGTCATCGTGGCGGTCGGCGCGGTCGCGCTGCGCCAGGGCGGTCAGTGGCCGTCCATGGGTACCCGCTACGAGCGCGCCCCCGCCCCCGTGCCGGACGGTTCACGCGCGGTGAGGAGTACCCAGGAAGGCAGGAGCGACCCCGCGCGGACGCCGGGCCGGCGGTCGACGGGACAGTTCTGGGACGCCATCGACCGGGGTGACGATCCCACCACAGACTGACCTGCGGGGACCGTTTTCGGCGCGCCGCTTATACCGCACGGGCGGGCCGAGGCATTATGCCGCATTCCACAGGGTTAGCAACGGCATACCCCGGACTTGGGTGCGATCTGCGTTACCCCTACCATCGGCCGCATGACGACACCCGGATTGGGGAGCCCGCGGGTGGAGGTGGGCCGGTGAGCGTGCTCGAGGAGATCCTGGCTGGGGTCCGCGAGGACGTGGCGGCCCGTCAGGCGCGGGTACCGCTGGAGGCGCTGAGGGAAACCGCCGCGGCGGCTGTCCCCGCGCTCGACGCCTACGCCGCCCTGCGGTCGCCCGGCGTCGGCGTCATCGCCGAGGTGAAGCGGTCCTCCCCGTCGAAGGGGCAACTGGCGGAAATCCCGGACCCGGCCGAGCTGGCCAAGGAGTACGCCGACGGCGGCGCCCGCTGCGTCAGCGTGCTGACCGAGGGTCGCTGGTTCGGCGGCTCGCTCGATGACCTGGCGGCGGTGCGCGCCGTGGTCAACGTGCCCGTGCTGCGCAAGGACTTCGTGGTCTCCAGTTACCAGGTGCACGAGGCCCGGGCGTACGGGGCCGACCTGGTCCTGCTGATCGTGGCCGCGCTGGAGCAGAACACCCTCGTGGGCCTGCTGGAGCGGGTCGAGTCGCTGGGCATGACCGCGCTGGTCGAGGTGCACACGGAGGCCGAGGCCGACCGGGCCCTCGCGGCCGGCGCCAAGGTCATCGGCGTGAACGCGCGCAACCTGGCGACGCTGGAGGTCGACCGGTCGGTGTTCGAGCGCATCGCGCCCGGCCTGCCGAACAACGTTGTCAAGATCGCCGAGTCCGGCGTGCGCGGTCCGCACGACCTGATCCGGTACGCGGCGGCCGGCGCCGACGCGGTCCTGGTGGGGGAGGGCCTGGTGACCCAGAAGAGCCCGCGTGACGCGGTCGCCGAGCTGGTGACGGCCGGTTCGCACCCGGCGACGCCGAGGCCGGTCCGATGACCGCGCAGGCGTTGCCGGACTTCGCCGGGCACTTCGGCCGCTTCGGCGGTCGGTTCGTGCCCGAGGCGCTCATCGCGGCCCTGGACGAGCTGGAGAAGGTCTACCGCGAGGCGCAGGACGACCCGGCGTTCCACGCGGAGTTCGACCGCCTGCTGCGCGAGTACGCGAACGCGCCGAGCCGGCTCTACGACGCCACCCGGCTGTCCGAGGTCGCCGGGGCGCGCATCCTGCTCAAGCGCGAGGACCTCAACCACACGGGTGCGCACAAGGTCCGCAACGTGCTCGGCCAGGCCCTGCTCGTCAAGCGGATGGGCAAGCCGCGCGTCATCGCCGAGACCGGCGCGGGCCAGCACGGCGTGGCCAGCGCCACGGCCGCGGCCCTGTTCGGGCTGGAGTGCGTGGTCTACATGGGCGAGGAGGACACCCGCCGGCAGGCGCTCAACGTCGCCCGCATGCGGATGCTCGGCGCCACGGTCATCCCGGTGACGAACGGGTCGCGCACCCTCAAGGACGCGCTCAACGAGGCGCTGCGCGACTGGGTCGCCAACGTCGACTCGACCCACTACCTGCTGGGCACGGCCGCCGGCCCGCACCCCTTCCCGATGATCGTGCGGGACCTTGTGAAGGGCATCGGCGAGGAGGCCCGGGCGCAGACCCTCGAGCTGACCGGCAAGCTGCCGGACGCGGTCGTCGCCTGCGTCGGCGGCGGGTCGAACGCGATCGGCATCTTCCACGCCTTCGTGCCGGACACCTCCGTGCGGCTGTACGGGTTCGAGGCGGGCGGCGACGGCGTCGCCACGGGCCGGCACGCCGCGTCGATCACCGGCGGGGCGGTCGGTGTGCTGCACGGCAACCGGACCTTCCTGCTCCAGGACGAGGACGGCCAGACGATCGAGTCCCACTCGATCTCCGCGGGCCTGGACTACCCGGGCGTCGGGCCGGAGCACGCGTGGCTGCACGAGACCGGACGGGCCGTGTACGAGCCGGTCACGGACGCCGAGGCGATGGACGCCTTCCAGCTGTTGTGCCGCACCGAGGGCATCATCCCGGCGATCGAGAGCGCGCACGCGCTCGCTGGCGCGCTGCGGGTGGCCCGCGAGCTGGGCCCGGACGCCACCATCGTGGTGAACCTGTCCGGCCGGGGCGACAAGGACGTGGCGACGGCGGGCGACTACTTCGGACTGTTCGGGGATCAGGCGTGAGTGAGCGCGGCGAGCGAGCCGGGGTGGCGCTGTGAGTGTGTCGATAGCTTTTGAGAAGGCCCGGGCCGAGGGTCGGGCCGCGCTGGTGGGCTGCATGCCGGCCGGCTTCCCGACGGTCGACGGCAGCATCGCCGCGATGAAGGCCATGGTCGCCTCCGGGGTCGACGTCATCGAGGTCGAGTTCCCGTACTCCGACCCGGTCATGGACGGCCCCGTTATCCAGCGGGCCAGCGAGATCGCCCTGGCCGGCGGTGTGCGCAGCGCGGACGTCCTGCGCATCGTCGAGGCCGCCGCGCAGGCCGGCGCCCCAGTGATCATGATGACGTACTGGAACCCGATCGAGCGCTACGGCGTCGAGCGGTTCGCCCGCGACTTCGCCGCCGCGGGCGGCGCGGGGCTGGTCACCCCCGACCTCATCCCCGACGAGGCCGGCGAGTGGATCGCCGCCGCGGACGCGCACGGGCTCGACAAGGTCTTCCTCGTCGCCCCGTCGTCGACGGACGCGCGCATCGCCACGACGGCGGCCGCCTGCCGGGGCTTTTGCTACGCCACGGCGGTGATGGGCGTCACCGGCGCCCGCGAGCAGACGTCGGACGCGGCGCCCGCGCTGGTCGCCCGGGTCCGCGCGGCGGACGCCACCATCCCGGTCGGTGTCGGTCTCGGGGTACGCAACGGGGCGCACGCGGCGGCTGTGGGCTCCTACGCCGACGGGGTGATCGTGGGTAGCGCGCTCGTCAACACGCTGCTCGTCGCGCCGGACCTCGACGAGGGACTGACCGCGCTGCGCGAGCTCAGCGCGGACCTCGCGGCCGGGGTACGCGCGGTACAGCGTTGAGCGTGACCGTTTCGAGATCCGTTAGGATCGCGCGGTGAACGTGAATGTAACGCCGCTTCCCGGCATCGGGGTGCAGCAGGACTTCGCGACGCGGGACGGTCGGCGCCTGGGCGTCATCACGCATCGCGACGGCCACGCTGAGCTGCTCGTGTTCCGCCGGGACGATCCCGACGCGGTCATCGCGGCCGTGCCCCTGACGGCCGCCGAGTCCGGCACGCTGGCCAGCCTGCTGGGGGCGCCCCACCTCGTGGAGCACATCGCGGCCCAGAACCGCGACGTCACCGGCATCGAGACCCATCAGCTCGCGGTCGTGCCCGGGTCGCCGTTCGACGGGCACACGCTGGGTGACACGGCGCTGCGCACCCGGACGGGTGCGTCGATCGTCGCGATCCTGCGCGGTGGCGTTGTCCATCCCTCACCCCGCCCCGACTTCGGCCTGACCGCCGGAGATCTGATCGTCGTTGTCGGCACGACCGACGGTCTCGCCGAGGCGGCCCGCATCATCGACCACGGCTGACCGGCATGGGTGACGGCCACAACACCGCCACCGCCCTTATCGAGCTGGGCGCCGTCCTCTTCGGACTGGGCGTCCTCGGCCGCCTGGCGTGGCGTATCGGGGTCTCACCGATCCCCCTCTACCTGCTCGGCGGCCTGGCCTTCGGCTCCGGGGGGATCGTCCCGCTGCATGGCATCGGCGAGTTCGCCGGCCTTGCCGCCGAGATCGGCGTGGTGCTGCTCCTGCTGCTGCTGGGCCTGGAGTACACGGCCGACGAACTCCTCACCGGCATGCGCCGCTCCTGGCTCGCCGGCATCGTCGATATCGTGCTCAACGCGGCGCCCGGCGCGATCGTCGCGGTGATCCTCGGCTGGGGCCCGATCGGGGCGCTCGCCATGGCCGGCGTGACCTACATCTCCTCGTCCGGCATCGTGGCGAAGGTTCTCGGCGACCTCGGCCGGCTGGGCAACCGCGAGACGCCGGTCATCTTGTCCATCCTCGTCTTCGAGGACCTGGCGATGGCGTTCTACCTGCCGATCCTCACGGCCGTCCTGGCCGGGGTGGGCTTCCTCGGCGGCCTCAAGGCGCTCGGCATCGCGCTCGTGACGATCACGGTGGTGCTGGTGGTGGCCCTGCGCTACGGCCGCGCCGTGTCGGCCGTCGTGGACGCCCGCGAACCCGAGGTCTTCCTGCTGCGCGTGCTCGGCGCGGCGCTGCTCGTCGCCGGCGTCGCCTCGGCGCTGCAGGTCTCGGCGGCCGTCGGCGCCTTCCTGCTCGGCATCGCGATCTCCGGCTCCACCGCGGAGAACGCCACGAAGCTGCTGGAGCCGCTGCGCGACCTGTTCGCGGCCGTGTTCTTCGTGCTGTTCGGCCTCAACACGGACCCGTCGACGATCCCACCCGTGCTCGGCGCGGCCGTGCTGCTCGCGATCGTCACCACGGCCACCAAGGTGCTCACCGGCTGGTGGGCGGCGCGGCGGCAGGGCGTGGCGCGGCTGGGCCGGCTGCGGGCCGGCGCGGCGCTCGTGGCGCGCGGCGAGTTCTCCATCGTCATTGCGGGCCTCGCGGTTACGTCGGGCGCGGTCACGGGCGAGCTGGCCGCGCTCGCCACGGCGTACGTGCTGCTCATGGCCATCGCGGGCCCGGTGGCGGCCCGCGTCGTCGAGCCGGCGGTGATGTGGTGGCGCCGCCGTCGGGAGCCCACGGAGCCGGCCGGGCAGGTCAGCTGACGGAGATCACCGGCGGCTGCTGGGTCGGGATGGCGGTCTCGTCGTCGGGCAGGTCCGGGTCGACGTCGCGCAGGACCTCGCGCACGACACCCGAGCGGCCGGCCAGCGCGTCGGCGATGGCCGCCCGCGTGGTCGCCGTGACCGGCTCCGGCAGGTGGGCCGGGTCGTGCCAGGCCAGCCGGCTGATCCGGCCGGGCGCGTTGACGGCCACGTCCGCGGCGGCGAGCCGGCCCCGGAACACGTGCACCAGCACGTCCGGGAGGTCGGTGCCGCAGCCGTCGCCGGTGAGCTGGTAGAGGCCGACCAGGTCGACGATCTCCGTCTCCGTCCCGGTGTCGGTGCGCACGTCCCGCACGACCGCGTGCGCCGGGCTCTCGCCCGGGCGGACGCCGCCGCCGGGCAGCCCCCACAGCTGGTGGCCCTGCCGTTGCTGGCAGAGCAGCACGCGGCCCGCCGTGTCCGTGATGACCGCCGCGACGGTCGAGGTGAGAAGTGTCATGCCATAAAAGCCTAGAACGGGACAGACCGGGCGCCTAAGGGGCGCGACGGCCAGATGTCCGCACGGTCTGTGGCCGCAACCGCCGACGCGGTAGCGTGTGCACCCGTGACCACGGCCGCGACGATCCTCGCCGACTTCCCCAGCCCGACCGAAGGTGCCTGGCACCTCGGCCCCATTCCCATCCGGGCGTACGCCATGTGCATCCTGCTCGGGATCGTGGCCGCCTGCCTCATCACCGAGGTGCGCCTGCGCCGCCGCGGCGCCCCCAAGTGGTTGACGCTCGACATCTCCCTGTACGCCGTGCCGGCCGGCATCATCGGGGCGCGCATCTACCACCTCATCACCTCGCCCGACGACTACTTCGGTGCCGACGGCGACCCCATGCGGGCCTTCAGGATCTGGGAGGGCGGCCTCGGCATCTGGGGCGCGGTCGCGGGCGGCGCGCTGGGCGCCTGGTACGCCTGCCGGCGGGTCAACCTGCCGCTCACCGTGTTCGCGGACGCGCTCGCGCCCGGACTGCCTGTCGCCCAGGCCATCGGCCGGGTGGGCAACTGGTTCAACAACGAGCTCTACGGCGGCCACACCGACCTGCCGTGGGGCCTCAAGGTCTACGAGTACGACCTGAGCGCCGGCCGCGCGGTCGTCGACCCGGCCACGGGCGAGCCCGTGCTGGTGTCCGGTGGCCCGTTCCACCCGACGTTCCTGTACGAGGCGGGGTGGAACCTCGGCGTCGCGCTGCTCGTCTGGCTCGTCGATCGTCGCTGGAAGCTGGGCCGGGGGCGCGCGTTCGCGCTCTATGTCATGGGGTACACGGCGGGCCGCTTCTGGATCGAGGCGCTGCGCACGGACACCGCGCACGAGTTCTTCGGAATGCGGGTCAACAACTGGGTGTCCATCGCGGTGTTCCTCGGCGCGCTCGCGTACTTCGTGCTCGTCCGCGGCCCGCAGGAGCACATCTCGGTCGCCGAGGACGGCTCGCTGAGCCTGGTCACCGCCGACGGTACGCCGATCGACTGGCGCAACCGCCGCGGGCGCGACACCGGCGTCGGGTCGACGGGCCCGGCCCAGGCGGGCCCGGACGCGGAGACCCCGGACGAGCAGGCACCGGACGGGCAGGCACCAGACGCGGCGGACGCGCCACCGGTCGAACCGGCGTCGGGCGACGCGCCGGAGGCCGAGCGCATCGACCCGGCGGAGAAGCCGGGGAACCAGGGCTGATGCGTACCGCGGTGGTGGTCGGCGCGGGCGTCGGCGGCCTCGCGGTCGCGGGCGCCCTGTCCCGGTCGGACTGGCAGGTCACCCTGCTGGAGCGCGACACCCGGCTGCGCGGCGGCGGGGCGGCGCTGCTGATCTGGCCCAACGGCGTCGCCGCGTTGCGCGCTCTCGGGCTGGGCCGGGGTCTGGACGCCATCGCGTTCCCGACCACCGCCTCCGGCATCCGCCGCCCGGACGGGCGGTGGCTGGTCGAGGCGCAGGCCGCGACCGGCCCGGCCGACCAGCCCGTGGTCGTGCACACCGACGACCTGCACGACACCCTGATGGCGGGGCTGGGCGACAGGCTCGAGATCCGTACGGGCACGGAAGTCACCGGCATCCGTACCGCCCCGGCCGACCGCCCGGCCATCACCACCGGCCGGTACACGTTCGAGGCCGACCTCGTCGTCGCGGCCGACGGCGCCGACTCGCTGCTGCGCCGCCGCGCCGTGCCGGGCGCGAGCCTCGTGCCCGCCGGCTTCACCACCTGGCGGGCCGTCATCCCGTGGTTCCGCGCCCCCAAGCTGCCCGACACCGTGCCGCCGGCCGGCGAGATGCTGGGCACCGGCCGCCGCTTCCTGCACGCGACGCTCGGCGAACGCGGCTCCGCCGGCGGGTCGTCGCGCGGCGGCATCTACTGGGCGGCCACCGCGCCCGGCGCCGCGCGACCTGAGTCGTCCGCCACCCAGCTCAGCCTGTTGCGTCGCTGGTTCGCCGACTGGCAGTCGCCGGTCCGCGAGCTGCTCGCCGCCACCGAGCCCGAGGACCTGGTGCAGCGGTCGGGCCAGGTGCTGCGACCGCTGCCGCCCCGCTTCGACAAGGCGGTGGGCGGCGGGGGAATCGCGCTGCTGGGCGATGCCGCCCATGTGGCCACGTCGAACCTCACCCAGGGCGCCTGCCTCGCCTTCGAGGACGCCGCCACGCTGCAGGCGCTCGTGGCCGGCGCGCGGCCGGGCCCGGAACTGGTCGCCGCACTGGAGGCCTTCACCCGGGTACGCCGGCCGCGCGTCGCCCGGGTGGCCCGGTCGTCGCACCGGCTGGGCCGGGTGATGCAGGCGCAGGGCAGGTTGACCATCCGCGCCCGCGACGCGGCGCTCGGCGCCCTGGCCCCCCGCCTGCTCGGCCGGGCGCGCGACACGGCGGCCGACTGGCAACCCCCGTCCTGATGGTGCGGGCGCGCCGGGTCGCGCGTACTCAGGAAGGGTTCTCGGCGATGCAGGCGGTGCCGATGCGGACGAAGCCGCTGCGCTCGTAGACCCGGGCCACGGCGTCGCTTTCCGCCGACAGGAACACCAGGTCGCAGCCCTGTTCCTGGGCGTAGCGGGCGAGCAGGTCCGTGACCGCCGCGCCCAGGCCGCGGCGGCGGGCGCTCGGCAGCGTGGCGACACCGACGACCTCGGCGCCCGTGGGGGCGACCTGAATGGCGCCGGTGGCGACGATGCCCTCGGCGGTCTCGGCGACCGCGTGCTGGAAGGAGCCCGCGCGGGCGGCGTCGCGGAAGTAGGCGAGCCGGGCGTCCGGCGTGGGGGTCGCGGCCGCGTCGCGCTCGGCGGGACCGATGGGGCCGGTCGCCGTCCCGAGGTTGGCGAAGCCCAGGTCGGCGACGGCGGACCGGGTGGCGAAATCACGCGCGAAGTCGGGATCGTCCGGGTCGAGGAGGCGGACGCGGGCGCCGCCGGGAGCCGGGGGAGCGGCCGGCGCCATGCGCACCATGAGCGGTGCGAGCCGGACGTCGAGGCCGCTGGCGCGGACGGCGTCGAGGAGCGCGGGGGTGGTCTCGTGAACCCACTCGAACGCCTCCGGGACGCCGAGTTCGCGCTGCCGCGCGCGGACGGCATCGACCGTCATGACATCAACGTCCGTCCCTCCGATGCGGGGGCGGGCATAATGGGGCCAACCGCTACGACCTATCCCAAAGATTTCGAAGGCTCCGAGGGACTCCACGGGGGCTCCTCCGGTGCGGGGGAACTGGTCGTAGGCTTGTTCGATCGCGGGCAGCATCGCGGGGGAGGGCGTCACGGCCCTGTACCTTAACGCCCACTAGGTGGGACGCCAAGCTCGTTGTTGATCTGGGCCGTAACGGCGGTCGCGTACACTGCACAGACGGGTACTCGGGCCGACGTCGTCCCACCACGCACTGCGATGACGTCTGGAGGCACCATGACCGCACCGCCGGCCCAGGGCTTGTACGACCCCGCCCATGAGCGGGATGCGTGCGGCGTTGCGTTCGTGGCCGACGTTGCCGGACGGCGTTCCCACGGTGTCGTTCAGAAGGGCCTGGGGGCCCTCGTTCGGCTGGACCACCGGGGCGCCCGTGGCGCCGAGCCGAACACCGGCGACGGCGCCGGCATCATGATCCAGGTCCCGGACGCGTTCGTGCGTTCCGTCGTCGACTTCGAGCTGCCCCCCGCCGGCTTCTACGCGACCGGGCTCGCGTTCCTGCCGCTGGACGAGGCCGAGGCGGCCCGCGCCGCCATGATCGTCGAGAAGTACGCCGTGGTCGAGGGTGCGGAGGTGCTCGGCTGGCGCGACGTCCCCACGGACGCCAGCGACCTGGGCGAGTCGGCCCTGGCCGCCATGCCCCGGGTGCGCCAGCTCTTCCTGGCGGCCCGCCGGCTCACCGGCGGCCCCGCCGGCCCGGCCGGCGAGGCGCTGCACGGTATCGAGCTCGAGCGGGTCATGTTCTGCGTGCGCAAGCAGGTGGAGCGGGAGACCCGCGAGCGCGGCGTCGAGGTGCACTTCCCGTCGCTGTCCGGCCGCACGATGGTCTACAAGGGCATGCTCACCCCGGACCAGCTGCCGGCGTTCTTCCCCGATCTGCTCGACGAGCGGGTGGACAGCGCGATCGCGCTGGTGCACTCCCGCTTCTCGACCAACACGTTCCCGTCGTGGCCCCGGGCGCATCCCAACCGGTTCATGGCCCACAACGGTGAGATCAACACCATCCGGGGCAACAAGAACTGGATGGCCGCCCGCGAGGCGCTGCTGCGCAGCGACCTGATCCCCGGCGACCTGCGCCGTGTGTTCCCGATCTGCTCGCCGGACGCCTCCGACTCGGCCAACCTCGACGAGGTGCTCGAGCTGCTGCACCTTGCCGGGCGCAGCCTGCCCCACGCCGTGCTCATGATGATCCCGGAGGCGTGGGAGAACGACACCGCGATGGACGCGGACCGTCGGTCGTTCTACCAGTTCCACGCCTCCCTCATGGAGCCGTGGGACGGGCCGGCCAGTGTCGTGTTCTCCGACGGCACGCTCGTCGGCGCGGTGCTCGACCGCAACGGCCTGCGGCCGGGCCGCTGGTGGCGCACCAGCGACGGCCTGGTCGTGCTCGCGAGCGAGGCGGGCGTGCTCGACATCGACCCCGCCACGGTGGCGCAGAAGGGTCGCCTGCAGCCGGGCCGGATGTTCCTGGTGGACACCGCCGCCGGGCGCATCATCGAGGACGACGAGATCAAGAAGGAGCTGGCCGCCGCCCAGCCCTACGACGACTGGCTGTCGGCCGGCCTCATGCACCTCGACGACCTGCCGGCGCGCGAGCACATCGTCTACACCCACGACTCCGTGCAGCGCCGCCAGCAGACGTTCGGGTACACCGAGGAGGAGTTGAAGATCCTCATCGGGCCGATGGCGCGCGCCGGCATCGAACCGATCGGCTCGATGGGCACGGACACCCCGATCGCCCCGCTGAGCAAGCGCCCGCGGCTGCTCTACGACTACTTCGCCCAGCTGTTCGCGCAGGTCACGAATCCGCCGCTGGACGCGATCCGCGAGGAGCTGGTCACGAGCGTGTCGGCGACGATCGGGCCGGAGAGCAACCTGCTCGACCCGGGCCCGGCCAGCTGCCGCCAGATCGTGCTGCCGTTCCCGGTCATCGACAACGACGAGCTGGCGAAGATCTACTCGATCGACGACGACGGGGACATGCCGGGCTTCCGCACGGTGCGCGTCTCCGGGCTGTACCGCGTGCGCGACGGCGCGGCCGGTCTCAAGGCGCGGCTGACCGAGATCTGCCGGCACGTGTCCGAGGCGATCGAGGACGGCGTGCGCATCCTCGTGCTGTCCGACCGCGACTCGACCGCGGACCTCGCGCCGATCCCGTCGCTGCTGCTCACGGCGGCCGTCCACCAGCACCTCATCCGCGAGCAGACCCGCACGCAGGTGGCCCTGGTCGTGGAGTCGGGCGACTGCCGCGAGGTGCACCATGTGGCGGTGCTGCTGGGCTTCGGCGCGGCCGCGGTGAACCCGTACCTGGCCTTCGAGAGCGTCGAGGACCTGATCGCCACCGGCGCGCTCACGGGCGTCACGCCCGAGAAAGCGGTGCGCAACTACGTCAAGGCGCTGGGCAAGGGCGTCCAGAAGATCATGTCGAAGATGGGCATCTCGACGGTGTCGTCGTACACCGGTGCGCAGGTCTTCGAGGCGGTCGGCCTGGAGCAGAAGCTCGTCGACCGGTACTTCGCGGGCACGAGCACCACCATCGGCGGCATCGGGCTCACCGAGATCGCGGCCGAGGTCGCCGCGCGGCACGCCACGGCCTACCCGGCCAACGAGGCCGAGCGTGCCCACCGGCGCCTGGAGGTCGGCGGCGAGTACCAGTGGCGCCGCGAGGGCGAACAGCACCTGTTCAACCCGGAGACGGTGTTCCTGCTGCAACACGCCACCCGGGCCCGCCGCTACGACGTGTTCCAGCAGTACACGGCCGCGGTGGACAAGGCCTCGGCCGACTCCGGCTACCTGCGGGGACTCTTCGAACTCAAAATCGGGGTACGCGAGCCCGTGCCGCTGTCCGAGGTGGAGCCCGCCAGCGAGATCGTCAAGCGGTTCGCCACGGGCGCCATGTCGTACGGCTCGATCTCGGCGGAGGCGCACGAGACCCTGGCCATCGCCATGAACCGCCTGGGCGGCAAGTCCAACACGGGCGAGGGCGGCGAGGACGTCGAGCGCCTCTACGACCCGCAGCGGCGTTCGGCCGTCAAGCAGGTCGCCAGCGGCCGGTTCGGCGTCACGACGGAATACCTGGTCAACGCCGACGACATCCAGATCAAGATGGCGCAGGGCGCGAAGCCCGGCGAGGGCGGGCAGCTGCCCGGCAACAAGGTGTGGCCCTGGGTCGCCAAGACCCGGCACGCCACGCCGGGTGTCGGCCTCATCTCGCCGCCGCCGCACCACGACATCTACTCCATTGAGGACCTGGCCCAGCTGGTCTACGACCTGAAGAACGTCAACCCGGCGGCGCGCATCCACGTCAAGCTCGTCTCCGAGATCGGCGTGGGCACGGTCGCGAGCGGCGTGGCCAAGACGAAGGCCGACGTCATCCTGATCTCGGGTCACGACGGCGGCACGGGCGCGTCCCCGCTGAACTCGCTCAAGCACGCCGGCACGCCGTGGGAGCTTGGCCTGGCGGAGACGCAGCAGACCCTGCTGCTGCAGCGCCTGCGCGACCGGGTCACCGTGCAGGTCGACGGCCAGCTCAAGACCGGCCGCGACGTCATCATCGCGGCGCTGCTCGGCGCCGAGGAGTTCGGCTTCGCGACCGCGCCGCTGGTCGTGTCCGGCTGCATCATGATGCGCGTCTGTCACCTCGACACGTGTCCGGTCGGCATCGCCACGCAGAACCCGGTGCTGCGCAAGCGGTTCACCGGTACGCCGGAGTTCGTGGAGAACTTCTTCACCTTCCTCGCCGAGGAGGTGCGCGGCTACCTGGCCGCGCTGGGCTTCCGCAGCCTCAACGAGGCGATCGGGCACGCCGAGCTGATCGACACCCGCCCGGCCACGAAGCACTGGAAGGCGCACGGGCTCGACCTGCGGCCGCTGCTGCACGTGCCGGACCTGCCGGAGGGCGCCTCCCGCAGCCGCGTCACCGACCAGGACCACGGCCTGCGGCACGCGTTGGACCGGCAGCTCATCGAGCGGGCGGGCGTGCGGCTGGACCTGCTGTCGGCCGGCGAGCGGATCACGCTGGAGTCCCCGGTACGCAACGACAACCGCAGCGTTGGCGCCATGCTCAGCGGTGAGATCGTGCGGCGGGCGGGCACCAGACTGGCCGATGACGTCTTCCATGTCGAACTGCGCGGCACGGCGGGCCAGTCGTTCGGCGCGTTCGCCGCCAAGGGCCTGACGCTGCGCCTGACGGGCGACGCGAACGACTACGTGGGCAAGGGCCTGTCCGGCGGACGGGTGATCGTGCGACCGGACGAGAACGCGCCGTTCGCCGCCGAGGAGCAGATCATCGCGGGCAACACGATCCTCTACGGCGCCACCGCGGGCGAGCTGTACCTGTCCGGCCAGGTGGGCGAGCGGTTCGCGGTGCGCAACTCGGGCGCCGTCGCGGTCGTCGAGGGCGTGGGCGACCACGGCTGCGAGTACATGACGGGCGGCACGGTGGTCGTGCTCGGCCGTACCGGACGCAACTTCGCGGCCGGCATGTCGGGCGGCACCGCGTTCGTGTGGCAGCTCGACCCGTCGCGGGTCAATACCGAGCTGGTCGACCTGAGCCCGGTCAGCCCGGAGGAGGAGCCGGTGCTGCGCCAGCTCGTGGAGCGCCACCACGCCGAGACGGGGTCGGCTGTCGCCGGCCGGCTGCTCGACCGCTGGGGGGCGGCGCTGGGCGAGTTCACCTCCGTGGTGCCGCGCGACTACAAGCGCGCTATCAAGGTCATCCGCGCCGCCGAGGCCGCCGGCCGCGACATCGATGAGTCGATCATGGCGGAGCTGGCGGCCGGACCGGTCGCCGCACCCGCGCCGGCCGAGGTGGTGCCCCCACGCCAGGCCAGGACGGAGGTGGCGAGTGCCTGACCCGAACGGTTTCCTGCGCTACGACCGGCGGCTGCCGGCGCGGCGCCCGGTGCCCGTGCGCCTGCTGGACTGGCACGAGGTCTACCCCGAGGCGAGCGACGAGCTCATCCGGGAGCAGGCCACCCGTTGCATGGACTGCGGCATCCCGTTCTGCCACCAGGGCTGCCCACTGGGCAACCGGATCCCGGACTGGAACGACCTGGTGCGCACGGACACCTGGGACTTCGCCATCGAGGCGCTGCACGCCACGAACAACTTCCCGGAGTTCACCGGGCGGCTGTGCCCCGCGCCGTGCGAGGCCGCGTGCGTGCTGGGCATCAACGGCGGGCAGCCGGTCACGATCAAGCAGGTCGAGGTTGAGATCATCAACCGGGCGTTCGACCGGGGGACCGTGGTGCCCAACCCGTCGCCGACGCCCTCGGGCCGGCGCGTCGCCGTGGTGGGTTCCGGCCCGGCCGGGTTGGCCGCCGCCCAGCAGCTGGCCCGGGCGGGGCACGAGGTCACCGTGTACGAGCGTGACGACGAGCCCGGCGGCCTGCTGCGCTACGGCATCCCGGACTTCAAGCTGGAGAAGCACCACATCGACCGGCGGCTGGACCAGCTGCGCGCGGAGGGGGTGCGGTTCGTCACCAGCTGCCACGTCGGCGTCGACGTCACCGCCGAGCAGCTGCGGGCCGAGTACGACGCGGTGGTGCTCGCGGCGGGCGCGCTCGCCGGCCGGGACACCCCGCAGACGCCGGGTCGGGCGCTCAGGGGGGTGCACCTGGCGATGGAGCACCTGGTGCCCGCCAACCGGGTGGTGGCCGGCAAGCAGGACAGGGCCGAGATCGACGCGGCCGGCCGGCACGTGATCATCATCGGGGGCGGTGACACGGCGGCGGACTGCCTCGGCGTGGCGCACCGGCAGGGCGCGGCGAGCGTGACGCAGCTCGACATCTACCCGCTGCCGCCCGAGCAGCGCGACGAGTCGCGCGACCCGTGGCCGACCTGGCCGACGATCCTGCGCAACTACCCGGCCCACGAGGAGGGCGGCGAGCGTGCCTTCGCGGTCGCGGTCCAGGAGTTCGTCGGCGACGCCGACGGCAACGTACGGGCGGTGCGCATCGCCGAGGTGACCGTCACCCGCAAGAACGGCCAGCGGATCGTCACCCCGGTGCCCGGCACCGAGCGGGAGCTGCCGGCCGACCTGGTGCTGCTCGCCATCGGCTTCGCGGGCACCGAGGAGGGTCCGCTGCTGGAGCAGCTGGGCCTCGTCCGTACCCCGTCCGGCGCGATCGCGTGCGGCCCCGACTGGCAGACGGACGCCCCGGGCGTCTTCGTCGCCGGGGACATGCACCGCGGCGCGTCGCTCGTGGTGTGGGCGATCGCGGAGGGTCGGGCGGCAGCCGCCGCGGTGCACGCGTACCTTGGCGGTGCCGGCGTCCTGCCGGCGCCCGTGCAGCCGGCGGACCGCCCACTCGCGGTTCGCTGAACGGGGTGAGCGACGAGGCTCATCCCGGTTACCACGATGCGGTCGGGGCGTGGACCGGCCCGGGCAACGCGGCCCGGTGCGGCGTACTCTTGTCGGTGGTTCCGCCCGGAAGAAATGTCCGTTAAAAGCTGTTTGCGGAACGTTCACTTTTGATGATGAGGTCGGCTAACCGGCCGACCTGGGAGAGGCTTAGCCTGATGACCGTGACCCGTCGCGCGAAGATTGTCTGTACCCTTGGGCCCGCCGTTGACTCCCCGGAGCGGATCCGCGAGCTTATCGCCGCCGGCATGGACATCGCCCGGCTCAACATGAGCCACGGCGCCCAGGCCGACCACGAGAGCCGGTTCAACCTGGTCCGGGCGGCCGCGGCCGAGGCTGACCGACCGATCGGCATCCTCGCCGACCTGCAGGGTCCCAAGATCCGTCTCGGCAAGTTCGCCGAGGGCCACACGGAGTGGCGCACCGGCGAGACCGTCGTGATCACCAGCGACGACATCCTGGGCACGCACGACCGGGTCTCCTGCACGTACAAGAAACTTCCCTCCGAGGTGCGGGTGGGCGACCGCCTGCTCATCGACGACGGCAAGGTGGCCGTCGAGGTGCTCGGCGTCAGCGGCCCCGACATCAGCTGTGCCGTCGTCGAGGGCGGTCCGGTCTCCGACAGCAAGGGCGTGTCGCTGCCCAACGTCGCGGTGAGCGTGCCGGCGCTGTCCGACAAGGACGCCTCCGACCTGCGCTTCGCGCTGCAACTGGGCGTCGACATGATCGCCCTGTCGTTCGTGCGCTCGGCCGACGACATCAAGCTCGTACACGAGATCATGGACGAGGTCGGCGTGCGGCTGCCGGTCATCGCGAAGATCGAGAAGCCCGAGGCCGTGGCGAAGCTCGAGTCCATCGTGGACGCCTTCGACGCCATCATGGTGGCGCGCGGCGACCTCGGCGTCGAGCTGCCGCTGGAGCAGGTGCCGCTCGTGCAGAAGCGCGCGGTCCAGCTCGGCCGCGAGCAGGCCAAGCCGGTCATCGTCGCCACCCAGATGCTCGACTCGATGATCGAGAACTCGCGCCCCACCCGGGCCGAGGCCTCCGACGTGGCCAACGCGGTGCTCGACGGCGCTGACGCGGTCATGCTCTCCGGCGAGACCAGTGTGGGTGCCCACCCGGTGCAGACGGTCCGCACGATGGCCCGCATCGTCACCACCACGGAGGCCGGCCCGATCGCGGTGCCGCGGCTGCAGCACGACCCCCGCACCCGCGGCGGCGCGATCACCGCGGCCGCCTCGAACATCGCCAAGGCCACCGGCGCGAAGGCCCTGGTCGCCTTCTCCCAGACGGGCGACACGGTGCGCCGCCTCGCCCGCCTGCACTGCGAGCTGCCGCTCATCGCGCTCACCCCGGAGCCGGCGGTGCGCCGCCAGCTCGCGCTCAGCTGGGGCGTGGACGCCTACCTGGTGCCGTTCGTGCAGCACACGGACGACATGTTCCGCCAGGTCGACCAGTCGCTGCTGGGCCTGGGCGTCGCCGAGCCGGGTGACTACGTGGTGATCGTCGCCGGCACGCCCGCCGGCACCCCCGGTTCCACGAACACGCTGCGACTGCACAAGATCGGATCGCTCTCCTCGTGACCTCGACCGACAGTGGGGACCGGCCGACCCTGGCCGGCCCCCACGCGCTCGTCGGCGGGCCCGGGCTGGCCGGTCAGGCGGCGGTCGACGCCCTGGTCGCCCTGCTGGACCTGTCGGAGCTGGGTCCGGACACCTTCCTCGGGGTGAGCCCGCCGGTCGGTCCGCAGCGGGTGTTCGGTGGTCAGGTGGCCAGCCAGGCGCTCGTCGCGGCGGGCCGCACGGTCGACCCGGCCCGCTCGGTCCACTCGTTGCACGGGTACTTCGTGCGTCCCGGTGACCCGACCGAACCCATCACGTACTCCGTTGAACGGGTCCGTGACGGGCGCTCGTTCTCCGTGCGGCGCTCGGTCGCCACCCAGCACGGCAAGACGATCTTCTTCATGTCGGCCTCCTTCCACGTGCCGGAGGACGGGCTGGACCACCAGGCGCCCGCGCCGCGCGTCGTGCCGGGCGCCCCGACCGGCGACAGCGCTGAGCCCGGTGCCCCGGACGACCGGCGCGTACCGCCGCCGGAGGAGCTGCCCACCCTCGCCGAACGGCTCGCTCCCTACCCGGAGCGCGCCCGGGCGCTCGCGCTCCGCGAGATGCCCATCGACGTGCGCTACGACGGCGAGCCCGGCTGGGTACGCCCGGGCAGCCGGCGCGCCGAGCCGCACCAGCGGGTGTGGATGCGCATCGACGGCACGCTGCCGGACGACCCGCTGCTGCACGCGTGCGCCCTGACGTTCGCCTCCGACCTGACGTTGCTCGACTCGGTTCTGTCGGCGCACGGCGAGGTGTGGGGCCCGGGCGGCGTCATCGGCGCGAGCCTCGACCACGCGATGTGGTTCCACCGCCCGTTCCGGGCCGACGACTGGCTGCTCTACGACTGCTGGAGCCCGTCCGCCTCGGACGCGCGCGGGCTGGCCACCGGCCGCCTCTTCACCCGCGACGGCCGCCACGTGGCGAGCGCCGTCCAGGAGGGCCTGCTGCGCCGCGTCGGCGGCTGAGGCCGTCCGCCTTCTGTGCCAGGATCAGCGGGAGGAGCGGTCCCGGTCACGGCAGCCGGGCCGGGCATCAGGCCTTCGAAGGGATGGCGCGTGTCGGAGCTGGTCTTCCGGGTGCACCCGGGGCATCCGACGTCACCCGTGATCCTCCACGTGCCGCACGCGTCCCGTCGGGTCACGCCCGCCGCCCGCGCGAGCATCGTGCTGGATGACGGCGCGCTGGCGGCCGAGCTGGACCAGATGACGGACGCGCATACCGACCTGATCGCCGAGCGCGCCGCGCGGGCCGCCGCCACGGCGCCGTGGCGTCTGGTCAATCTCGCCTCGCGGCTGGTGGTCGATCCGGAGCGGTTCCCCGACCCGGCCGCGGAGGAGATGACGGCGGTCGGTATGGGCGCCGTCTACACGCGGACGTCAGGCGGCGCGGTGCTGCGTGCCGAGGACGCCGAGGTGGCCGAGCGGCTGCTCGCCGCGCACTTCAGGCCGTACGCGCAGGGTATGACCGATCTGGTCAACGACCGGCTCGCCGCCTGCGGCCGCGCGGTGATCATCGATGTCCACTCGTACCCGGCGGCGCGGCTGCCGTACGAGTTGCACGGGCAGGGCCCGCGCCCGCCGATCTGCCTGGGCACCGACGCGGCACACACGCCGGGCTGGCTGGCCGACGCGGCGCGCGACGCGTTCGCGGACCTCGGCGTCGGCTGGAACACGCCGTTCGCGGGCTGCTATGTGCCGCTGGAGCATTACGGCCGCGACGGCCGGGTGGCGGCGGTCATGGTGGAGATCCGCCGAGACACCTACCTGACGGAGCCCGGCGGGCCGCTGACGGGTGGCGCCGACGCGGTGGTCCGGGCGCTGGCCGCCCTGATCGACGCCGCGGGCTGATCGGGGCCGGCGGGCCCCGGAACTGTCGGCGGATCGTCCACAAGGGATGGCGCGGTCACCGCGGCGGCCGTGCGGGCGGGCCGCGCTGCCGCTGGCCCGGCCGGCTGTCGGGGCCACGACCGGCATGAACGGGTGGACCGCGTGAGCCGGGCTCAGGCCGGCCGGCGATAATCTTCCGTATGCGCTTGTCAGCCCGGGTCGACTACGCCCTCCGTGCCGTCTGTGAGCTCGCGTCCGCCGGGGACGGCGCCGGGCCGGTGACGTCGGAGCGGCTGGCCACGGCGCAGAGCATCCCGCCCAAGTTCCTGGAGAGCATCCTGTTGCAGCTGCGCCGGGGCGGCGTGGTCAACGCCCAGCGCGGCCCGGAGGGCGGCTACTGGCTGGCCCGGGCGGCGAACGAGATCTCGCTGGCGGACATCATCCGGATCATCGACGGCCCCCTCGCGAACGTGCGCGGGCAGCGCCCCGAGGAGCTGGGCTACAACGGCGCGGCCAGGGCGCTGCAGGACGTCTGGATCGCGCTGCGCGCCAGCGAGCGCCAGATCCTGGAACTCGTCACGGTCGCCGACGTCGTCTCGGGCGAGCTGCCCGAGCGGGTACGCGACCTGGTCGCCGACCCCGCCGCCTGGGTGTAGCGGCGGGGCCGGCGGTCGGTCACGCGGCGGTCGCGAGGCGGCCGGCGGTCGCTGTGCTGATGCCCGCCGGGATCCGGACGTGCACGGTGTCGCCCATCCCGACGCCGAGGGGGACGAACTGGGCCCGCGTCAGCGAAACGAGGATCACCTGGTCGTCCGTGGTGACCTCGACCCGGATCTCGAACCCGACGCGGGTGATCCGCGTGATCCGGCCGGTCACCGCGTCGGGCGCCGGGTCGCCGGTGTGCAGCTCCAGATCGTGCGGGCGGACCAGCCGGTCGCCGACCTGGGTGACCGGGCCGAGGAAGCGCATGACGAAGTTGTTGGCCGGCTCGTCGTAGAGCTGGTCCGGGGTGCCGATCTGCTCGATGTGGCCGTCGTTGATCACCACGATCTCGTCGGCGACCTCCAGGGCCTCCTCCTGGTCGTGGGTGACGAAGATGGTCGTGACGTGCACCTCGTCGTGCAGCCGGCGCAGCCAGTCGCGCAGCTCCTTGCGCACCTTCGCGTCGAGCGCGCCGAACGGTTCGTCGAGCAGCAGCACGGTGGGCTCCACCGCGAGCGCGCGGGCCAGGGCCATGCGCTGGCGCTGGCCGCCGGACAGCTGCGCGGGCAGCCGGTCGGCGAACTGCTCCAGGTGCACCAGGGCCAGCAGCTCGTTCACCCGGTCGCGGACCTCGTCCTTGGGTCGCTTGCGGATCTCCAGGCCGAACGCCACGTTGCGCCGCACGCTCATGTGCTTGAACGCGGCGTAGTGCTGGAAGACGAAGCCGACGTTGCGCTTCTGCGGTGACAGGTGGGTGGCGTCGACGCCCTCGATCTCCACCTTGCCGCTGTCGGCGCTCTCCAGGCCCGCGATGATGCGCAGCAGGGTGGACTTGCCGCCACCGGACGGGCCGAGCAGCGCCGTGAGCCGGCCGGAGGGGATCGACAGGGATACGTCGTCCAGCGCGACGAAGCTGCCGAAGCGCTTCGTGACGTTCGCTATCTCGATGCTCAACGGTCTTCCTTCGGGCGAATGACGGACACGACGATGACGCTGGCCACGGCCACCAGGGTGAGCAGGAACGCGATGGCGTAGGCGCTGTCGGTGTTGAAGTTCTGGTAGAGCTCCTCGACAGCCAGGGTGGCGGTGCGGGTCTCGCCGAGCACGTTGCCGGAGACGACCTTCACGGCGCCGAACTCGCCGAGTGAGCGGGCGAGGCTCAGCACGACACCGTAGACGACGCCCCACTTGATCGCGGGCAGCGTGATGCGCCGGAACGTCTGCAGCGCGTTGGCGCCCAGGCTGCGGGCGGCCTGCTCCTGCTCGTCGCCGATCTCCTCGAGGACGGGTACGACCTCGCGGATGACGAGCGGCAGCGCGACGAAGACGGTCGCCATGACGATGCCCGGCGTGGCGAAGATGATCTGCAGGCCGGCGTTCTCCAGCGTCGGACCGAACCAGCCGGTGCGCCCGCCGTAGACGAGTACGAGGGAGAAGCCCACGACGATGGGGGACACGGACAGGGGCATGTCCAGCAGCGCGCTCAGCAGCCGCTTGCCCGGGAACCGGTAGCGCACCAGCAGCAGCGAGATGCCCACGCCGAACACCGTGTTGATGACGACGGAGATCAGCGCCACCTGGACGGTCAGGCCCAGCGCGTGCGTGAGGTCGGGGTCGTCGAAGATGTGGCGCAGGCTGTCCAGCCCGTCGGCGAACGCGTTCTTGACGACGAGCGTCACGGGCCAGGCGACGAGCAGCACCAGGTACGCCACGATGACCAGCCGCAGCACGTACTTCGTGGGGTTCCTAACCACGGCGCACCATCCTCCGCTGCAGCAGGTCGAGCGTCACGATGACCGTGAGCGAGATGGCCAGCAGCACGGTCGCCACGGCGGCCGCGCTGTCGAGGTTGTCGTTCTCGATGCTGGACAGGATGCGCACCGAGGTCACCTCCGTGCGCATGGGCAGGTTGCCCGACAGCAGCACCAGCGAGCCGTACTCGCCGACCGCGCGGGCGAACGACAGCGCGGCGCCGGCGGCGATGGCCGGGGTGAGGCTCGGCAGGATGATGCGCCGGAAGATGGTGAGCCGGCTCGCACCGAGCGACGCCGCGGCCTCCTCGGCCTCCTTGTCCAGTTCGGCGAGCACCGGCTGCACGGTGCGCACCACGAACGGCAGCGTGACGAAGAGGAACGCGAGGAACACGGACGCCCGGGTGTTGGCCACGTTGATGCCCAGTGGGCTCTTCGGGCCGTACAGCGAGAGCAGTACGAGGCCGGCGATGATGGTCGGCAGGGCGAACGGGATGTCGATGAGCACCTCGAGCGCCCGCTTGCCGAAGAAGCGGTCCCGCACGAGCACCCACGCGATCAGCGTGCCCATGACCACGTTGACGAGCGTCACCAGAAACGCGAAACCGACCGTCAGCTTGATAGCCGCGGCCGTCTGCTCGTTGGTGACCGTATGCCAGAAGTTGGACCAGCCGCCGCCCGCCGACGTGACGACCACGGCGGCGAGCGGAATGAGCACCAGCAGGCTGAACCACAGCATGGCGATGCCGAGACCCAGGCCCGAGGCCCGGGTGAGGGGGAGGCCCGCCCGGGCCGGCCGGCGGTCGCCCGCCGGCCGGTCCGTGGCGACTGTCGTTGCGGACACGACGCTAGTTGGCCTTCCCGGAGGCGGCGATGATCTTGACGATGATGCCGTCCTTCTCGTCGAAGTACTTCTTCGACAGGGCCGACCAGCTCTCGAAGTCGGTGTTCACCGTGAGCAGCTTGGCGGGCTTGGGGAACGGGTTCGCGGCGTCCGGCACGCCGGGGATGCCGGTCGTGTCGACCCCGTCGATGACGGGCCGGAAGCCCTTGAGCGCGAACTGTCGCTGGCCGTCCTTGCTGAGCACGAAGTCCAGCCACTCCTTGGCCTTCGGGTTGGCGTCCTTGAGGATGGCGCCCGGGTTCTCGATGAGCAGCGTGGTGTCCGGGTAGACCCACTCCAGCTCCTGGCCGTTCTGCACCGCCAGGATGGCCTCGTTCTCGTACGCGAGCAGGACGTCACCCGTGCCGCCGAGGAAGCTCGTGGTCGCCTCCCGGCCGCTGCCCGGCAGCGACACGACGTTCGCGAACAGCTTGGTGAGGAAGTCCGAGGCCTGGGCGTCCGTGCCGCCGTTGGCGCTGATGTGACCCCAGGCGGCGAGCGCGTTCCAGCGTGCCGCGCCCGACGAGGCCGGGTTCGGGGTGACGATGCCGATGCCGGGCTTGATCAGGTCGTCCCAGCTCTTGATGCCCTTGGGGTTGCCCTTGCGGACGGCGAACACCACGACCGAGGAGGACACGATCCCCTTGGTCGGGCCGGCGTTCCAGCCGGCGTCGATCAGGCCGGCGTCGACGAGCCGGGTGACGTCGCTGCTGACGGAGAAGTGCACGTAGTCGGCCTTGAGGCCGTTCACGACCGCGCGGCTCTGGTCGCCGGAGGCGCCGTAGGAGGTCTTGAACTTGACGTCCTTGCCGGCGGGGGTCTTGTTCCACTCCGCCGCGATGGCCTTGTTCGCGGCCTCGGGGACGGCGAAGCCGACGATGTTGAGGGTGACGTCCGAGCCCGAGGTGGTCTCGTCGCCGTTACCGCCGCAGGCCGACAGCGCCAGGCCGGCGGCGACCGTGAGCGCGACGATGGCTCTGGTACGGATCTTCATGATGGGATCTGTCCTCCCTGAGGCGTGCGGGGGGCGCACGCCGAGATGTCGTCAAGTCGAGGGATGTGCGCCGGTGCGCTTCGCGGCGGTGCGAGGGCGGCCGACCGGGGATCAGCGGTTGCTGTGTCGTGCCGGTGCGCGGGTCGACGGGCTAGCGGATCCGACCGTCGACCCGCGAGGTACAGCCCTTGGTGCGACGACAGGTCCGGCCGGGCAGCGCGGCCTGGGGCGCGCACACCGTCCGAAGGTTCATCGTCGTCTCCCTGTATTTCCGATCAGATTAATCGGGTTAGTGGGTCAACCGTAAGCGCTCTTTCGCGTCCCGTCAATCGGGACCGGCATCCCATGATTCGCCCGGCCCCCCTGTACCGGGCTCTTCAGCAGGGCGGACGCAGATCACGCGATGCTGACCCCGAGACGGGGTCAGCATCGCGGAGCCCGGGCGGACCTGCGGCGATACCTCCGATCGGCCCGCGCCCGGCCGACGTTTCGGCGACGCTACCCCGAAGATCAGGCACAAACCCCGTCGGCGGCCGCGCGGATCGCGTCCCAGGCGGCCGCAACATCGACCGCGGTCGTCTGCGGGGAGCCGACCGCGACCCGCAGCGCGTACCGCCCGCGCACCCGCGTGTGGCTCAAAAACACCTCGCCAGCCGCGTTGAGCCGGTCGAGCAGCGCCGCGTTGCGTGCGTCGCCGTCGTCGGCCGCGCCGCCGCGCAGCCGGAAAACCACCAGGGCGTACGGGCTGGGAGCGACGATCTCGAAGCGCGGGTCGGCCCGCACCAGGTCGGCGAAGTCGCGCGCCAGGGCCACGTGCGAGCGGATGTGGGCGCGCAGCCCGTCGCGGCCGTACCAGCGCAGCACGAACCACAGCTTCAGCGCCCGGAAGCGCCGCCCGAGCGGGACCTGCCAGTCCCGGTAGTCGATGACGGCGTCGCTGTCGGTGGCCGCGTTGCGCAGGTACTCGGGCAGGACCGACAGTGCCTGGATGAGCTCGGCGCGGTCGGCCACCCAGAAGGCGTCGCAGTCGAACCCGGTGAGCAGCCATTTGTGCGGGTCGAAGCAGTACGAGTCCGCGTGCTCCAGGCCGGCGTGCCCGTGGCGCAGTTCCGGGCAGACCGCGGCCGCCCCCGCGTAGGCGGCGTCCACGTGCAGCCACAGCCCGTACTCGCGGGTGATCTCGCCGATCGCGGGCAGCGGGTCGACCGCGGTGGTGGAGGTGGTCCCGACCGTGGCCACCACGAGCGCGGGGACGGCGCCGTCGGCGAGGTCGGCCGCGATCCGCTCGCGCAGCCGGTCCGGGTTCATGGCGAGGGTGTGGTCGTCGACCTCGATCAGCCGCAGCCCGGCGTCACCGATGCCGGCCAGCCGGACGGCCTTCTCGATGGACGAGTGGCCCTCCGTCGAGGTGTACACGGTGTAGCGGCGCCGCGTGCCGTGCGTGCGCCAGTCGCCACCGCTGGCGCGGTGCAGCGCGGCGAGGGTGGCCACCAGCGTGGCCGAGGACGCGGAGTCCTGGATGACCCCGCCGCCGGTGGCGTGCGAGCGGAACTTCCCGGGCAGGTCGAGCAGGTCGGCCAGCCAGTCGAGCATCACGGTCTCGACCTCGGTGCACGCCGGCCCGGTGGCCCAGAGCATGCCCTGCGTGCCGAGGCCGGCGGCCACCAGGTCGCCCAGCACGCTGGGGCCGGAGGTGTTGGCGGGGAAGTAGCCGAAGAACCGCGGATGCTGCCAGTGGGTCAGGCCCGGGGCGATGATCGCGTCCAGGTCGTCGACGAGGCCGGTGAGCCCGTCGCCGGCCACGGGCGCGGTGGCGGGCAGCTTCCCCGCCACCGTCCCGGGCGCGTCGTCCGGGCGCACGCGCCGCCCGGGCAGCGTCGCCCAGTAGTCGGCCACCCAATCGACAAGCTCATGCCCGTACTGGCGGAACTGCTCCGGCGACATGTGCGGCGGGACTTTCGGATCTTCCATGACGGCACTGTAGTGCTGTCCGGTGACTGACTTATCTATAGGGCGCAAGTGTCCACAGCGGACTTATCGGCGACGGATAACGATCAAGAATGGCGGTGATCGACCTCCGCGACCAAGGTCTCATCGACGACCCTCGGGGCCTGTGCCACGATGGGCGTTACGATGTTGGTTTGTGGTTCTGGAATGTCGCGTACAATGCGGGTTTTGCCTTGTCGCGGCTGGTCACCCTGGAGCGGTGAATGAGCGACCTGTCGGCGGTCGGTCCGATAACCGGTGTCAACCGGTCGGTCACAGCGGTGTTGCATAACGGACATTCCGCGACAGATCTAGTACCATCGGGCTCTGTGATCCGACCGGGCTGCAACGGGGACTACCGGTGGGACGAGTTCAACACGTACTCGTATCTCGACGACAACTACTACGCGCTGCGCGACGACGACCGGCAGATCATCTCGCTGGTCCGTGACTTCTTCGCGGCCGCCGCGGACTGCGCGCCGCGCGGGCCCGACGGCATGCGCACGGGGATCGACATCGGCACCGGCCCGAACCTCTACCCGGCCATGACCATGTTGCCGTTCTGCGACTCCGTCGTGCTGGGGGAGTGGTCGCTGGCCAACCTCGAGTGGCTGCACAAGGAGACGGAGGGGTACGGCCGCAACTGGGACCCGTTCTGGGCTGAGCTTGCCCGCAGCGAGCGGTACCGGGAGGTGGCCGACCCCCGGCGGCGGCTGCGCCAGGTGGCCCAGGTCGAGCGCGCCAGCGTCTTCGATCTGCCCGTCGCGCAATATGACATGGGCACGATGTTCTTCGTGGCCGAGTCGTGCACCGGCGATCCGGTCGAGTTCCATTCGGCGGTGGGCCGATTCGCGCGGTCACTGCGCCCCGGCGCGCCATTCGCGGCCGCCTTTATGACCGGCTCGGCCGGCTATGAGGTGGGCGACCAGCACTTCCCCGCGGTAAAGGTGAATGCGAACGCGATTCGGCGAAGTCTTCGACGGTTCGTCTCTCGTGGATGGTTGCCGTATGCCGCTAAGCTGAGAGTCTGTCCGATCACGACCAACATGCCGCTGCGTGACGGATACGACGGCATGGTTCTCGCGGTTGGCCAGATCCGGTCGTAGAAGTCGGCGTGAGTTTGGCGGTCTACAGATGAAGATGGAGCCGCGCCAGCAGCTGCTGGAGGTCTGGGAAGCCACCGTTCGCATGTCATGGCGTGACGGTGTGTGGCACTGGGGCGGCCGGGACGGCAGAAACTCCATCGCGGATGCCGAGCAGCTGCTGTGCCTGTTGATGCCGGCCACCCAGCTCGGCCACATCTTCGGCATCGACCAGCCGGACGACACGAACGAGGAGATCCTCGAGACCCTCGAGCGGCTGGGCAACCAGTCCGAGATCCCGCGCCGGCTGGCCGCGGCCCTCACGGACTACTTCAACACCTACCGCGACGGAGGCCGGCCGGTGTTCTCCGGCGGCAGCTACTTCGGCAGCGGGGAGGGCCGCCAGGCCATCACCCAGGAGCAGCTCGACCTCGACATCGTGGACTCGTACGCTATGTCGATCACCCTGTCGCTGGCGTCCATCGGTTTCGCCAGGGTCTTCCAGAACGCGGTCACCCGCGACGCGCTCCGCGACGAGATCCGGCGGCTGGCCGAGCTGGCGAGCGAGCGGCTGAGCGCGGCCATGGTGGGCCTGCTGCGCAGCTTCACGATCTCCATCCTGGACATGGACGACCCCGAGGGCAGGGTCCTCGTCGAGACGATCAACAAGTCCAACGAGCCGCGCCGCGTCGTCGTCACCCAACTGCGCCAGCGCCTGCGCCAGACGGTGGCGGCGTTCCGCGAGGTGACCATCGGCTCGGGTCAGCTGCCCGACCTCGACGCGCTCGACAGCAGCACGCGGCTCTTCGAGTGCGGCTGGTCCTGGGGTGTGGTGGAGAACGCGCCGCAGGTGGACACCACCGAGCAGGTCGGCGAACAGCCGAAGGGCTTCGCTCTCGACTCGCCCTATCTCTACTTCACGGTCGTGACGATGGACGCCATCGAGGACCTGTGGTCGGAGCGCACCCGCATTCTGGGTCTGCTCAACGACGAGCAGCAGCGGCTCGCCCGCGCCCTTCAGCTGCGTTACGACCTCACCCGGCAGTACTGGGCGACGGTCGCGTCCTTCGGCGAGCAGTGGCCGCTGGAGGACATCCCGTGGCGCACGACGGACGACAAGGAGTCCGACTACTTCACCCTCCTGGTCACCTCGCTCGCGGTGAAGGGCTTCGTCACCGAGCGCGGCTCGGACGTCGAGCTCGCCCGCGTCGGCAACCTGCTCAGCGAGCTGGCCAACCGGGGCCGCATCACCCGCCGGCCGCTCGGCCACGACCCGGCCGCCGTGCTGCATGCGCCCGGCCAGGAGTTCAGCCTGGACGGCAGCGACATCAACGGCGGCCCGGAGCTGACCTGGTCGGCCACCGAGTTCGCGCCGCTGCTCCTGCAGCGCACCGCGACGATCGCCGGCCTGATCAACACGGCCGTCGCCCGAAACAGGCTGCTCGAACTGGCCGATGACGTCTGGGACCACCTGGAGGTGCGCCGGCTGGACTTCGGCATCGGCCGCGGGCTGTGGGACCAGCCGTCCCAGGCGTTCCCCACGATGGAGCTGCGCTACGAGATCCCATCGTGGTACTACACGGAGCGCGTCGTGCACGGCCTGGTCCTCGTGGCCCGCACGCTCGACCGCGTACCCCTGCGCAGTGAGCGACTCACCCAGGTCGCCAACGACCTGCTCTACGAGGCCGAGCACCTCCTCGACCGGGTGCTGCTCAACACGCCGTCGTCCGGCCGGTCCAGCCTGCGCGCGGTGCGCATCAAGCTCGACCGCGCCCGCCAGATCGTCGACGACCGACCGGGCACCTCGGCCGTCCTCGCCAACGAGGTGCTCCGCCAGCTGGAGACCCTCGCCGCGGCGGTGCGGGAAGTGCCCGGAGGGAACTGACATGCTGGTCTTCGCGACCTCCGATAAGGGTGGCACCGGTCGTTCCGTCACGAGTTCCAACATCATGTACCGCCGGGCGCTGCACGGCAGTGACGTCTGCTACGCCGACTTCGACTTCGGCTCGCCCACCGCGGGATCGATCTTCGACGTCGACAACGCCCTGCGTGGTACGCCGGACAGCGACGGCCTGCACTCGTACCTGCAGGGCATCCGTTCCGAGGCGCGCAAGATCGAGGTGTGGAAGGAGTCCGACCGCCACTCGCTGCGTCGCCGGCCCGCCCTCGCCGGCCGCCTCGTGCTCCTCCCGGGCGACCTGGGGGGCGCGGAGTTCGCCGCCACCGCCGAGATCGTCGACAGGTGCGCGCGGCTGTTCCGGGACCTGGAGGAGGAGTTCGACCTGACGCTGGTGGACCTCAGCGCCGGCCGGTCGTACGCGACAGGGATCGTGCTGGCGGCCACCGCGCGCCCGGAGTTCGCCGGGCGCTTCCGGTGGATCGTCTATCACCGGTGGACCCGCCAGCACGTGCTCGCGGCCGCCAACCTGATCTATGGGCACCAGGGGATCCTGGAGACCGCCCGGGACTGCGGCCACGACCCGGTGGAGCTCAAGGCGGCCCTGCGGACGGTGCGTACCGCCGTGGTGGACCCCGAGCGTGACGAGCTGGGCGGGCTGAGCGAGGCGCAGATCGCCTGGCTGCGGGCCAGCAACCGGGGCCTGCGGGAGCTCGCGACCACGGAGCGCGTCGGCCGTACGATGCTGCTCGGCTCCGTCCCGCTCGACCCCGTGCTGCAGTGGCGTGAGCAGCTGATCTCCGACAACGACGTGCTGGACCGCGGCATCGCGAACGAAGCCACCGTTAAGGCTTTCGAATCGTTGGGCAAGCGTCTGGTAACAGACGAGGCCTGGGAGACGCTGTGACCGTGGTTGACGCGATTGGTCCCACCTTCCGCGAGGAACAGGCGGAGCGGAAGGTGGAATCGGTGCCGTTGTCGCACCTCTCCCTCGAGCTGGGTCACCTCTACATGGAGGACTTCAACGAGGGCTACGACGCGCTGCGCCGGCACTTCGCGCGGGTGGCGCCGTGGGCGGGCGTGGCGGCCGCCTCCGGCGCGGGTCAGGTGCCCGGGCGCAAGGCGCGGGTGAGCACGTGCTTCCTCATCGACGACTACTTCACGCGCTTCAGCAGCCCGCTGACGGTCGTGCGGAACCTGGAGCGGGCCGCGGCCGAAAGCAAGATCACCATTGACTACATCGCGCGGGAGTCGGGCTGCGCGATGCTCGACGGGGTCGACGTCGCCCGCCTGGTCGCCGACCGCCTCGTGGTCGAGCCCACCCCCGAGACCACGGGCGTACGCCCGCCGGTCACGGAGAGCGGCTGGCTGTCCAACGGCCAGCGCTCGCCCGCCTCGGGCTCCGCGCCCGCGATGGCCAGCCTGTTGCAGTGGAAGCCGCCCGTGGAGACGGCCGCCAACCGGCACTCCATCTTCATGGACGTCCAGCTCTGGGATGAGGAGGGCGGCCGGCGCACCTGGTCGTGCCCCTTCCTGGCGGCCGTGTGGCAGCTGCTGCGGCTGGGCCTGCTGCGCCACCGCGGCGAGGGCCTCGTGCGGCCGGTGCCGATGGCGGTCTGGCTCGCGACCGAGGTGACGGACGACTGGGACCGGATGCCGCCCGTACTGCAGCTGAACCCGCGCGCGGCGCCGTTCGGGGCCTACCGGACGATGTCCGTGCTCGCCTCGCGCTACCTGCCGGTCGAGCACGCGGTGCGCACCATCCTCAACCATGTGGCCGTGGAGGCCGCGGTGCTCGAGCAGGTGCAGGAGCGCAGCCAGGCCGAGGGCATGAAGGTGCCCGCGGAGCTGGTGGAGCGCATCGGCTACTACTTCGCCGGCGGCTGAGCCGCCGTCACCGCCCGGCGCGGTCGGTCAGGACGGCGCTGAGCGAGACCTGGTCGCGGATGCGGCTCACGGACGTGTCCCATTGGCGGGTGAAGCCCGGCCGCCGCTCCAGCGACTCCCACACCGGCAGCAGCGGCTCGGCGACCCGGGCCGCCGGCATCCAGAGGTGCAGTAGGTGGTCGATGGCCGGCCGCAGCTGGGCGACGCGCTCGGCCGGGCTGGCCGTCGCGGTGATCCGGCGGTCCACGTAGGAGATCATCGTGGTGAGCAGCCAGTCGTGCAGGGCCAGGTCCTCGCAGAGGTCCACGACGGCCGCCAGCGGGACGTCCGGCACGCCCAGCACGAGGGTGCGGACCGTGTCCGACTCGACGGAGAACGCCGTGCTGACCGGCGCCTCGGCGGCCACGCGCCAGGCCAGCCAGCGCAGCCGGGTGCGCTGGGTACGCAGCGGCGCGCGCCGGTCGAGCAGCCCGGAGCGCTGCGCGCCGTCCATCGCCCGGCCGGCGATCGCGCCGAGGTCGAGGCTGCGCTCGCTCTCCGCGGCGCGGACCTGCCCGTTGCGCAGGTCGGCCAGGTCCACCTTGCCGATGGTCTCCAGCTGACCGGGCCGGGCCAGGTAGTGCGACCAGGCCCGCCGGCGTGGCTCGCGGCCGGGCTCCACGACGGCGAACGCCGAGCCCTGCAGCACGTGGCCGGCCGTGATGGCGGCGCGGCTGGCCACCGTGCCCACGGCGCGCGTGCGGCTGCCCGTGCCCGTGGGCAGGCGGCAGTCCACGCCCGTGAGGCGTTCGGGCGACACGGCGTAGGCGATCGGCCGTTCGGAGCGGCGCACGCGCTCACCCAGGACGACGTCCAGGATCGCCGCAGCGTCGTCCTGAGCGACGGCGGTTGAGTTCTGGAGCAGTCCGGTGTGGACCTCGCCGAGGATGAGCATGGCACCTCCGTGCTCCATACTGACGCCCCTCTGTCGTGGCACCAAATGCGGGCATCGGGGCAGGCCGCGCCCGGTCTCATCGTTTCACGCGCTGGGCCCCGAGGCCCGTTGGCGGAGCCGGCCGACGCGGCGCGACCGTCGGGTCGCGGCACGTCCCCATGCCAGCGGCCAACCTGCCCAGCAAGTCCCCGAACCGGGTGTGCGACCGACGGCGTCGCGGTGTTGCCGGGCCTCGACTAGTGGACCGACACTGGCCATGATGGACAGAGTGGCAGGTCGGCCAAGCACGGGGAGAGATATTGACGAAGGTCTACATCTCTGCGACGTACCTTGACCTGCAGAGTTGCCGCCTGGCCGCGCAGATGGTGCTCCGGCAGCTGCATTACGAAGACATCGCCATGGAGACCTACGTGGCCGACAACCGCCGCCCGGTTGATCGGTGCCTGCGCGATGTCGCGGCGTGCGACCTCTACATCGGCATCTTCGCCTACCGGTACGGATACGTGCCGCGCGGGGCGACCATGTCGATCACCGAGATGGAGTACCGGGAGGCCCAGCGGCTGCGCAAGCCGTGCCTGATCTTCCTGCTCGACGACGACGCCCCGTGGCCACCCCGCTGGGTCGACCGGGGCGAGAACCTCGAGCGGATGCTGGCCCTGCGCCAGCATCTGCAGGAGACGCACGTCTGCGACTTCTTCACCGGCCCGGACTCGCTGGCCCACCAGGTGAGTGTCGCCCTGACCAACTGGCACAACGACACCGGCACGGCGGCGCCCGGCCGCGAGGCGCTCAGCCAGGACAGCCTCGACCGGTACCTGGCCCGGCTCAAGGCGCACTGCGCCGGCGTGGACGTCGAGCTGCTGCGCCCCGCGGTCCACCCGGACGTGCGCCAGGCCAACCTGGCGGCCGTGTTCGTCGAGCCGACCGTCCGGGAGAACCAGCACCGGGTGGAGATCCCCCGGGAGTGGCGCCGGCGCCTGCCCGAGGCCGGCGACGCGTCCTGGGTGCCGGCCGACGTCGGCGACGTGCAACGGCTGTGGCAGGCGCTGCACGCCGGCCCCGAGCGCCGGCTCTTCGATGTGCTCACCGAGCGGGGCCAGCGCACGGTGGTGCTGCTCGGCGACCCGGGCAGCGGCAAGTCCACAATCGCCCGCTACCTCATGGGCGCGCTGGCGGGCACCACCACCGACCGGCGGCTGAGCGCACTCGCGGAGCACCTGCCGGTGCTGCTGGAACTTCGCTCGTACGTGGCGATGATGCGGGCCGGTCGCTGCCAGAGCTTCCTGGACTACCTCGACGTCGAGGCCGGCGGCAACGGCCCGGGACTCGCGCGCGAGGTGCTCGAGCCGTACCTGCGCGCCGGGCACCGGGCGCTGGTCGTCTTCGACGGGCTCGACGAGGTGCCCCGCCAGGACCTGCTGCGGGCCGGGGTCGCCCGCCAGATCGCGGGCTTCGCCGCGGAGTACCCGCAGGTGCGGGTGATCGTGACGAGCCGGGGGGTCGGCTACGCGGCCACATCGTTGGGCGACTTCGCCCACTTCACGCTCCAGGACCTCGACGGGGCCCAGATCGGGGACTTCCTGCGCCGGTGGACGGCCGAGGTACGGCGCCGCGCGCCGGAGGTGAGCCAGGTGAACCGGATGGTCGCCGCGCTGAGCGGCTCGGCCACGATGCGCGAGCTGTCCGGCAACCCGCTGCTGCTGACGATCCTCGCGCTCGACGGCGACGGCCAACCTCCCCGCGGCCGCTGGCAGCTGTGCCAGCACGCGGTGTCCGTCCTCGTGAAGCGCTGGGACGGCATCCCGCGCGCCAACGACGACCCGCTGGCGTTCCTGACCGCGACCGACCACCTGCGGCTGCTGCGCAACCTGGCCTTCCGCGCGGTGACCGGCCAGCTGTCCGTCGCCGACAACGTGATCAGCCAGGAGGACCTGTGCGGCGCGTTCGAGGAGTACCTCAGCCCCAAGTTCATCCAGGAGCCCGACCGCGCCCGGCTGCTGGCCAGCCGGCTGGTGGACGAGTTCCGCGAACGGCATTTCATCCTCAGCCGCTTCGGTGACGAGCACGTCGGCTTCGTGCACCGCACGTTTCTGGAATTCTTCGTCGCGGACGCGATCGTGCACCGGCACGCCGAGGGTACGTTCACCGCGACCGACCTGGCCGACCTCTACCGCGCGCACTGCGCCGACGCCGCCTGGCACGAGATCCTGCGGCTGATCGCCGCCCACCCCGGCGTCGATGTCGGCCCGCTGCTGACCGTGCTGACCAGCCGAGCCGACCGCCCCTGGCCGCCGGCGGAGTTCGACGAGCCGCCCACGCACCTGGCGCTCGCGGTGCAGTGCCTGGCCGAGGTGGCCGACCTGAGCACGGTGGCCGAGCCCGCGACGGCGCTGCTGCGGCAGGTGATCCTGCTGCTGGAGCATGGCGTCACCATCGACGACCGGGCGACCGACCTCATGGTGGAGGGCGAGCTGCTGCCCGCCGCCGCGCTCATCGGCGCCGAGTGGCCCGGCCGCAAGGAATACCTGCGCTGGTACCGCCGGCGCGGCTCCGCCATCGTCTCGGCGCCCATGTCCTCGCACGCTGCCCGGCTGGCCGCGATGCTCGCGGACGAGTACGACGGGGTGGTCAGCCTGCTCGACCAGCTCGGCCGACCGCGGGTGCCGCTCGCGGCGGCCCTCGCCTCCGTGGCGGGCATCGAGGAGCTGGCGCGGGTCGGCCTGCGTGATGCCGGGGAAGCGGTGGCCGGGGGCGGCGATCCGGCCGGCGGCCCGGACCAGTCGGCGCAGCAGACGGTCGCCCGGCCGAGCGCGGCCGCCATGCAGCAGGTCAACCAGGCCGAGGACCTGCTGGCCCGCCGGGTCGCCGAGGACCGGCCGGCGCCGGTCCGCCGCGCCGCCACCGAGGCCATGGTGACCACGCTCGCCGGCCGCGACAGCGTGGCCGAGCTGATGCTGATCCGGGCCCGCGAGGACGCGAACCCCGACATCCGGTCCAGCGTGCTGCGCGGCCTGGCCGACTGGTTCCACGCCGACGCGCGCTGGTTGGAACTCATCATCGACCGGGCCCGCACGGATCCGGCGCCCGCCGTGCGCCGGGTGGCCACCGAGCTGCTCGACCACGCGGGCCACGAGCCCGAGTGGGCGCTGGTGGAACGGCTGGTGTCGGCGGACGTGGACGCCGGCGTCGTGCGGGAGGCCGTGCGCATGGCCGACCGCCAGGGCGGCCTCGACCGCATTCGCCTGGCGCTGATCGCGCGGGCCACCACCGACTCCGACGAGCTGGTGCGGCGCGCCGCGGTGCGGCTGCTGGGCGAGCGCTACCCGGCCGGGGCGGTCTGTGACACGCTCGCCGAGCGCGCCCGCGTCGACCGGGACGCGGGGGTGCGCCGCGCCGCCGTGCAGGCGCTCGCGGACGTTGGCGGGCCGACGGCCCTGCTGCGTGACGTGCTGCGCCATCAGCTCGGCGAGGACGCGGACACGGGCACCCGGGTGGCCGCGCTGCGCGCGTACGTCACGGCGTTCCCCGCCGAGCCGGACACGACCGCACTGCTCATCGAGCGGGTGCGGGCGGCCCACGATCCCCGGGTGCGCACGGAGGCCGTGCGACTGCTGGTGGAGCGTGGCACGGACATGGCGGACGTGGCCGCGCTGCTGACCGTACGGGTCGAGCGCGAGGCGGTCGCCGAGACCCGGCAGGTCGTGCTCACCGAGCTGCTGCCGCTCATCTCGGGCGACGCCCGGCGTGACCTGCTGTTGCGGGTGGTGGACAACGACGGTGACGCGAAGGTGCGCGCGATCGCGCTGACGGCACTGGTGCCGGCGGTCGAGGCGGACGCGGCCGTGCGCCAGCGGATGCTCGACCGGGCCCGCAACGACCAGGACGCGCAGATCCGGCTCATCGCGGTGCGCAGCCTGTGCACCGTGGCCGCCGACGTGCCCGCCGTGCGTACGCTCCTGCGGGAACGTATCCGCGTCGAGCGCGACGTGACCGTGTTCGAGGAGCTGACCGAGGCCCTCCTCGCGCTGCCCGGCCGGCCGCACGTGGCGCTGAAGTCCCGGCTGACGCGCGATGATCCCCCGGGCGTGCGGCGGTGCGCGGTGCGGGCGCTGGCCCGGCTGCCGGTCGGTGAGGACATCCGTACGCAGCTCGCCGCCCAGGCCCGCACCGACCTCGACGTGGACGTGGTGGCCGAGGCGGTCGAGGGCCTGGTGACCCGGTTCGGCCCGGGCCCACTCGTGCGCGACGTGCTGGTTGAGCGCGCCGCCGACGGCGAACGGCCGATGCGCGCGCTGGCCATGCGGTGCCTGGGCACCCACTTCGGGGGCGAGGCCGACGTGGCGCGGCTGCTGCGCGAGCGCGCGGAGTCCGACAGGGATATCCAGGTCCGGCTCGCGGCCATGCGGGCGCTGTGCGACCGGCCCGCGCCCGGCCCGGCGGTGCGCGACGTGCTCGTGACCCTGACGGAGCACACCGACCGGCGCGTGAGCGTCGCGGCGGTCCGGTTGCTGGGCAGCCTCTTCGGCCGCGACGACGTGGCCCGGCGGGTCATCGCCAACCGCGCCGCCCGCGCCGGGTCGGCTGACCTGCGCGCGGCTGCCGGGCAGGTGCTCACGTGGTTGCCCGACGCGTCGCCCGCGGACCTGCCTGACATTTCCCAGCGTTGACGGCACAACCGTCCTAACCGGACCGCCATGAAATTGATGGACTCAAGGATTCACGTGAATGGGATCCTAGGAACCGTTAACCTCGAACAGTGACTGCCCAAACACGCGACGTTCTCATCTACGGCGCCGGGGTCAGCGGGCTCACCACGGGCATCCGGCTGGCCGAGCGCGGGCACCGCGTGACGCTCTACGCCCCGGAGACGATGCTGACCTCGTCGTACGCGGCCGGTGCGCTGTGGGGCCCGGTGCTCACCAAGGACGAGCGGGTGTTGCGCTGGAGCGGCGTGACCCTGGCGGAGCTGGACCGCATCCGCGCGGAGGCGGGGGAGTTCCTCTCCGGCATCCGTCAGGTCACCGGCGTGGAGGCGGCCAAGACGCCCACGGAGCCGCCGGAGTATCTCAACCAGCTCAGCGACTTCGCCATGGTGCCGGCCGCGGACCTGCCCGAGGAGTACGTCTGCGGGTGGCGCTACACCGCGCCGATGCTCGACATGCCGGTGTACCTGCGCTACCTCGACGACCGGCTGCGCAAGCTCGGTGGGCGGGTGGAGCAGCGCGCGGTCGCGTCGCTGCGTGACTTCCCGCCACCGTGGACGGTCGCGGTCAACTGCACCGGGTCGGCTGCCAAGGACCTGGTGCCGGACGCCGGTATCGAGCCGGTGCGCGGCATGCTCGTCGTCGTGGAGAATCCGGGCATCGAGGAGTTCTTCGCGGCCGCCGTCGAGCACGACGTGGTCGACATGACCTACCTGCTGCCGCACGGCGACCGGGTGGTGCTCGGCGGGCTGGCGGAGCGGGAAGCCGAGCGCGACCCCGGGCAGCCCCGACCGTCCGATGAGGACATCGCGCAGGCGATCATCGACCGGTGCGCGGCCGTCGAGCCGAAGCTGGTGGGCGCGAAGGTGGTCGACCGGCGTGTCGGCTGGCGTCCCACCCGCAGCTCCATCCGGCTCGAGTGCGAGGACCTCGGCGAGCGATGGCTGATCCACAACTACGGGCACGGCGGCGGGGGCGTCAGCGTGTCCTGGGGCTGCGCCGACGAGGTGGTGACGATCGTCGACCGGATCGCGCGACGCCCGGCCGGGTGAGGACAGGGCCGGGCGACGGCAGGGACGGGGTGACAATGGAGCCGTGCGTGCGCGGCCGATCTCTCCCGAGGCTCTGGAGGCCCGGCTCGGCGACCGGGTCGCCGGGCAGGCGCCAGGCGCGTGGCTGCGCGTGGGCGTCGACGGCGCGCCGCCGGCCCGCCCGGACGCCCTCGCCGGCGCCGTGGCGGAGCGGGTGCGTCTGCTCGGGCGGCCCGTGCTGCGCCTGCGGGCGTCGGACTACCTGCGCCCGGCGTCGCTGAGGTTCGAGCGGGGCCGGACGAACCCGGACGCGTACTACGACGACTGGATCGACTACGCGGCGATCAACCGGGAGGCCCTGGCGCCGTTGTCGGCGGGCGGCTCGGGCCTCGTCCGTGTCGTGCATCGTGAACCCGACACCGACCGGGCGAGCCGCTCGCCCCGCGTCGCGCTACCGCCGGGCGGCGTGCTGATCCTCAGCGGCGCGATGTTGCTCGGCGCGGGACTCGCGCTCGATCTCGTCGTGCATCTGGCTGTGTCGGGCGCCGCACTGGTCAGGCGCATGCCCGCCGACCTGGCGTGGGCGATTCCCGCTTTCGAGCGATACGCCGTCGAGGTTAGTCCGACGCTCCAGGCGGACTGGGTCGTATTGCTAGACGATCCGCGTCATCCTGCCATACTGGACCAGACAGTAATACGCGATGTGCCGGATGATCAATAGCCGAATGCCTCATTGACGGACGACGTTCGTTGTCCGAAAATGATCAACCGTCCACATCAGACTTTTCGAGAACAGAGATGCGCATGGTCACCAATGATGACACCTCCGCAGATGTAGATCAAGCAACGCGGGTCCTGGTCGCCGAGAACGAGGTCAACCGGGATCTGATCTTAGAAGGCATGAGCGAGGCGGAAACGCGCCGGGTGCGCGACGAGCTCATTCCCGTCTATGACGAGATCGGCTTTCACGCGAGGCAGGCGTGGAAGTCCGCACCCGCCGTCTATGACGGCCACTCGCTGAAGATCCTCGGCCACCCCGTGATGGAGGACTGGGAGGACCCCTACATGGCGGCGCTGGCGGCCGTGGCCGCGAGCAACGGCGGACAGGTGCTCGAGGTCGGCTTCGGCCTGGGCATCTCGGCCGGCTACATCGCGCAGAGCCCGGGTATCACCCGGCACATCATCATCGAGGCCAACGCGGACGTCGCGGAGCGGGCCCGGCAGTTCCGGGACGGGATCGCCACCCACCCGACCGAGGTCCTCGAAGGGCTGTGGGAAGAGGTCATCGACGAGGTCCCGGACGGGTCGCTCGACGGCATCCTGTTCGACGCGTACCCGTTGGACCAGTCCGAGGTCATGAACCAGGCCCATTTCGCCGCGACGGCCTACCGGAAGCTGCGCCCGGGTGGTCGCTTCACCTATTTCTCGGATGAGATCAGCGGATTCCGCGCCGAGCATTTCGACGCCCTCGTCGCGGCGGGATTCGCCCCCGGGAACATCGACTTCGAGATCGTCAACGTGACCCCGCCAGAGGATTGCCAGTACTGGAAGAGCGACACGATCATCGCGCCGATTCTCACCAAGTAGCGCCGCACAGTCACGCATTTTAGGGGCTTTCCCGCCGCCGTCCGTCCCGGATTCACGGGATGTGAATTGTTGTCCGTGATTCGTATGCTTGAATTCCGGCGGACGGCGGCAGGACGGTGACCCGAGGTGGATATCATCAACGCCTCATTCGCAGGCGTGACGCTCATTCTCGTGGTCATCAGCGTGCTATTCACCGCGCGCCAGACGCGCGAGCTGGCCAAGCAGACACGGATCAGCAACTCGGTCGGCATCGCGACCGTCGTCCTGGGGTTCAACCAGTTGACCCAGGGCTCCTACGATCTCATTCTGCGGCGGCCGGAACTGCGGCCCTACTTTTTCGACAACCGGCCGTGCCGCGAGAACGACCCCAACCGTGCCGAGGTCCTACTGCTCGCCGAGGTCTTCGGCGACGTTCTCGAGTACGAGCTGAGCGCGGTCGACATCATGCCCGAGGTGCCCATGTTCACCCAGTGGCACAACTGGCCGCGCAACATGGTGCGGTACAGCCCCGTGCTGCGCGAGCTGATCGACAGGTTCCCGGACTACTGGCCCACACTGCGCATCCTGCTCATGCAGATCCGCGAGGAGGAGCTGGCCGGCACGGTCACCATGCCCGTCAAGCCGGCGCCCGGCCGGTACGCGCACCCGCTGCGCGCCGCCCTCACCCGTCCGCGCTGAGCGCTCCACCGCACGGGTGACAGCGCTGACCGCCCTTCCGGGTGGCCCGGTTGACGGCCCAGCCGGCGCCGGACTGTGATGAAGGCCTGCGACCGGCGCCCTCCCGCGCCGGTGGTGTCGGGGGAGGCGGTCGGCGGTGACGCGGCGGATGGTGGCGGTGTTCGCGATCCTGGGCTGCGTCACGGCCACGGGGTGCGCCAGCGGCTCGGCCGCCCGGTGGGCGGGGAGCGTGCCGGCAGCGGGCGCACCGCCGGCCGTGCGGGTCATGCCGCTGGGGGACTCCATCACCGGGTCGCCGGGCTGCTGGCGGGCGTACCTGTGGGACAAGCTGCGCCGCGCCGGCTTCGCCGACGGCGACACCCCGCTCGTGGGTGGCGTGACGACGGCCGCCGGCGGGCCGGCGAAGGTCGCCATCGACTTCGTGGGTACGCGCGGCGGGCAGGTGTGCCCGACCGGCTATCCGCAGGGGTACCCGGCGCACGACGGCGACAACGAGGGCCACGGCGGGTTCACGGCGGCCGAGGCGGCGACCGGCCGCGAGCTGCCGGCCTGGCTCGCCCGCACCCGTCCGCACGTCGTGCTCATGCACCTGGGCACGAACGACGTCCGGCAGGGCCGGACGACCGCGCAGGTACTGCGGTCGTACACCGCGCTGGTGGCCCTCCTGCGGGCCAGCGATCCCGGCATGGTGGTGCTGGTGGCCCAGCTCATCCCGATGGCGCCGGCCGACTGCCCGGCGTGCGGGCGGCGGGTGGTCGAGCTCAACCGCGCCATCCCCGGCTGGGCCGCGGCCGCCTCGACGGCCGCCTCACCGGTGCTCGTCGTGGACCAGTGGACGGGGTTCGACCCGGCCAGGGACACCGTCGACGGGGTGCACCCGGCGTGGCCGGGCAACGAGAAGATCGCGGCCCGCTGGTTCACGGCGCTGTCGCGCGTACTCGATAAGGGGTGAGGGCCGGCGTCGACGCGGACACCGGCCCTCACCGCGCTGCCTAGAGGGGCAGCTTGCCGGCGCCGGCCTGCGCCGAGACCACCCCCGGCACGCTGGCCGTCGGGTCGAGGCCGGTCCGCAGGGTCGGCGTCCAGCCGGCGTCCGTGGCGAGCTGGACGGTGTGCGTGGCGTTGTACGCGTCGAGCAGGTTCACCGCGCTGATCTTGCCGGTGCCCACGCGGGTGAGCGTGCCCTTCTCGGTCATCCTCGTGCCGCCCCAGTCGTAGACGAGGGCGTCGAGTGGGATGTCGGCGCTGCGCAGGACGAAGTTGTTCTCGGCGTGGATGGCGGACTGCGCGCCGACGCCGAACGCGTAGACGAAGCTGTCCTCGTCGGTCTGGTAGTAGTAGTTGTTGTAGACGTCCACCTGGCCGAAGCGCACCCGGGGGACCCGTTGGCCGAGGTTGGCGAAGCGGTTGTGGTGCAGGGTGACGCGCAGCCGGCCCAGGTCGGCGCCGGGGTTGGTCGCCGGGTCGCCCGGGGTGTTCGTCGAACCGATCAGCATGGTCTTGTCGTGCTCGAAGTAGTTGTTGTACGACACCGTGACGAAGTCCGAGCCGCGGATGATGTCCGAGGCCCCGTCGTGCACCTGGTACGGGCGGCCGAAGTAGATCGGCTGTGTCGCGTCCTGGTTGGCGCCGTCCGTGAACGTGTTGTGGTCGAGCCAGACATTCGTCGCCCGCGACAGGGTCACGCTGTCGTACAGCGAGTTCCAGTTGCCGGTGGCGCCGTCGGTGGGCGTCCACGCCGGGAAGCAGTCGTGGGCGTCCTCGAAGTACACGTTGCGGACGATGATGTTCGACACGGAGACGCTGGAGCTGCCCAGCAGCAGGTTGCCGCCGAGGATCTTCGCGCCCTTGAGGCCGATGATGGTCGTGTTGGACCCCACGTTGATCATTACGCGGGCGCGCTGGTTGGCGGCCGAGCGGACCCGGGCCTCCTCCAGCGGGCCGGTCGGGGTGACCATGCCCCAGGTCGCCGGGTCGTACGCCGTCAGGTAGTCCTGCAGCGTGTACGCCGGGTCGTAGTAGTCCTCGCACGTCAACGGGTTGCCGTTGTCGTCCGTGTTGACGTCGATCCGGCCCTTGATGAAAATGATCTTCGGCGTGGCGTTGCGCAGGTTGGCCGCGTTGTCGCCGCCGAGGGCGGCGATCAGCCCGGCCCGGGTGCTCACGGTGAACACATGGGCGTCGTCGGCGGCCGAACCGCCGGTCGTGCCCGAGCCGCTGGCGGCCCAGCCGTCGTTCGCGGCCAGCACCTGCCGGCCCAGCGCGAGGGCGGCCGGGTCGGGGGCCGCGGCGGTGCGGGCGGAGTCTGTCGCGGCCATGGCCGGCACGGTGACGGCGGCCACCGCGGCCACGGCCGCCGCGCAGGTGGAGAGGACAGCCACTGTCCGTACGCGCATGCGTAGCTCCTGTTCGATATGGACGAGACGGGCCGGCGCGCGGAAAGCGCATTCCCGTTAGCCGACCGTCGCACCCGTGCCGGTGCCAGTCAATGCGCGGCAGTTGCAGGTTTGTTGCAGAGATCAACTCGCGCCGCCGGGCCCGGACGGCCCGTTCCCGATCGCCAGGTGACCAGGTGACGTGCTGGTTTAGGTCCGGGACGACCGGGCACACATATCCTGTGCGGGGCCCGAGGTTGGTCGGCCGGGGGCCGATCACACATGTCACACTAAGCTCGGGGCGGCGAAGGGGTGTGTGTTGAGCAGTCTGCGGTACGGCGGTAACGACGGCGATGGCGACTCGATCGTGACCGCCGCAACCGGCGAACCGGGCGACCTTCGCGCCGAGGTGCTGCAGACGGAGCCCGTCACGGTGCTGCGGATGTCCGGGCGGCTGCGCCGCGGCGACGGTCCCCGGGCCAGTCGCTGGATCGTCGACGCCCTCGCCGACAGCCCCGACGGCCTCGTCGTCGACCTCGGCGACCTGGTCGCCGACCCGGGCGCCGGTGAGTCCCTGCACCCGGTGGCCACCCAGGCCAAGGCGTGGCCCGGCCGGATCGTGGCCATGTGCCGGCGGCCCGACAGCCTGCGCCCCCCCCAGGTCCCGATCTTCCCGACGGTCGAGGCGGCCATCGAGCACGTGCGCGCCGCGACCCCGGCGCCCCGACGCTGGCAGGAGCTGGAGCGCTCGCCCGCCGCGTCGGCCGACGCCCGCCGCATGGTCACCCAGGCCTGCGCCGAGTGGCGCCTCGACGGCGTGCTGCCGGCCGCCCAACTCGTCGTCACCGAGCTCGTCAACAACGCCGTGCTGCATGCCAGCGGACGCTTCCTCGTGGTCGCGACGCTGACCGACCATGGCCTGCACGTGTCCGTGCGCGACTCGAGCCGGCAACTGCCGCGCATGCGTCGCGTCGAGGACGTGGGGCCGGACGGCGGCCAGGGCCTGACCCTGGTGAACGCGTTCGCGACCGAGTGGGGCGCCACCCCGCTCGCCGAGGGCAAGGTCGTCTGGGCCGACCTGCGGGAGTGAGCCCGACGCGGCACTATGGTGATGCGGATCAGCGAGTTTTGTGACGTGGCCACGCGCGGTGGCGCACGGTGAGCGGACGGGCGGTAGGCATGTCTCTGACGATCGGTGTCGACGAGCGCGACAACGTCGCGGTGGTGTCGGTGGACGGCGAGCTGGACCTAGCCACGGCCCCCGAGCTGGCCGCCGCGATCGACGGGCAGGTCGCCGAGGGACGGGTGTACGTCGTGCTCGACCTCACCGCGCTCTCCTTCTGCGACTCCGCCGGGCTGCGCGTGTTCGTCCGCTACCGGCGCCAGCTGGAGGAGGCCGGCGGCCGGTTCGTCGTCGCCGCGCCCAGCCCGATGGTGCGCCGCGTGCTGGAGATCAGCGGCCTGGCCGAGATGTTCGGCAGCTACGCGACGGTCGACGAGGCCGTCGAGGCGGTGTCGTCCGGCCCGCTGCCCGCGGAGAGCTGACCCCCGGCACGCCCTTGACATCGCCCGGCAGACTCGGCGCCGGCCGTCCATAGCGGACGGTGACAACCCGAGTCGGTGCCCGGGAGGACCCGTCGATGTCCGAGCAGAGCAACGCCTATCTCGATCAGGTCGTGGCGCGCCAGGAGGCGCTGGAGCAGGATCTGCGCGTCAAGCGGTCGGCGCCCGCGCCCGCCGCCGCCATGGCTCCCCAGCGCGCCCGCGTGCTCGGCTTCGCCCAGCAGGCGGCGCCGCCACCCACGCCCTCCTCCGGCGCGGTCGGCGTGCGCGTCACCGGGGTCGGCCCGTGGAAGACCGTGCTGGTGCCGCCGAACGCGTTCGTCGTGCACACCCGCCGGGGCCACGCCGAGCCGCTGCACATGGGCCTGGGCGTGTCGTTCCGCTACCGGCCGCGCACGGACTCGTTCATGGTCGTGCCCGGCGCCATGCAGACCATCGTCATCAGCGCCCGCTGCATCTGCGAGGAGCTGCAGGGCGTGCTCGTCCAGGCGTACGTGCAGTGGATCATCGAGGACATCGGGACGGCGTACCGGAAGCTGGACTTCAGCGACACCGAGGACCCGATGCGCCTGATCAACCTGCAGCTGAAGGAGCAGGCCGAGGCGGCGATCAAGGACAAGGTCGCCACCATGGGTGTGCGCGAGGTGCTCAGCGACAAGCAGCCCATCATCGAGGAGCTGACCGCCCGGCTGCGCGACGTCGCGGAGGGGTCCGGGGACGCCAACCGGGGCCTCGGCCTGCGCATCGTCACCGTGCAGATCAAGGAGGCCGTGGTCAGCTCGTCGCGGCTGTGGGAGAACCTCCAGGGCCCCTACCGGGCCGACCAGCGTCGCGTCGCCCGCCTCGCCGAGCTGGCCGCCGACGCCTCCGTCACGGAGCGGGAGCTGGCCGCCGAGCGCACCCGCACCAGCCAGCGGCTGGAGAACGACCGCCAGGTCGCCGAGTTGCAGGCGCGGCACGAGGCGGCCCGCTTCGACCGGGAGGCCGAGGAGAAGGTACGCCGCGCCGAGCGCGACCGCGTCGACGAGCAGCTGCTCGCCGACCTCGCGCACGAGGGCGCCCAGCACGCCCTGCGGTTGTCGCGCGAGCGCCACGACGCCGAGCAGGAGTTCGCCCGCGAGCGGGCCGGGGCGGCCGCCCGGTTGGCGGGCCTGGAGCTCGACGCCGAGCTGGCCCGCACCCGCGCCCGGGCCGAGGCCGGACACCAGGGCGCGCTGCTGGAGCTGGAGCGTGCCCGCGTCCAGGCCGAGATCGACAACGGGCAGTCGCCGGCCAGCGTGCAGGCCAAGCTCATCGACGCGCTGCCCGACATCGTGGCGCGCCTGCCCAAGCCCGACGAGCTGCGCTCGGTCACCATCGGCGGCGCCGACCAGACGACCGTCGCGGGCCTGGTCACCGAACTGGCCGCCGTGGTGGGCGCGCTCCGTTCGGTGGCCTCCTCAGGTTCCTGATTCGGTCGTCCCGGTCATCGGCAGCCGCACCACGAAGTGGGTGTCGCCGGGGTGCGAGGTCACGGTGATGTCGCCGCCGTGCCGGTTCACCACGATCCGGTACGAGATGTCGAGTCCCAGGCCCGTGCCCTGGCCCACCGGCTTCGTGGTGAAGAACGGCTCGAAGATGCGCCGGCGCACCTCCTCGGACATGCCCGGCCCGCTGTCGCCGATGTCGACCAGCACGCTCGTGTCCGTGTGCGAGGTGCGCACCGTCAGCGTTCCGCGCCCCTCCATCGCCTGCGCGGCGTTGTCGATGATGTTCGTCCACACCTGGTTGAGCTCCGCCGGGTACGCCGGCACGCGCGGCAGGTCCGGATCCAGCTCCTTGACGATCGTGATGCCGTCGCCCAGCTTGTGGCGCATGACAGCCAGGGTGCTCTTGAGGCCCTCGTGCACGTCCGTCCACTGGTGGGCGGCGCGGTCCATCTGCGAGTACTGCTTGGCGGCGCCGACGAGCGCGGAGATGCGCGCGCTCGCGTCCTCCACCTCGCTCATCAGCATCTCGGTCTCCAGCGTGTACCCCAGCCAGCGGATCGACTGCTCCAGCAGGGACGGGTCGACCTTGTCGGCGATCTCGTCGAGGCAGTCGACGTCCATGCCGGCGGCCGTGAGGACCGGGGCAAGGTCCCACCCGTCGCGCACGGCATGCTCGGCGAGCCAGTCGGCCAGCTCGTCCTCGCGGTCGGCGGCCTGCATCGGGGTCAGCTCGACGGCGTTCTTCAGCCGTGCGATCACGACCTCCTGCAGCTCCACGAGATTGCGCAGCTGGGTGCGGTCGATGCTGCCGTCGGCCAGCATGGCGAGCTTGTGACGCATGTGCGCCAGCCGCTCGCGCAGCGCCGACGTGGCCCGCGCGGTCGCCGCGGCCGGGTTGTTCAGCTCGTGCATCAGCCCGGCCGACAGCGAACCGAGCGCCACCAGCCGTTCCCGCTGCGAGATCAGCGCGTCCGTGGTGCGCATGCCGTGGTAGAGGCCCTCCAGCAGGTGCACCGCCATGGGGAACCACTCGCGCAGCGCCGGCCCGAACTCGGCGGCCGGCAGGACGAGGAAGCGGCAGTCCGTGACGGCCCGGATCGACGACGGGTACACGGACACGGCCCCCGCGTCGGAGATCCACGCCTGGGTGGCGCCCGCGTAGACGCCGCGCTGGCTCGTGCGGCTGATCTCGACCTCGTCGCCGCGCACCTGGCGCGACATGGCCAGCTCCCCGTCGAGCAGCACGATGAAGGACTCGGCCGGCTGGCCCTCCGCGACCGCGTGCGTACCAGCCGGGAAGGACTCCACCCGGCCGTGCCGGGCCAGCCACTCCAGCTGGTCGTCGTCGAGCGACTCGAACAGGAACAGGCCGCGCAGCTCCTCGGGCGTGATGGCCGTCATGTCGTCTCCAGATAGCGGTGGACCAGGCTGACCGCCATGGCGCCCTCGCCGACCGCGGACGCCACGCGCTTGACCGAGCCGGCGCGCACGTCGCCCGCGGCGAACACGCCGGGCACGCTGGTCTCCAGGTGGTACGGGTCGCGGGGCAGCGTCCAGCCCGGTGGCCGGTGGCCCTCGACCAGCAGGTCGGCGCCCGTGCACACGAAACCCTGCTCGTCGCGGCGCACCTGCGGGCACAGCCAGCCGGTGGGCGGCTGCGCGCCGATGAAGACGAACAGGTGCCCCGCCTTCAGCGTCTCGCACGTGCCGTCCGCGTCACGGACCGAGATCGCCTCCAGCCGCTGGTCGCCGTGCGCCCCCGTGACCACCGTGCCCGTGCGGGCGTACACGTTGGGCAGGGCCGCCAGCTGCTCGATGAGGTAGTGCGACATGGAGCGGGCCAGCGAGTCGCCGCGCACCAGCAGCGTCACCCGCGCCGCGTGCCGGGAGAAGAACACCGCCGCCTGCCCGGCCGAGTTCGCCCCGCCGACGATGTAGACGTCCTCGCCCGCGCAGGCGGGCGCCTCCGTGGCGGCCGAGCCGTAGTACACGCCGCGGCCGGTCAGCTCCGCCACGCCGGGCGCGTCCAGCGGACGGTACGACACGCCCGTGGCCAGCAGGACGGTGTGCGCGGCCACCTCGCTGCCGTCGGCGAACCGGATCGCCCGCGCCGAGCCGCGCACCTGCAAATCGGTCACGTCCCGGGCGGACAGGATCTCCGCGCCGAACTTCGCCGCCTGCCGCCGGGCCCGGTCGGTGAGCTGGTCGCCGGACACCCCGTCGGGGAAGCCCAGGTAGTTCTCGATGCGCGAGCTCTGGCCGGCCTGCCCGCCCACGGCTAGCCGCTCGACGAGGACGGTCCGCAGGCCCTCCGAGGCGCCGTAGACGGCCGCGCCCAGCCCGGCCGGGCCGCCACCGATGATCAACAGGTCGTAGAAGTCGGCGGCCGGCGCCGTGGCCAGGCCCACGGCCCCGGCGACCTGCGCGGTGGTCGGCGCCGCGAGCGGCGTGCCGTCCGGCGTGACCACCAGGGGCACCGCGTCCTCGCCCATGCCGGCCGCGTCGAGCAGCCGCCGGCCTTCCGGGTCGTCCGCCCCGTACCAGCGGTAGGGCACCTGGTTGCGGGCCAGGAAGTCGCGCATCGCGTACGACGGCGCGCTCCACCGGTGGCCCACCACCTTGACCTCGGTCACCTCCGGCTCGCCCGCCGCCTGCCACGCCTCCACGAGCGCATCGACGACCGGGTACAGCTTCTCCTCGGGCGGTTCCCACGGCTTGAGCAGGTAATAGTCGACGTCGACCACGTTGATCGCGGCGATCGCCGCGTCCGTGTCCGAGTACGCGGTGAGCAGCGCCCGGCGCGCCCGCGGGAACAGGTCCATGGCCTGTTCGAGGAAGTCGACGCCGCTCATCCGGGGCATCCGGTAGTCGGCCAGGATGGCGGCGACCCGCCCGCCGCGCAGCTTCAGCTCCCGCAGCGCGTCCAGCGCGTCCGGCCCGGACGCGGCGCGCACCACCTGGTACTCCTCGCCGTAGCGGCGGCGCAGGTCGCGCGCGATCGCCCGGGACACCGCCGGATCGTCATCCACCGTCAACAGGACAGGCCTGCCCAAGGTTCGCCTCCCGTGCGCTCGTCGCCCGAACCAGTGTCCTCCCACCCTGCCGATCCGGCCATCGCGGGCCCGGCACGTGCGAAAACTCGCGGCCGAGCGGCCGTCGGCCGGATCGTTTCTCAGTTATCGTGTCGGCCAGTCAGCGGCGTGGCGCTGGCAGCCGGCGGGAGCCGGCGTTCGGCGTGGAGAGGTGGACGGCGACGGTGAGAGTGGCGCGACTGCACGGTCCGGGCGACATCCGGATCGGTGATGAGGCGGTGCCGTCGGCCGGTGCGGGCGAGAGCCTCGTGCGGGTCGAGGCTGTCGGCCTCTGCGGTTCCGACCTGCACTGGTACGACGAGGGCGGGATCGGCGACGCGCAGCTCAGCCGCCCCCTGGTGATCGGCCACGAGTTCGCCGGCGTCGTCGTGGGCGGCCCGTTCGACGGGCAGCTCGTCGCCGTGGACCCGGCCGTGCCCTGCGGGTCGTGCCCGAGCTGCCGGCGCGGGTACTACAACCTCTGCCCGGCCGTCGACTTCGCCGGGCACGGCACGAGCGACGGCGGGCTGCGCGAGTTCCTGGCCTGGCCGAACGCGCACCTGCACCCGCTGCCCGCCGGGATGTCGGCCGCGGACGGTGCCATGCTGGAGCCCCTGGGCGTGGCCCTGCACGCCGTCGACCTCGGCCACGTGCACCTCGGCTCGACGGTCGCCGTGGTGGGCTGCGGCCCGATCGGTCTCCTGCTGGTGCAGCTGGCCCGCCGTGCCGGCGCGACCCGCGTGTACGCCGTCGACCCGCTGCCGCACCGGCAGGCCGCCGCCGAGGCCTTCGGCGCCCACCCGCTGCCGCCCGACGGCGTCCTCGGGCCGATCGGCCTCGCCGACGTCGTGTTCGAGGTCGGCGGCACGGACGAGGCCCTGCACACCAGCCTGTTGGCGGCCCGGCCCGGGGCCCGGGTGGTGCTGGTCGGCATCCCCAGCACCGACCGGACGAGCTTCACGGCGGCCCTGGCCCGGCGTAAGGGCCTGTCCCTGATCATGGCCCGCCGGATGAACGAGGTGTACTCCCGCGCGATCGCCCTGGTGGCCGCGGGCGACGTGGACGTGCGTTCCGTCGTGACCGACCGGTTCCCGCTCAGCCGCGCCGATGAGGCGCTCGCCACGGCGGCTCGGCGCGGCGGCCTCAAGGTGATCGTGGAACCCTGATCTCTGTCGGTTCCCCGAATGCCACCGTGGCGCGCGGCGCCTACGATGGCGGCCACGCCGATCGCCACACCGCGCGAACGGCGCTTGGACGGGGGAGCGGATGTCGGAGAATCTAGCGATGGAGAACGTCGTAACAGGGGCGGTACCCGAACCGGTGACCCAGTGGCGCCGGGGCCGGGTCGTGCTCGGCGCCGCGCTCGGCGTGGCCGGACACGCCATCGCGCTGGTCGGTGCACTCATCGCCGGCCGGTCGACGGACGCCGGGGACGGCTTCGACGACCTGGCCGCCGTCGCGGTGACCTTCTTCGGCGTGCAGGCCCTCTTCCTGATCACGGTCGTGGTCGCGGGCATCGTGCTGGTGGTCCGCCACCGCCGCGACGTGGCCGCCGGCCTGCTCGGCGGCTGGGCGCTCGGCGCGGCCTTCTGCGCGCTGGTCATCTCGGGCGTCATCCCGGTGTGACGCCGGGTTCCCCGGTGACGCGGGCGTCGCCGGGCGGATCACCGGCGGCGGGCTAGGCTCCGCCCAGCGCGGCGTGGATGGCGCGCAGGTGGCCCGCGGTCACGCGGCAGCAGCCGCCGATGAGCCGGGCGCCCGCGTCGACCCACTCCTGGACGCGCGTCGGGTCGAGCGACACCTCACCGGTCCAGTCCCGGCGCACCGCGTCCCAGCGTTCCCCGCTGTTCGGGTATGCCACCCCGGGCAGCCCTGTGACGGCTGTGGCCACCGCGACGGCGGTGGCCACATCGGCGGGCGCGCAACAGTTGACGCCGACCGCGACGATCTCCTTCACCCCCACGGCCACGCCGAACGCCTCGTCGAGCGGCTGCCCCGCGCGGGTGCGCGGGCCGCCGACCGTGTAGGACAGCCAGGCCGGCGTGCCGAGACCGGCGAGCGCCCGCATCAGCGCCTCGCCCTCGATCGTGTCCGGCACGGTCTCGCAGGCGAGCACGTCGGCGCCGGCGTTCGCGAGCACGGCCAGCCGGGGTGCGTGGAAGTCGACCAGTTGGTCGACGCTCAGCCCGTAGGCGCCCCGGTATTCCGAACCGTCCGCCAGCATCGCCCCGTAGGGCCCCACGGACGCGGCGATCCACACCGGACCGGGGATGCCCTCGTCGTAGGCGCGCTCGCGGGCCTCGTCGGCCAGGGCGACGCTGCGGCGCAGCAGCGCCTCCGTGCCGGCGGCGTCGATGCCGCGCCGGGCGAAGCCGGCCCGGGTCGCCTGGTAGCTCGCGGTCGTGATGACGCGCGCGCCGGCCCGCAGGAACTCCAGGTGCGCCTCGACGATGGCGCCCGGGTCGTCGACGAGCACGCGCGCGGACCAGAGGTAGTCGGTCAGGTCGCTGCCCGTGGCCGTCAGCTGGGACGCCAGGCCGCCGTCGAGGAGCACCGCGCCGTGCTGCAGGGTCCGGGCCAGGTCGCCGCCGGCCGCGGCCCACGGCCCGCCCGCGGCCACCAGTTCAACGGTCTCCGCGGTCTCGGTCACGTATGAACCATATCGTCCTGAAGGCGTCAGTGAACAGGTCTCACACCCGGTCGCGGAAACCGCCGATTGACCGGCGTGTTCTCCTTATCGCATGGCTACCAGGGCACCACGGGAGGACAACGGCGGGCGCGACCACGAGGTCCGCCCACCCTCGGTGGGCGAGCCCAAGGCCGTGGCGGCCGGCGTGGCCGGGGTGGCGGCGGGCCTGTCGGCCGGTCTTTCCCAGATGGGGGTACGCCGCGGCGCCCGCGCGCTGCTGCGCGTCAACCAGGTGGGCGGCTTCGACTGCCCGGGCTGCGCCTGGCCGGAACCCGCCGGGGCCGGGCGCGCGCACGCGGAGTTCTGCGAGAACGGCGCCAAGGCGGTCGCCGAGGAGGCCACCCTGCGCCGGGTCACCCGCGGGTTCTTCGCGGCGCACCCGATCAGCGAGCTGGCGCGGCGCACGGACCACTGGCTGGGCCAGCAGGGCCGGCTCACCGAACCGATGATCCGCCGCGCGGGCGCCGACCACTACGAGCCGATCGACTGGGACGCGGCGGTCGCGCTGGTCGCGGACGCGCTGCGCGGGCTGGCCTCGCCCGACGAGGCGGTGTTCTACACCTCCGGGCGCACCTCCAACGAGGCGGCGTTCTGCTGGCAACTGCTCGCCCGGGCGTACGGGACGAACAATCTCCCGGATTGCAGCAATATGTGCCATGAGTCCTCCGGGGTCGCGCTCACGGAGACGATCGGCATCGGCAAGGGCAGCGTCACCCTGGACGACATCCACGCCGCGAAGCTCATCGTGGTCGTGGGCCAGAATCCGGGCACGAACCACCCGCGCATGCTCACCGCGCTGGAGCGGGCCAAGCGCGCCGGCGCCACGATCGTCGCCATCAACCCGCTGCCGGAGGCCGGGCTCATCCGGTTCAAGAACCCTCAGAAGGCCAGCGGCCTCCTCGGGGCGGGCACCCCGCTGGCCGACCACTTCCTCCAGATCAAGGTCGGCGGCGACCTGGCGCTGTTCGCCGCCGTCGGGGCGCTGCTGGTCGGGTGGGACGCGGTCGATCACGCCTTTGTCGACGCGTACACCGTGGGTTTTGACAGCTACCGCGACGCGGCCCGCAGCCCCGACTGGGCGGCGACCAGCGCGGCGACCGGGCTGACCCGCGAACAGATCGAGACGCTCGCCCGGCTGCTCGCCGACTCGCCCGCGACGATCGTCTGCTGGGCCATGGGGCTCACCCAGCAGCGCGACGCGGTCGCGACCATCCGGGAGATCGTCAACGTGCAACTGCTGCGCGGCATGATCGGCCGGCCCGGCGCGGGCCTGTGCCCGGTGCGCGGGCACTCCAACGTGCAGGGCGACCGCACCATGGGCATCGTCGAGCGGCCACCCGCCTGGGCGGGCGCGATGGGGGAGTTCTTCGGCTTCACGGTGCCGGGCGCGCACGGCTACGACACCGTCAACGCGATCCGGGCCATGCGCGACGGCCGGGTGCGGGCGTTCCTGGCGCTGGGCGGCAACTTCGCGGCGGCCACGCCGGACACCGCCGTCACCGAGGCGGCCCTGCGCTCGGTCGACCTGACCGTGCACGTGTCCACGAAGCTCAACCGCTCGCACGTCGTGCCGGGGCGGGTGTCGCTGATCCTGCCGTGCCTGGGCCGCACCGAGGCTGACGGGGACCAGTTCGTCACCGTGGAGGACTCCATGTCGGCCGTGCACGCGTCGCGCGGCCACCTGCCACCCGCGTCGCCGCACCTGCGCTCGGAGATGGCGATCGTCGCGGGGCTCGGGCGCGCGCTGCTCGGGGACGCATCCGCCCCGACACCGGAGCGGCCCGCGCTGCCCTGGGCGGACTTCGCGGCGGACTACGCGGTCGTGCGGCGGGCCATCGCGGAGGTCGTGCCGGGCTTCGAGGACTTCGAGGCGCGGGTGGCCGGGGACGGGTTCACGCTGCCGCACCCGCCGCGCGACGCCCGGCGTTTCCCGACCCCGTCCGGCCGGGCGGTGTTCACCGTGAACCGGCCGACCGCGCTCGCCGTGCCGCCGGGGCGGCTGCTGCTGCAGACCGTGCGCAGCCACGACCAGTACAACACCACGATCTACGGGCTGGACGACCGGTACCGGGGCATCCGTGGCGGGCGGCGGGTCGTGTTCGTCTCGCCGGCCGACCTCGACGCGCTCGCCATCCCGGACGGATCCCTTGTGGACGTCGTGTCCGAGTGGGCCGACGGCGTCGAGCGGCGGGCACCCCGGTTCCGGGTCGTGGCCTACCCGACGGCGCCCGGCTGCGCGGCCGCCTACTTCCCGGAGGCCAACGTGCTCGTGCCGCTGGACTCCACGGCCGACGGCTCGAACACGCCCACCTCCAAGCAGATCGTCGTACGGCTGGAGCCCGTCGATGGCTAGGGCGAGCGCCCGCCGGCCCATCGTGCGGTTCGACGTCGGCGGCGCCGCGTCCCGGCGGCCGGACACCGTCGCGGCCGAGGAGCCGCTGGAGATCAGGGTCGGGCGCCGCCCGATCGCGGTCACCATGCGTACCCCGGGCGACGACCTCGACCTGGCCATCGGCTTCCTGCTCACCGAGGGCGTCATCGGGGCCGCGTCCGACGTGCGCACGGCCCAGCTGTGCGCGGGCGACAACGCGCCGAACACGTACAACGTGGTGGACGTGCGGCTGGCCGACGGCGTCGCGCCGCCGTCCGTGGACCCCACCCGCAACTTCTACACGACCAGTTCGTGCGGCGTCTGCGGCAAGGCCAGCATCGACGCGGTCCGCACCCGGTCGCGGTACCCGGTCGCCGCCGACCCGGTGCGGCTGCCGGCGGCCGTCGTGGCGTCCCTGCCCGCGCGGCTGCGGTCCGCCCAGCCCGGCTTCGACCGCACGGGCGGCCTGCACGCCGCCGGCCTGTTCACGGCGGCCGGCGAGCTGGTCTGCGTACGGGAGGACATCGGCCGGCACAACGCGGTCGACAAGGTGATCGGCTGGGCCGTGCGGGCCTCGCGGCTCCCGCTGACCGGGCACGTCCTCGTGGTCAGCGGCCGGGCCAGCTTCGAACTGACCCAGAAGGCGTCCATGGCCGGCATCCCGGCGCTGGTCGCGGTGTCGGCGCCGAGCACTCTCGCCGTGGACCTGGCGACGGAGGTGGGGCTCACCCTGGTCGCCTTCGCCCGCGGCGCGACCATGAACGTGTACGCGGGAAGCGAGCGCATCGCCGAGCGCTGAACCGTGTTGGCCAGCGAACGTCGTCGATCAGGCATGATGCCGCGCGTGACGCGAGATGTGGTGGTTATCGGGGGTACGGGCGTCGACACGATCGTGCGGGTGCCGTCGCTGCCCGTACCGTTCGCGGACTCGGTGATGACACCGGGGATCCGCGACTGGGCGGGGCACACCGGGTACGGGGTGGCGCTGGGGTGCCAGTCGCTCGGCCTGGCCACCACGCTGGTGGACTTCATCGGCGAGGATCCGCAGGGCGACCTGGTGCGGGCCGAGTGCCGGCGCCGAAATGTGGACCTGCGGTTCCAGGTCTCGCCGCTGGGGACGCGGCGGGCCGTGAACCTCGTCGACGAGCAGGGCCGGCGGATGTCGCTCTACGACGCCCGGGACTCGCCCGACCTGCGCCTGCCGCGCGAGTTCTACCTGCCGTACGTGCGCGCCGCCCGGCACGTGCACCTGTCCATCATGGACTTCGCCCGGCACCTGTTCGACGACCTGCTCGACCTCGGCGTCCCGACGTCGACGGACCTGCACGACTGGGACGGGCACGACCCGTACCACTGGGAGTTCGCCCGGCAGGCGGACGTGGTGACCTTGAGCCTCGCGAGGATCTCCGATCGCTTCCGCGAGGTGATGGGGCGCATCGTCGCGGAGGGCCGGGCCCAGGTCGTGATCGCCACGGCGGGCGCGGAGGGGTGCTACGTGCTGGCCCGCGGTCAGGACGGCGTGCGGCACGTGCCCGCCGCGACCCCGCCCCGGCCGGTCGTCGACAGCAACGGCGCCGGCGACGCGTTCGTGTCCGGGTTCCTCTACGGCCGGCTCGCGGGGTGGCCGCTGGAGCAGTGCGTCCGCGCCGGCACGGTGGCGGGCGCCCACGCCTGCGGCGCGGAGGGTACGCACGCCGACGTCATCGACGCGGCGGGGCTGCTGGCGGCGGTGGCGTGAGGTCCGCGTCGCGGAACGCGCGCCGGTAGGCCGACGGCGACGTGCGCATCGCGCGCGTGAAGTGGTGGCGAAACGTCACCGCCGTCTCGAAGCCGACCCGCCTCGCGACGTCCTCGACGGGCGTCGCGCCCGCTTCCAGCAGCGGCAGGCTGGCCTGCACGCGTTGGGCGATCAGCCAGCGGATCGGGCTCGTGCCGGTGCGCCGCGCGAAGTGGCGCAGGTAGGACCGGGTCGACATGTGGGCCCGGGCCGCCATCGCGGCGACGCTGAGCGGCTCGTCGAGGCGCTCCAGCGCCCACGTCATGCTGGCGCCGACCGGGTCGGCGCCGTCCGTGTCCGGTACGGGCGCCTGGATGAACTGTGCCTGCCCCCCGTCGCGGTGCGGCGGGACGACCAGCCGCCGGGCCACCGCGTTGGCCACGCTGGGGCCGAAGTCGCGCCGCACCAGGTGCAGGCACAGGTCCAGGCCGGCCGCGCTGCCGGCGCTGGTGAGCACGTCGCCCTCGTCGAGGTAGAGCACGTCCGGGTGCACGGTCACGGCGGGGAACCGCTCGCGCAGCAGGCCCGCGTACCGCCAGTGGGTCGCCGCCCCGCGCCCGTCGAGCAGGCCCGCCGCCGCGAGCGCGAACGCCCCCGAGCAGATGGACACGATCCGCGACCCGTTGCGGTGCGCCGTCCGCAGGGCCGTCACCAGCTCGGCGTCAACCTCCCCGTGTACGTCCGGAACGCCCGGCACGATCAGGGTGTCCGCGTTGGCGAAGGTCGCCAGCCCGTGGGCGGGCGCCATCGTCGCCCCGCCGACCATGCGCACCGCGCCGGGCTTCGCGGCGCAGATCACGTACTCGTACCAGGGGACGTCGAGTTCCGGGCGGGCCAGGCCGAACACCTCGGAGACGATGCCGACCTCGAACCCGGTCATGCCCTCGTACGCCAGGACCGCGATCGTCGGGCCGCGCCGCCGGGGCGGAGGGAGGCTGCGGGTCGGCATGGCGGAATCTTAGCGGACAGGGTCTATCGCGCCACTGTGCCGTTGCCGGCCGGGCCGCGAGGCTGACGGCATGACAACGGAAACGGCGGTTGCGTCGCGCGTACTCAGCACTGGTTTCGCCACCGCGGAGGCGGCGGTGGCCCACTTCGCCCGGCGGCTCACGCTGGAGGCGGACGTCAGTGACGTCCAGGCGGACCTGGCCGCGGGAGTCGAGGGCCTGGTGGTGGTCGACAGCCGGGCGGCCGTGGCGTGGGAGCAGGGGCACCTGCCGGGGGCGCTGCACCTGCCCACGGCGGAGATCGCGGCGCGGGCGGGGGAGCTGATCCCGCGCACGTCGGCGGTCGTGGCCTACTGCTGGGGCCCGGGGTGCAACGGCGCCACCCGCGCGGCGCTGGCCTTCGCCACGTTGGGTTACCGGGTGAAGGAGATGATCGGCGGCTACGAGTACTGGGTCCGGGAGGGCTTCCCGGTGGTCACCGCCCTGGGCGAGGTGACCGCCCCGGTCGACCCGCTGACCGCGCCGGTCGCCGGAGCAACCTGCGCCTGCTGATCAGAACTTCATCCTAGGATGTTGTAGCGGCTGTGACGACCCTCCGGTCGGTGGCGCCGCACGCGGTGGCCGCCGACCGGAACTTGCGGGCACGCCGACACCTTTCCTGCCCGTCCCCGGTGACGGGTTTCGATGACGTGATTTGCGTACCTCGCCGTATTCGAAGCGGGCGTCTGGCCGGGTGGCGGAGGGTGGTCGCGCTGGTTCGCGGCCACCGGGCCGCTCCATTGACAGGCGGTGATCCCAGGGAAAACATGGGTCGACCTCAATCCCGAAGGAATCGCCATGGATATGACCCTGCGCGCGGACGCGGCGGACGGAGGCGGGGCGCCCCTGCCGCGATCGTGGAAGCGGCTGGTCGCCGTCGCGGCCGTGCTCGTCCTCGCCGCCGTGGCCATCATCGTCGCCGTCGTCGGGCCGAAGAACACCGCGAGCGCCCTCACGTCGACGGAGACCCCGACGCCGGTCACCGGCAACGCGACCTATTTCGACGCGCTCGGGTCGCCGTACGGCGGGTGCGGGCTGCCGCAGTCCGAGCTGGACACGCAGGACTTCGTGGCGCTCAACGTGTACGACACCCCGGGCGACTACTCGTTCTACCCCCGCCCGCTGACCGGGCCGGACCTCAACAAGCTCGGCATGTGGAACAACGGGCACAACTGCGGGCGCTGGGTGAAGGTCACCATCGGCGACTTCTGCACCGGCGTGAACGACGGCGCGCCCGGGCAGGCGTTCTGCCGCAACGGGTCCTGGGTCGCCGACGAGTTCAACGGCGCCACCCTCAACATGATCGTCGCGGACAGCTGCGGCGACTCGAACGCGTGGTGCCGCGACGACCCGTACCACCTGGACTTCTCGAAGCCGTCCCTGACCCGGTTCACCAAGGACGGCGCCGCGATGACCGGCCTGCCGAACAAGTTCAACAACCGTCGCATCTCCTGGCAGTTCGTCGACCCGCCGAGCTACAGCGGCGACATCACCATCGGCTTCATGCAGGGCGCGCAGGTGTGGTGGCCCGCCATCACGGTCTCCCACCTGGCCAACGGCATCCACGGGGTGGAGTACCTCGCCAACGGCGCCTGGCAGGCCGCGCAGATGAACGGCGACATGGGCCAGTCGTTCATCATCGGCGCCACGGCGTCGGGCGGGTCCCAGTTCCAGATCCGCGTCCGCGACCGCACCGACCAGCTCATCAACGGCGGGCGGGTGTACTCGTTCGGCCTGCCGTCGTCGTGCGGGTCGCGGTGCAGCGCGGCCTACACGCGGGTCACGTACACCACGTCGGGCGGCTCCACCACCTCGGCCCCGGCCACCACCACGCCGGCCACCTCGGCACCCGTCACGTCGGCGCCCGTGACGTCAGCGCCCGTCACCTCGGCGCCCGTCACGACGCGTGCGGTCACGTCCGCGCCGGTGACGAGCGGCCCGGTCAGCTCCGCTCCGGTGACCACGCGCGCGGTGACGTCCGCTCCGGCGACGACCGCCGGTCCGCCGGCGGCGTGCACGGCCGCCTACGCGGTCACCGGCCAGTGGACGGGCGGGTTCCAGGGTGAGGTGACCGTGACGGCCGGCGCGGCGGCCATCAGCGGGTGGACGGTGACGTGGACGTTCGCCAACGGCCAGACCGTCAGCCAGGTGTGGGGCGGCACGCTCACGTCGAGCGGCTCCGCGGTGACCGTGCGGAACGTGGGCTGGAACGGCGCCCTGGCCGCCGGGGCGAGGACGACCTTCGGATTCCTGGGTGCCTGGAACGGCGCGAACGCCGTACCCACGGTGGCCTGCACAAGCCCGTAACAGCGACGTTCGGGTGACGGGCCCGGCACGGCGACCGCCGCGCCGGGCCCTTTCATGTCTCCAGCTCAATGGTCTGTTTCTGAGCCGAATCAGCCCGTCCGTTCATTGACATGGTCCGCTGCGCGGGCGAATCATTTTTCCAACGCTCGACAGCACTGTCTCCCTTATCCGGCTCAGCAAGCCCAGGAGATACCCATGAGTGCACCCGACGCTGATGTCCAACTCCTCGCCCGGCTCGGCTACAAGCAGGAACTGCGACGCACGTTCTCCGGCTTCTCCAACTTCGCGGTCTCGTTCTCCATCATCTCCGTCCTGGCCGGCTGCCTGACGTCGTACCTCATCGCCATGGCCAACGGCGGGCCCGCCGCCATCACGCTCGGCTGGCTGCTCGTGGGCGGCTTCGTCACGCTGGTGGCGCTGTCCATGGCCGAGATCTGCTCGGTCTACCCGACGGCCGGCGGCCTGTACTGGTGGGCGTACGCCCTCGCCAAGCGCAACAAGGCCGCGTGGGCGTGGTTCGTGGGCTGGTTCAACTTCCTCGGCCAGGTCGCCGTGACGGCCGCCATCGACTTCGGCGCGGCGCTGACCACGTCGGCGTTCCTGAGCCTGGTGTTCGGGCTCGAGGTGACCAAGCTCAGCACGTTCGTCGTGTTCCTCGTGATCATCGCGCTGCACGGGCTGCTCAACACGTTCGGCGTGAACCTGGTGAAGGTGCTCTCCGACGTCAGCGCCTGGTGGCACATCGCCGGCGTCGCCGTCATCGTCGCGGTGTTGGCCATCGTGCCCGACCAGCACTACAGCCTGCGCGACGTGTTCCTGCAGACGACGAACGCCACCGGTATCTCCGGCACCGGCGGGGCCATCTACGCGTTCCTCATCGGCCTGCTCATGGCGCAGTACACCTTCACCGGGTACGACGCGAGCGCCCACGTGTCCGAGGAGACCCACGACGCCCAGGTCGCCGCGCCGAAGGGCATCGTGAACTCCGTCCTGGTGTCGCTGGTCGCCGGCTTCTTCCTGCTGTTCGCGGTGACCTGGGCGATCCGGGACTACGAGGGCCAGATGGGCTCGGCGACCGGCTTCCCGCCCGCGCAGATCTTCGTCGACGCGGCCGGCTCCGGGCTGGGCAGGTTCCTGCTGTTCATCTGCGTGGTCGCCCAGTTCTTCTGCGGCATGGCGTCGGTCACCGGCAATTCGAGAATGGCGTACGCGTTCAGCCGCGACGGCGCGCTGCCCGGCTCGCGCCTGTGGAAGCAGGTCAACCCGCGCACCGGCACGCCCACGAACTCGATCTGGCTGTGCGTGGCCTGCTCGATCGTGCTCGTGCTGCCGTCGCTGTGGAACACCACCGCGTACCTCGCGGCCACCGCGATCTCCGTCATCGGCCTCTACATCGCGTACGTGCTGCCGGTGTTCCTGCGGCTGCGCAACCCGGACTTCCAGCAGGGCCCGTGGAACCTGGGCCGGTGGAGCGCGGCGGTCGGCTGGACGGCGATCGGCTGGGTGGCCTTCATCTGCGTCCTGTTCGTGCTGCCCGCCGCCTACCCGATCACGGCGACGAACTTCAACTACACGGTCGTCGCGGTGGCCGTGGTCGTCGGCGGCGCGGCGCTGTGGTGGTTCCTCGGCGCCCGCAGGTGGTTCACCGGCCCGCGCCAGAACATCGACGAGCCGTCGACGGAGGCCGAGCTGGCCGCCGAGGCGGACGCCGCCCCCTGACGGCCGCGTGTAGGTTCCTGTCGCGGCGGGTCACCCGCCGCGACAGGAACAACAAAAAGGGGGGTACGGGCGTGCGCCTGGCGATCTGGCGGCCGGTGCGGGCGGGCAACGCCCTGGAGATCACGGTTGCCCGGCTCGTGCAGGCCATCAGGCTCGGCGCGGTCGCCGTGGGCGAACAGTTGCCGGCCGAGCGGGTCCTGGCCGACCAGTTGCAGGTGAGCCGGGTGACGCTGCGGGAGGCCATCGCGGAACTCCGCGACGCCGGCTACCTGGAGTCGCGGCGGGGGCGGGCCGGCGGGACGTTCGTCGTGTGGTCGGGCGACGGGGCGCCCGGCGTGCGGGAGGACGCCGTCGCCGTGGCCCGCGAGATGGGCGACGCGCTGCTCGACGCGCTGGACTTCCGGCGGGTGCTGGAGGGCGGCGCGGCCGGCCTGGCCGCGGGCCGGGCCCTGCCCGCGACCGACCGCGCCCAGCTCACCGCGGCCCTGGCGGCCTCGCGCCTGCGCGACCCGCTGCCGGGCGGGCAAGCCGCCCCGCCCGCGGCCGACCCACCCGATGGGGACCCCTCCGCCGGGCAGGGCCCCCGGCGGGTCAACGACTCGCGGCTGCACCTGGCCATCGCGTCCGTGGCCGGGTCGCCGTCGCTGCTGGCCGCCGTCGCCGACGTGCAGCTGACCCTGGACCGGCTGCTCGCCGCGATCCCCGTCCTGCCGCGCAACCTGGACCACTCCGACGCCCAGCACACCCGCATCGTGGGCGCCATCCTGGCCGGCGACCCGGACGGCGCCCGGGCGGCCATGGAGGAGCACTGCGACGCGACCGCCGAACTCCTCCGGGCGCTCATCGCCTGACCCTTTAAGGATCGGGTTCAGACCATTAGGGTTGCTCCATGCGGGAGCCCTCTCTCAGCGTCGAGGAGCTACGGGTCGCCGTGCTGTCCGGCGACATCGACACGGTCGTGCTGGCCATCGTGGATATGCAGGGGCGCCTGCAGGGCAAGCGGCTGCACGCGCCGTACTTCCTGGAGGAGGTCCTCGCCCACGGCAGCGAGGGCTGCAACTACCTGCTCGCGGTCGACGTCGACATGAACACGGTCGACGGGTACGCGATGTCGAGCTGGGCGCACGGTTACGGCGACTTCGTCATGCGGCCGGACCTGTCCACGCTGCGCCGCCTGCCCTGGCAGCCGGGCAGCGCGCTGCTGATCGCCGATCTGGCGTGGCACGACGGCTCGCCCGTGCCCGCCTCGCCCCGGCAGATCCTGCGCCGCCAGATCGAGCGCCTCGCCGAGCACGGACTGGTGGGCTACGCGGGCACGGAGCTGGAGTTCGTCGTCTACCGGGACACGTACGAGGACGCGTGGCGCAAGGGCTACCGCGACCTGACCCCGGCCAACCTCTACAACGTCGACTACTCGCTGCTGGGCACGTCGCGGGTCGAGCCGCTGCTGCGCCGCCTGCGGGTCGACATGGCCGGCGCGGGGCTGCGGCCGGAGAGCGCCAAGGGCGAGTGCAACCTGGGCCAGCACGAGGTGGCGTTCCGCTACGACGAGGTGCTCACGACCGCCGACAACCACTCGATCTACAAGAACGGGGCGAAGGAGATCGCGGCCCAGGAGGGCATGGCGCTCACCTTCATGGCCAAGCCCAACGAGCGCGAGGGCAACTCCTGCCACATCCATTTCTCGCTGCGTACCCCGCAGGGAGAGCCCGCGATGGCGGGCGACGGCCCCGCGGGCCTGTCGCCGCTCGGCGAGCGCGTTATCGCGGGCCTGCTCGCCACGGCGCGCGAGCTGACCCTGTTCCTGGCGCCGAACGTGAACTCGTACAAGCGTTACCAGCCGGGCTCGTTCGCGCCGACCGCGCTGCGCTGGGGCGTGGACAACCGCACCTGCGCGCTGCGGCTCGTCGGGCACGGGCCGTCGCTGCGGGTCGAGTCGCGGGTGCCGGGCGGCGACGTGAACCCCTACCTGGCCATCTCCGCGCTGATCGCGGGGGCGCTGCACGGCATCGACCGGGAGCTGGAGCTGGAGCCGGTCTACACGGGCAACGCCTACGACGACGCGCGGGCGCCGCGGGTGCCGGCGCGCCTCGGCGAGGCGATGCGGCTGTGGGAGACCAGCGGGGTGGCGCGCGACGCGTTCGGTGACGAGGTCGTCGCGCATTACGGCAACAACGCCCGGGTGGAGCTGGCCGCGTTCGACGCGGCGGTGACCGACTGGGAGCTTCGGCGGGGGTTCGAACGGTTGTGAGCAACGCGGTCATCAACCCGGCGACCGAGGAGGTCATCGCCGAGGTCGGGCAGGCGTCGGGGGAGGAGACCGACGCCGCGGTCGAGCGTGCGAGGGGGGCGTTCGAAACGTGGCGTCGCGTCTCGCCCGGCGACCGGGCCCGGCTGCTGCGCCGGTTCGCGGCCGTCGTGGACGCGCACGTCGAGGAGCTGGCCTGGCTTGAGGTGCGCAACAGCGGTCACACGATCGGCAACGCCCGCTGGGAGGCGGGCAACGTGCGCGACGTGCTCGACTATTACGCGGGCGCGCCGGAGCGGCTGACCGGCCGGCAGATCCCCGTCCCCGGCGGGGTGGACATCACCTTCCACGAGCCGCTCGGCGTGGTCGGCGTGATCGTGCCGTGGAACTTCCCCATGCCGATCGCCGCCTGGGGCTTCGCCCCGGCGCTGGCGGCCGGCAACACCGTGGTGCTCAAACCGGCCGAGCTGACCCCGCTCACCGCCCTGCGGCTGGGGGAGCTGGCGCTTGAGGCCGGGCTGCCCGAGGGCGTGTTCACGGTCGTACCCGGCAAGGGTTCCGTCGTCGGCGAGCGGTTCGTGACCCACCCGGCCGTCCGCAAGATCTGTTTCACCGGGTCCACCGGGGTCGGCAAGCGGATCATGGCCGGCTGCGCCGACCAGGTGAAGCGGGTCACGCTCGAACTCGGCGGCAAGAGCGCCAACATCGTCTTCGCCGACGCCGACCTGGCGGCGGCCGCCGCCGGCGCACCCACGTCCGTGTTCGACAACGCCGGCCAGGACTGCTGCGCCCGCTCGCGGCTGCTCGTGCAGCGCGACGTCTACGACGAGTTCCTCGCCCTGCTGGAGCCGGCCGTGCGGGCGTTGCGGTGCGCCGACCCGGCCGCCGAGACCACCCAGATGGGGCCGCTGATCTCGGCCGGCCAGCGCACCACGGTGGCGTCCTACGTGGACGGCGCCGACGTGGCGTTCGCGGGCACCGCGCCGGACGGGCCGGGCTTCTGGCACCCGCCGACCGTGCTGCTCGCGAGGTCGGCCGCCGACCGGCACTGGCGCGAGGAGATCTTCGGCCCGGTGCTGTCCGTGCTGCCGTTCGCCGACGAGGCGGAGGCGATCGCCCTGGCCAACGACACCGAGTACGGCCTGTCCGGCTCCATCTGGACCCGGGACGTGGGCCGCGCGCTGCGGGTGGCCCGGGGCGTCGAGACGGGCACGCTCTCGGTCAACTCGCACTCCTCGGTGCGCTACTGGACCCCGTTCGGTGGCGCCAAGCAGTCCGGTCTCGGCCGTGAGCTGGGACCCGACGCGTTGACGGCCTTCACGGACGTCAAGAACGTCTTTCTGAGTACGGACTAGGAGCGCACGTTGATGGGTCGGTTGGACGGCCGGGTGGCCGTCATCACGGGGGCGGCGAGCGGGATCGGGCTCGCGACCGCCCGCCGGTTCGCGTCCGAGGGGGCGAAGGTCGTCGTCGTGGACCTCAACGCCGAGGCGGGCGAGGCGGCCGCCGCCGAGGTGGGCGGCGAGTTCGTGGCGGTCGACGTCGTCGACGAGGCGGCCGTGCGAGCGCTGTTCGACGGGGTCGTGGACCGGCACGGGCGGGTCGACATCGCGTTCAACAACGCGGGCATCTCGCCGCCGGACGACGACTCGATCCTCGACACCGGCATCGAGGCCTGGGAGCGCGTCCAGCGGGTCAACCTGACCAGCGTGTACCTGTGCTGCAAGTACGTGCTGCCGCACATGCTCGCCGCGGGCAAGGGTTCGATCATCAACACGGCGTCGTTCGTCGCGCTGCTCGGCGCGGCGACCTCCCAGATCTCGTACACCGCCAGCAAGGGCGGGGTGCTGGCGATGACCCGCGAGCTGGGCGTCCAGTTCGCCCGCCGGGGGGTACGCGTCAACGCGCTGTGTCCGGGGCCGGTCGCCACGCCGCTGCTCATGGAGCTGTTCGCCAAGGACCCGGAGCGGGCCGCCCGGCGGCTGGTGCACGTGCCGATGGGCCGCTTCGCCGAGCCCTCGGAGATCGCCGCCGCGGTGGCGTTCCTGGCCAGCGATGACGCGTCCTTCATCACGGCCTCGTCGTTCATCGTCGACGGCGGCATCACGGGCGCCTACGTGACTCCGCTGTAGAAGGCTGTTGTTCAGCGCGGTGCGCCTCATGTCGCTTTCGAGCGTGAGCCGCGCCACGCCTCACGCGTGATTGTGCGGGTCGTCACGGCGTCTGGACTCGCCCTGACCGGGGGTCGGGTGGCTAGCCTGTCGGCATCCCTTGTTGGAGAGGCACGGCGCGGTGCCATGTGCGGGCCGCCGGTCCTCTCCCGGCGGTTGGCCTGGTCGACCCCGCACGTGCGACATGAGGACAAGGCGGCGCGGCCGGCCGGGTTGGGGTGCCCGGTCCGCCCGCGCCGCTGCCATACCCGGGGTCGGCACGGCTGCCACAATTGATCGCATGGCGCGTCCACTGATCGGCCTGACGACCTACCTCAAGCGCGGCGTGTACGGGCCGGCGGAGACCGATGTCGCGGCCCTGCCGCTGGCGTACTCCCGGTCGGTGCGGGAGGCGGGCGGGCTGCCCGTACTCGTGGCTTCTGATGATCCTGACCCCGGCATCGTGGGCCGCCTGGACGGGCTCGTGCTCACCGGCGGGTCCGATGTGGACCCGGCGCGCTACGGGGCGGCGGCCCACCCGCGGACCGCCGTGGTGACCCGGCGCGACGACGCCGAACTGCTTCTGCTGCGCGCGGCCGTGGCCGCCGACCTGCCGGTGCTCGGCGTGTGCCGGGGAATGCAGCTCATGGTGGTGGCGGCCGGCGGGCGGCTGCACCAGCATCTGCCGGACGTGCCGGGGCTGGCCGAGCACCGCCGTACGGACGGGCGCTACGCCAGCCACGTGGTGCGCATCCTGGACGGCACCCGCTGCCGGGACATCCTGGGCGCCGAGTTGGAGGTCAACTCCCACCACCACCAGGGGGTCGCGGACGCGGGCGGCCTCAAGATCGCGGCCCTGGCGCCGGACGGGCTGGTCGAGGCGGTCGAGGACCCCGGGCGGGCGTTTCACCTGGCCGTGCAGTGGCATCCCGAGGACACCCCCGACAAGCGGCTGTTCGCCGCGCTGGTGGCCGCCGCCGGGTGAGCGGCGTCACCCGCGCGGGCGTGGGAACGCGCTGGTGACGGTCAGATCCGGGGGTGAGGATCGGGACATGGGGAAGGTGCACGAGAAGATCGACGAGAAGCTGGCCGCGTTCATCGCGGAGCAGCCCATGTTCTTCGTGGCCACCGCGCCGAGCGGGCCGGACGGGCACGTCAACGTCTCGCCCAAGGGCATGCGGGGCACGTTCCGGGTCCTCGGCGAGCATCGGGTGGCCTACCTGGACTGGATCGGCAGCGGGGCGGAGACCGTGGCCCACCTGCGCGACAACGGCCGCATCACGATCATGTTCTGCGCCTTCCAGGGCCCGCCCACCATCGTGCGGCTGCACGGGCACGGCACCTATGTGCGCGCGGAGGAACCGGCGTTCGCCGAGCTGGTCGCGCTGTTCGACCCGCCGGAGACCGTGGGCCTGCGCGGCGTGGTGACCGTGGAGGTCACGCGGGTCAGCGACTCGTGCGGGTTCTCGGTGCCGTACCTGGCCTACGAGGGCGACCGGGACCTGCTCGTGAAGTACTGGGAGCACCGCGACGGCGATTACGCCGACGACTACCGGGTGCGGAAGAACACGACCAGCATCGACGGGATGCCCGCGCTGGATAACCCCGCCACGGCACGGCGATAGGCTGGGCGGCATGAGCGAGCGTCAGCGAGCGAATAGTCGGCTCAGGTTGAACTCATGGCGGCACCGGAGCGCAGCGGAGGGGTCGGCATGAGCACGCGCGCACCTGTCGCGCCCGGTCAGCTCTCGCCCTGGCGGGAGGTGCCGGCGTCCATCGTCCGCCCGGAGTACGTGGGCAAGAAGCTGCCGAAGCGCTCCGACCGGGTGGTGCAGACCCCGGAGACGATCGAGAAGATGCGGGTGGCGGGGCGGCTGGCGGCCCAGGCCACGGTGCTCGCGGGGGAGTACGCGAAGCCCGGCGTCACCACCGACGAGATCGACCGGGTCGTCCACGAGTTTCTCTGTGACCACGGGGCCTACCCGTCGACGCTGGGCTACAAGGGCTTCCCCAAGTCGTGCTGCACTTCGCTCAACGAGGTCATCTGCCACGGCATCCCCGACTCGACCGTGATCGAGGACGGCGACATCCTCAACGTCGACGTCACGGCGTACCTGAACGGGGTGCACGGCGACACCAACCAGACCTTCTGCGTGGGCGACGTGTCCGAGGAGGCGCGCCTGCTCGTGGAGCGCACCCGGGAGGCCACCATGCGCGGCATCAAGGCCGTGGCGCCCGGGCGGGCGCTCAACGTGGTCGGCCGGGTCATCGAGGCGTACGCGAAGCGGTTCGGGTACGGGGTGGTGCGCGACTTCGGCGGGCACGGCATCGGCGAGTCGTTCCACTCCGGCCTGTTCGTGCCGCACTACGACCAGCCGAACCTGGACGTCGTCATGGAGCCCGGCATGACGTTCACCATCGAGCCGATGATCACCCTGGGCACGCACCAGCACGACATGTGGCGCGACGGCTGGACGGTGGTGACGAAGGACCGCAAGTGGACGGCCCAGTTCGAACACACCGTGGCGGTCACCGACACCGGGTACGAGATCCTGACCCTTCCGTGACCCCCCACCCGCACCTGCCGCCGATCGCCCATGAGCACGGGGACGTGTCCGGCGGGTGGCTGCGCGCCTCCGTGTTCGGCGCCATGGACGGCCTCGTCACCAACATCGCCCTCATCGCCGGCGTGGGCGGCGGCGGTGTGTCCCCGAACGCGATCGTCCTGACGGGCGTCTCCGGCCTCGTGGCCGGCGCCATCTCGATGGGTCTCGGCGAGTACACGTCCGTGCGCACCCAGAACGAGCAGCTCGACTACGAGCTCGCCAAGGAGCGCGTCGAGCTGCGCCGCAACCCGGAGGCCGAGGCGGCCGAACTGGCCGAGGCGTGGATCGAGCGGGGGCTGCCGGCCGACCTGGCGTACGAGGTGGCCCGGCGCATCAACGACAACGAGGACGAGGCGCTGCGCGTCCACGCCCAGGAGGAGCTGGGCCTCGACCCGAACGAGAAGCCCAGCCCCATGGTGGCCGCGGTGTCGTCGTTCATCTGCTTCTCCGTCGGCGCGGTCATCCCGTTGCTGCCCTACATCCTCGGCGCCACCGTGCTGTGGCCGGCGCTGACCGCCGGTGCGGTGGGCCTGTTCGTGGCCGGTGCGTTCGTGTCGCGGTTCACCGTACGGCCGTGGTGGTACAACGGGTTGCGGCAGCTCGCGTTCGGCGCGGTGGCGGCCGGCGCCACGTACCTCATCGGTTGGTTGATCGGCGCCTGAGCCCGCGGCGGCTCAGGCCAGCAGGTCAGCGACCTCGCCGTCGACCGGGCGGCCGCGGCGGGCCAGTTCCCGTGCCTGCGCCGCGAGCCGCTCGCCCAGGGTCATCACGTCCTCGGCGGCGACGCGGGTGCGGCGTACGGCGTCGGCGCTGTTGCGAAAGTACGTCCGGCTGAGCAGGCCCTCGACGAGCGCGGCACCCAGGCGGGCCTCGCCGAGCACCAGCATGGCCGCGTCGGTGTCGTACCACTCGGCGAGCCGGCGCGCCTTGTCGTTGGCGGCGGCCGCCCGGCACCAGGCCTCCCGCGCCAGGGTCGCGAACTCCGCCGGGTCGGCGACCGCGAGCCGGCCCAGGTGGGTATCGCGCAGCAGCCCGTACCAGTTGTCGGGGTCGACGATCGCCGCCGTGGTGAGGTACTGGTCGGCGGCGAGCGGCCACGACGTGGTCAGCGTGCGGGCGTGACGCAGGTACTCCTCGCCGCTGATCGCCACGAGATCGACGATGACGCCGCTGATCCGGCGGGTCGCGGGCCGGGGCCCGCTGCCGGGCTGCCGGGTGACGACAACCAGGTCGATGTCGCTGCCGTCGTGGTCGTCGCCGTGTGCGAGCGAGCCGTGCACGCCGATCGCCCGCACCTGTGAGCCGTACCGGCGCCGGACGACCTCGGCCACCTGCTCGGCAACCTCCCAGCGGGGGTTGTAACGGGAGGGCGAGTGCGGCACGCGCCCATTGTGGCCAACCGGACGCCCGCATGGTGTCGGTTCGCCGCACCGCGCTGTCAGTTAGCTGTCGCCGCGGCCGTGCGTCGGACAAGGTGTGCGGCGCGCGGGCAGCCGGCCTCAGCCGCCGGCGGCCGGGCGCAGCCGGAAGATGCGCAGCTCACGGCCGCCCGCGCGGTCGGCGTAGGTGGCGTACGCGGGCCAGGCACGCAGCAGCAGCGCCCACAGCTCGTCGCGGTCCTCGCCGGTGACCAGCTCGCCCCGTACCGGCACGGTCCGGCCGCGCACGTCGACCACCGCGGCCGGCTGGGCGAGCAGGTTCGCCGTCCAGGCCGGGTGGCGGGTCTGGCCCCAGTTGGAGCCGATGACGATGAAGTCGTCGCCGTCGGCGACGTACAGCAGCGGCTGGGTGCGCGGCTCGCCGGAGCGGCGACCCGTGGTGGTCAGCAGCAGCGACGGCAGGCCCAGAGCGGTCGCCCGCCCCCGGGTCAGCCGGGCCACGAGCCGGTCCAGCGGCACGTACGCGCGCCCGACGACGCCGAACCAGCGGTACCTGCCGAGGCGCCGGGCCACCGCGCCCACCCCGAGGGACGGGCTCACGAGCGTACGCCCGGGAACGGCACGGTGGTCGGGGTGAGCTTGGCCGCGCGCCGCCAGCCCGTGGCGCGCACCGCGCAGTCGATGAGCGCGTCGAGGGCGACCTTGCGCACGTCGCCGGTGGTGGCCGCGATCGCCAGCCGCCACGCCTCCGCGGTGCCCTCCTCGATGGCGATGGCGAGTTTGTAGGCCGACGACCGGTTGGTGACCGCGAACGGCAGCGTGTACGCCGGGGCGGCTGGCGGCGCCGTCGCGGACGTGCTGGCCAGCCGAGCGATCAGCGCGTCGCGGCGCGTCCGGTGAACCGTGTCGGCGCGGCGGGCGGTCTCCTTGCCGGCGTTGTCGAGGTGCCCACCGACCACGCCGTACCCGAAGATCGCCGCGTGTTCGGCGGTCAGCGCGGCGGCGAGGGCGGCGTTGGCGTCACTCACTTGAGCACCTCCTGGTGGCTGGCGCGGGCGGCCGCGATGGAGCCGAGCAGCGGCGCCAGCCGCGCCGGGGCGGCCAGGCAGGCCCCGACCGCGTCGGCGCGCCCGGACTTCTCGGCGGCGGCCAGGTTGCTCAGCGCGGCGCTCTGGCCTCCCGGGGGCGCCTGCTGCGCGCTCGGGGCCGGCTGCTCCAGCGCGAGCGTCGAGGCCAGCGCCTCGAGGTGGGCGCGGTGGTTGTCCCGCAACGGGGTGAGCCGCGCGGCCAGCGCCGGGTACGCGGCGATGACGGCGTCGTAGCGGCCCACGAGGTCGGCCGTGCCGGCGACCAGGTCGGCGAGCGCCGCCGCCCCCGGGATCTCGATCTCGTCGCCGCCGGTGGAGCACCCCGCGAGCGTGGGCACGACGACGGCCGGCGCGACCACCGCGCCGAGCGCGAGGGCGCCGGCCCCGCGCAGCAGGCCACGCCGCGTCGGCCGGGGCGGGGAGCCGGGCGCGGGAGGGATCTCCGGTGAAGGCACCTGGCCATCGTGCCAGGCAACTCGCGGTCGCGCCGATCGGGTGTCAGGATGATCAATAGCTGCGCGGGGGTGCCCCTGAGGCGCGGTATCCGGCGCCGTGGCGTGGCCGGGTGATGTCGCAGCGTGTCATGCGGCAGCGGCTGGCACGCGTGGGCCCGTCCGAGCGTTAGGCTCATAGCCGCCGGTCGCTGGTGCGCGATCGGGGACAGCGGCCGGCCGGCAGTACGCGGCGGGCCGCCGCTGGTGGGGGCACCGACGCGGGGGCGGGCCGAGGCACCGGGCAGGTGCGGGCGGCAACGGTAGTGGGCTTGACGACAACGCAAGACGTGCGACGGAGGTTGGCGATGGCGGCGCAGCAGGGACGACGCGCGGCGTCGCCGTCCGGGTCGGGTTCCGGCCCGCAGCGCGGCTCGCAGCGCGCTTCCGGGTCCGGCCGCGCGGGTGCCGGCTCGCGGCGCGACGGCGCCGGCGGCGCCCGGGGCGGGGCACCGAAGTCGGGCGGCAACGGGTTCGACGCCCGGCCGCCGCGCGGCGAGGACCTGGCCGCCCAGCGGGCCCGGCTGCATGACGTCATCGAGCCGGTGGTCCGCGACGCCGGGTTCGACCTGGAGGAGCTGAAGGTCTCCCGGATGGGCCGCACCCATGTCGTGCGGGTCGTCGTCGACGGCGAGGACGGGATCAGCCTCGACGATGTGGCGCAGATCTCGCGGGCCGCCTCGGCGGCGCTGGACGAGGCCGAGCTGAGCGGGGGCGCGTTCACCGCCGAGGCGTACCAGCTGGAGGTCAGCTCGCCCGGCGTCGACCGTCCGCTGACCCTCCCGAGGCACTGGCGGCGCAATGTGAACCGGCTGGTCAAGGTCAAGGCCGGCGAGAAGATGCTGACCGGCCGGGTGGTCGCGGTGGCCGCCGACGGCGTGACGTTGGACGTCAACGGCACCCGGCACGAGCTGGCCTTCGGTGACCTGGGCCAGGGTCATGTGCAGATCGAGTTCTCCCGCCTGGCCGAGCTGGCCGACGAGGACATCGGTGAGGAGTTCACCGGCGACGAGGACGACGAGACCGACGACGAGCTGATCATCGATGAGATGATTGATGACGAGGACGGAAAGGGAAGGGACGAGGCGTGAACATCGACCTCGCCGCGCTGCGCGCCCTGGCGCAGGAGCGCGAGATACCGGTCGAGACGATTCTCGCCGCGATCGAAACCGCGCTGCTCACGGCGTACCGGCACACGGACCACGCGCACCCGCACGCGCGGGTGGAGATCGACAAGGCGGGCGGCGCGACCGTCTACGCACAGGAGTACGGCCCGGACGGCGAGCTGGTGCGCGAGTGGGACGACACCCCGCACGACTTCGGCCGCATCGCCGCCATGACCGCCAAGCAGGTGATCCTTCAGCGGCTGCGCGAGGCCACGGACGAGGTGCACTACGGCGAGTACGTCGGCCGCGACGGTGACCTGGTGACCGGGATCATCCAGGCGCACGAGGGCCGCTCGGAGAAGGGCATCGTGAGCGTCGACCTCGGCAAGCTGGAGGCCATGCTGCCCCACGCCGAGCAGGTGCCGGGCGAGGTCTACGAGCACGGCCAGCGGATCAAATGCGTGGTCGTCCACGTGGCCAAGGGTTTCCGCGGGCCGCAGGTGACCCTGTCGCGTTCGCACCCGAGTCTGGTCAAGAAGCTGTTCGCGCTGGAGGTACCGGAGATCGCGGACGGCACGGTCGAGATCGCGGCGATCGCCCGTGAGGCAGGTCACCGCACGAAGATCGCGGTGCGGTCCACGGCCCCGGGCGTGAACGCCAAGGGAGCCTGCATCGGGCCGATGGGCGCGCGGGTGCGCGCCGTGATGAGCGAGCTCAACGGCGAAAAGATCGACATCATCGACTGGTCCGACGACCCCGCGGCCTTCGTGGGCAACGCCTTGTCGCCGGCCAAGGCGCTGCGTGTGGAGGTCGTCGACGAGGCGAGCCGCACGGCCCGGGTCACCGTGCCCGATTTCCAGCTGTCCCTGGCGATCGGTCGGGAAGGGCAGAATGCCCGCCTGGCTGCCCGGTTGACCGGTTGGCGCATCGACATCCGGCCCGACACCGAGACGGCCGCCGCCCCGGCAGCGGCCGTCGGGGACTGAGCCGACACCGCGAAGGGTTGAGCCGGCCGGCGGATGTGTCCGGCGCACGGGGTAGACTTTCTCAGTGGTACGTCGTGCGCGGTCGGCCGCACATTCGACGGCGGTGCCAGCTGGGGACTCAGACATGGCGTCGGGACTGGTCAATCGACCGGGGACCGGCATCGTGTCCGCGCCCGTGGTGCGCACCTGCGTCGGCTGTCGAAAGCGCGCGGCAGCCTCCGAACTGCTTCGAGTTGTCGCTACGGCGGTCGCCGACCAGGCGTCGCCCGGCGGCGCGGTCGCGGTGGGGTCGCCCGAGTGGCGGCTCGTGCCGGACCATGCTCGTCGGTTGCCGGGTCGCGGTGCTCACCTGCATCCCGATCCGGCCTGCTTCGCGCAAGCGGAGCGGCGGCGCGCCTTCGGCCGCGCGCTGCGCCTGACCGGGGTCGTGGACGCCGGGCCGGTCGCGGCGTACGTCGAGGCGTTCGGACATGCCGTTGGTGGGGCCCGCCCACCCGGAGACGCAAGGTAGGACGACACACATGAGCACCCGATGAAGTCGCTGAAATGATCAGGCTTCACGTGCCCTAGTGAGGTCGAGCGGGGGCTGCCCGCCGACCTCTGGATGAGGAGTGCAGTGGCAGGCAAGCCCCGCGTACACGAGCTCGCGAAGGAGCTCGGGGTTGACAGCAAGACAGTGCTCGCGAAGTTGACCGAGATGGGCGAGTACGTCAAGTCGGCGTCGAGCACCATCGAGGCTCCGGTCGCGCGCCGGCTGCGGGAGGTCTTTGTGCCCTCCGCGGCCACCCCCTCGGCGCCGGCAGCGCCGAGCGGCGCGCCGAAGTCGGCGGCCAAACCGGCGCCGCCCAAGAAGGCGGCGCCCGCGACCGGCCCCGGCCCGGCCCGCAAGACGGCCGTGCCCGGCCCGCCGCCGGCGGCCGTCAAGCCGACGAGCGCACATGACATCGAGGTCGCCGCCGCCGAAGCGCGCGCCGCGGCCCTCAAGGCTGAGCAGGAGGCCGCCGTGAAGGCGGCCCAGCAGCGCGGCCCGGCCCCGGCGAAGCCGCCGGTGCCCGGCCCCAAGCCGGCGGCCCCGCCGTCGGCCGGCCGGCCGGCACAGGGCACGGGCGCTCCGCGTCCCGGCGCGCCCGGCGCCCCGGGTGGGCGTCCCGCGCCGCGTGGCCCGGGCAACAACCCGTTCGGCATCAGCCCGCAGGCTCCGCGCCCCGGTGGCCCGGCGGCCGGCGGCTCGCGGCCGACCCCGGCCGGCATGCCGCGGCCGAACCCGGCGTCGATGCCGCCCCGGCCCAACCCGCTGTCGATGGGCGGCCCCCGGCCGAACCCGTCGCAGATGCCCTCGCAGCGGCCCAGCCGTCCGGGTGACCGTGACGGTCGTCCGGGTCGTCCGGGCGGCGGTCCGGGTGGCGGCGGCTTCCGGGGCGGTCCCGGTGGTGGCGGCGCCCGTCCGGGTGCTCCCGGCGGTGGCGGCGGTTTCCGCGGCGGTCCCGGTGGTGGCGGCGCCCGTCCGGGTGCCCCGGCCGGTGGCGGCGGGGGTTTCCGCGGCGGTCCCGGTGGTGGCGGTGGCGGCGGTGGTTACCGCGGCGGTCCCGGTGGTGGCGGCGCGCCCGGCGGCGGTGGCGTCGGCGTCGGCCGCCCCGGTGGTGGCGGTGGCGGCGGCCGTGGTCGCGGCGGCGGCGCGGGTGGTGCCTTCGGGCGCCCCGGCGGTCGTCCGAGCAAGGGCCGCAAGTCCAAGAAGCAGCGGCGTCAAGAGTTTGACAACCTGTCCGCCCCGACGATGAGCTCGGGCGCCCCGCGGGGCAACGGCCAGGTCGTCCGGCTGCCGCGCGGCGCCTCGCTGTCGGACTTCGCCGACCGCATCAACGCCAACCCCGGTCCGCTCGTGCAGGAGATGTTCAGCCTGGGCGAGATGGTCACGGCGACCCAGTCGTGCTCCGACGAGACGCTGCTGCTGCTCGGCGAGCACCTCGGGTTCACGGTGGAGATCGTCAGCCCCGAGGACGAGGACCGCGAGCTGCTCGCGCAGTTCAACATCGACCTCGACGCCGAGATCGACGAGACCCGGCTGGTCTCCCGGCCGCCCGTGGTCACCGTCATGGGTCACGTCGACCACGGCAAGACCAAGCTGCTGGACGCGATCCGGCAGGCCAACGTGGTCGAGGGCGAGGCCGGCGGCATCACCCAGCACATCGGCGCGTACCAGGTCCACGTGCAGCACGAGGGCGAGGACCGGGCGATCACCTTCATCGACACCCCGGGTCACGAGGCGTTCACCGCCATGCGTGCCCGTGGTGCGCAGGCCACGGACATCGTGGTCCTGGTGGTCGCGGCCGACGACGGCGTCATGCCCCAGACGATCGAGGCGCTCAACCACGCGAAGGCGGCCGACGTGCCGATCGTGGTGGCCGTCAACAAGATCGACAAGGAGGACGCCAACCCGGCCAAGGTGCGCCAGCAGCTGACCGAGTACGGCCTCGTGGCCGAGGACTACGGCGGCGACACCATGTTCGTCGACATCTCGGCCAAGAGCCGGATCAACATCGACGGGCTGCTGGAGGGCGTCCTGCTCACCGCGGACGCGGCGCTGGACCTGCGGGCCCCCGTGGACGGCAAGGTCCAGGGCATCGCGATCGAGGCCCACCTCGACCGCGGCCGCGGCCCGGTCGCCACGGTGCTGGTCCAGCAGGGCACGCTCAAGGTCGGCGACGCGATCGTCACGGGCGAGGCGTACGGCCGCGTCCGGGCGATGCTCGACGAGAACGGCCGCGTGGTCGCCGAGGCGGGTCCGGCCCGGCCGGTCCTGGTGCTGGGTCTGACCGCCGTGCCGGGCGCGGGCGACAACTTCCTCGTCACCGAGGAGGAGCGCACCGCCCGCCAGATCGCCGAGCAGCGCCAGGCGCGCAAGCGCGCGGCGCAGTTCGCCAACAGCGGCCGCCGGGCGACGCTGGAGACCCTGCTCGAGCAGATCAAGGAGGGCGAGAAGACCTCGCTGGCCCTGATCATCAAGGGTGACGTCTCCGGTTCGGTGGAGGCTCTCGAGGACGCGCTGGTCAAGCTCGACATCCCGGACGAGATCCAACTCAAGATCATTCACCGGGGTGTCGGCGCGATCACCGAGAACGACATCAACCTCGCCAGCGCGTCCGGTTCGGACTCGACGGCGATCATCATCGGCTTCAACGTGCGCCCGACCATCCAGGCGCGCGACCTCGCCGACCGCGAGGGCGTGGAGATCCGGTACTACACCGTCATCTACCAGGCCATCGAGGAGATCGAGGCGGCCCTCAAGGGCATGCTCAAGCCGGTGTACGAGGAGGTCGAGCTCGGTACGGCCGAGATCCGCGAGGTGTTCCGCTCGTCCAAGTTCGGCAACATCGCCGGTTGCATCGTGCGCAGCGGTCTCATCCGCCGCAACGCGAAGGCCCGGCTCATCCGGGACGGCGCGGTGGTGGCCGACAACCTGTCGATCGTCGGTCTGCGCCGGTTCAAGGATGACTCGACGGAGGTCCGCGAGGGCTACGAGTGTGGCATCACGCTCGGCAACTACAACGACATCCGCGTCGAGGACATCATCGAAACCTTCGAGCTGCGCGAGAAGCCGCGCAGCTGACGTGACCACCCGGGCGCCGGCCCTCGTGCCGGCGCCCGGCGTGGCACCCGTTTCCCGCACGGAGGAAGCGCCGCTTGTACACGGGCACGATCGTCTTTGACATGTTGCTGCCGGGGGACTGCCGCTCGCTGAAGGACAAGCGCTCGTACGTGCGACCCATCGTCGCGGCGCTGCGCAAGTTCGAGGTGGCGGTGGCGGAGGTCGGCTACCTTGACCGTCACGGCCGCACGGAGATCGGCGCGGCCATCGTGGCCAGCGACACCGGGCACGTCACCGACGTGCTCGACTCGTGCGAACGGATGATCGCCGGACGGCCGGAGGTCGAGCTTCTGTCGGCCCGTCGGCGGCTCTACGGGGAGGATGACTGACGCCCCTATCGGGGTAAGGTCAACGCTGCCGGCGTTTGTCGGACGCGGTCAGCCAGCAAGCCAGCAACACCCAGCCGATCACACAGCCGGGAGGTGGGGAGAATGTCCGATCCGGCCAAGATCCGTCGGCACGCCGAGCGCGTGCGCGAGCTTGTCGCCGAGGCGGTGCGCACCCAGGTGAAGGACCCCCGACTCGGGATGATCACCATCACCGACGCCCGGATCACCGGTGACCTGCGCGACGCGACCGTCTACTACACCGTGCTCGGCGACTCGGCCGCCCAGGCGGGCACCGCGGCCGCACTCGACAGTGCCAAAGGGCTGCTGCGCAGCACCGTGGGGCGCGCCCTCGGGCTCCGGCATTCGCCGACGCTCACCTTCATCCTCGACGACGTGCAGGACCACGCCAAGCAGATCGACGAACTCCTCGCGGAGGCCGCCGAGCGCGACGCGCGGGTCCAGCAGTTGGCGGCCGGCGCCCGCTACGCGGGCGAGCCCCAGCCCTACCGGGTCGCCGAGGACGACGAGGACCCCGACGAGGCGGCGTCCACCGCTGACGACCGCGGATGATCGGCGTGACAGCCGGCACGACGGCCGTCGCCGTGACGGAGGCCGACTGGGCGGCCGCCGTGGCCACCGTGTCCGGGCTGCCCCGCACGGCGTCCGTGGTGCTCGCGTGCCACATCAACCCCGACGGCGACGCGCTGGGCAGCATGCTCGGGTTCGGGCTGGGGCTGCGCCAGCTGGGCTTCGTCAACGTGCGCGCGAGCTTCGGCGAGCCGTACAACCTGGTTGAGGTCTTCGGGTTCCTGCCGGGGCAGGATCTGCTGGTGCCGCCCGCGCAGACCGACCCGGCGCCCGACCTCATGGTGACGTTCGACGCGGCCAGCCTTTCCCGGCTGGCCGAACTGGCCTCCACACTGGACGCGGCGGGTACGTCCATCGTGCTCGACCACCACGCCAGCAACCCGGGCTTCGGCGCCATCCGGCTCATCGACCCGACGGCCGCGGCCACGGCCCAGGTCGCCGCGACGCTGCTTGAGCGCCTCGGCGTCACCTACGACGAGCCGATCGCCACGTGCCTCTACACGGGACTCAGCACGGACACGGGGTCGTTCAAGTTCGACGCGACCACCCCCGCCGTGCACGAGCTGGCCGCCCGCCTCATCGCCACCGGGCTGCGCCCGGCCGAGCTGTCCCGGCAGCTGTTCGACAGCCGGCCCTTCGGGGCGGTGCGGCTGCTCGGTGAGGTGCTCGACAGCGCCCGCCTCGACCCGGCCGGGGCGCGGGGGCGCGGCATCGTCTACGCCCACGCCGACCTGGCGGGGCTGGCCCGGCACAACCAGCCGGCCCACGTGCTGGAGAGCTTCATCGACGTCGTCCGTACGGTCGCGGAGGCGGACGTGGCCTGCCTGGCCAAGCCCATCCGCGAGGACGAGTGGTCGGTGTCCCTGCGGAGCAAGGGCGCCAACGACGTGGCGGCGGTCGCCATGGCGCTCGGCGGCGGCGGGCACCGGCTGGCGGCCGGTTTCACCTGGCGGGGCACCCTGGCCGACCTGTTCGCCGCCGTGGACCGCGAGCTGTCCGCCTGAGGCGGGCCGGCACGAAGATCAGGGTTCTTTCGGGGTAACTGCGCTACCTGGCGTGCGCTCGTGCCGGCACAATCGATCCATGGAGCAGCCGCGCCCGGTCACGGTGGAGACCGGTGCCGGCGCGCCCGGGTGGGACCGGGCCCAGGTGATGCTGCCGGTGTTCGCGGTCATCGCGTTGCTGGGCGGGTTGTTCCCGTCCTTCTCGTTGAGTGCCAACCTGCTCGTCGTGCTGGTCGGCGGGGTGATGTGCTGGCTCGGGCTGGCCGGGCGGCTGGGCCGCAGGCCCGCTCCGACCCGGCTGCGGCGGGGCGCGCTGGCGTGGCTCGTTCCCGTGCTCACCCTCGCCCTCGTGGAGCTGTACACGTTCAGCCGCAAGGATCCCGCGCACCCGACGCTGTCGCTGCTCGCCGATCCGGTGCTGGACGGGTATCTGGCCCGGGCGGCCTGCTACTTCGTGTGGTTGGCCGGATTCTGGGGGCTGGTCCGCCGATGAGCGTCGCCACCATGATCATAATTGGCCTCTTCGCCGTGGCCGGCGTGGCGTTCCTCGTCGTCGAGGTGCTGGCGCGGCGGCCGGGGTCGACCATCCCGACGTTCGGTGACCTGACCGCGGCCATCCTGCGCTTCGAGGTCAGTCGCATTCCGGTGGGTCGCATCGGCGTGTACGGATTCTGGTGGTGGGTCGGCTGGCACTTCTTCGCCCGCTGACGCCCCGCTGAGCTGCACAGATTCGAGAGTTTCTCTCAGTATCTGGAAAGGCTGCGCAGATTCTGGACCTGAACGATAACTTAGACGACGTGCGCAGCAGGCTGATTCTTCGCCGCCGCGGCGGGACCTCCCTCGGGTAGGCCAGCTCCCCGCCGCGGGTGATGAGCGCTGGCCGGGACGCATGCAGACGGACCGACGTCGACCGCAGCGGGCAGGCCGCCCATCCACAGTGGCCGAGCCGCCGAACACCACCCGTGGACCGCAGGCCGGAGACCCCGGCGCCGGTGTCCCCGGAGCGCAGCCTCACGCGAACTGGAAGGACCCCACCATGGCAACCGCTGTGGTCACCGCACCCCGCGCCATGGGCGCGCCTCCCGCCTGGCCCGCGTCCACGCCGGCGGTGACACCTGCCAACGCCGACACGGACGTGCTGGCCGCACTGGCCGCGCCGACGGCCGGTCCCCGGCGCCGCCGCGCGGCGTACCCGACCAACGGCGAGGCCGACGCGGCCCACCAGGCGGTGCAGCAGTCGCTGGACCGGCACTGGTAACTGACGATCCGGTCGGCGTCAGCCCGCCGCCCGACGTCCCGGCGCGTCCGGCCACGGGCGGTGTGCCGTCGGCGCGCCGCATCGCCGAACTGGCCCTGCCGGCCCTGGTGGTGCTCGCCGCCGAGCCGCTGTACGTCCTCGTCGACACCGCCGTCGTCGGCCACCTCGGCAGTGCCGAACTGGCCGCCCTCGCGATCGGCGGTGGGCTGCTCGGACTCGTCGCGTGGCTCGGTGTCGTCCTGGCGTACGGCACCACGGGCAGTGCCGCGCGCCTGTACGGCGCCGGCGACCGCCGGGCCGCCGTCGTCGACGGCGTGCAGGCCTCGTGGCTCGCCCTCGCCGCCGGGGTCACGGTCGCACTGCTCGCCCAGGTCGTGGCGGAGCCGGTCGTGCGTACCCTCGCGGGAGACGCCGAGGACGGCGTAGCGGTGGCCGCGGTCGGCTGGCTGCGCATCGCGGCCCTGGGCGCGCCCGGGATCCTGCTGGCCATGGCCGGCAACGGCTGGATGCGCGGGGTGCAGGACCTGCGCCGTCCCATGTGGTACGTGCTGGGCGCCAACGTGCTGTCCGCCGCGCTGTGCCCGGTGCTCGTCTATCCGCTCGGGCTGGGCCTCAACGGTTCCGCGATCGCGAACGTGGTCGCGCAGACGCTCAGCGGGGCGCTGTTCGTGCGCGCGCTCGTCGTGACCGGGGTGCCGCTCGCGCCCCACCCGGGCACGCTGCGCCGTCAGCTCGTCGTCGGCCGCGACCTGCTCGTGCGGGGCGCGGCCTTCCAGGCCTGCTTCCTGTCGGCGGCGGCGGTCGGCGCCCGTTACGGCGCGGCGACGCTCGCGGCGCATCAGATCGCGCTGCAACTGTGGTCGGCGTGCGCGCTCGCCCTCGACGCGGTCGCGATCGCCGGTCAGGCGCTGGTCGGCGCGGCGCTCGGCGGCGGCGACGTCACCGCCGCCCGGCGCACCGCCCGCCGGCTCACCGCGGTGGGCGGCTGGTGCGGGCTGGGGCTCGCGGTCCTCATCGGCGCGGGCGCGTTCGTGCTGCCCGGGCTGTTCAGCGCCGACCCGGAGGTGCGCGAGCGGGCCCTCGTGGCGTGGCCCTGGTTCGTCGGCATGCTGCCGCTGGCCGGGCTGGTGTTCGCGCTCGACGGCGTGTTCATCGGCGCGGGCGACGTCGGTTTCCTGCGCAATCTCACGCTGGTCGCCGCCCTGGTCTTCTTCCTGCCGGCGATCTGGCTCGGGTACCGCCTCGACCTGGGCATCGGCGGGCTGTGGGCGGCCCTGACCGTGTTCATCGTCGTGCGGCTGGCCGGCCTGCTCGCGCGGATGGCGGGCGGGTGCTGGGCGGTGGCGGGCGCCCCCGGCGGCTAGCGGCCGGTCAGATCGTCGGGGTGAAGCGGGCCAGCAGCACCGAGGTCGTCACGGCGGTCACCATGGCGACGCCGAGCAGCAGCCAGTCGGTCTCGCGCAGCTCGCCGGTGTGCCGGCGCACCGTGGCGGCGGCCCGGTCGGCGAACTGGGCGCGGCGGTGCTCGCGGCGGATCTGGCGCTCGACGCGCGCGCCCCAGACCTGCAGTTCGACCAGTGGGTCGGAGGGATCGGAAGAGGCGCCCCGGGGATCGGCGGGGTGCGGACGTGGGCTCATGGCGGGGGCTCCGGAAGTGGGGCGCCCGGGGGGTGGGCGCTCGAACCTGGTGCGCCGTCGGCAGCGACGGGTTGAGGTGAGCGTACGTCACCGCAGGTCACGGCGGTTCCCCCAAATGGCCCCCTCGATGCGTGGCCGGGGTGGGGGCCGCCCGCGCGGCGGATGAGAGGCTACGGGGCGTGAGTGGGGACAGTGCGGGGCCGGAGCCGGGCGGGCTGATCATCGTCGACAAGCCGGCGGGGATGACCTCGCACGACGTCGTGGCGCGGGTACGCCGGGCGGCGCGTACCCGGCGGGTCGGGCACGGCGGCACGCTCGACCCGATGGCGACCGGCGTGCTCGTGGTCGGCGTGCAACGGGCGACCCGCCTGCTCACGTACGTGATCGGCACCGACAAGACCTATCTGGGCACGATCCGCCTCGGGCAGACGACCGTCACGGACGACGCCGAGGGCGAGGTGGTGTCCGAGGCGTCCGCCGCGCACGTCGGCGACGACGCCATCCGCCGGACGCTCGCCGGGTTCGTCGGAGAGATCGATCAGGTGCCCAGCTCAGTCAGCGCCATCAAGATCAAAGGCGTGCGGTCGTACACCCGCGTGCGCGGCGGCGAGGAGGTCGAGTTGGCCGCCCGCCGGATCACGATCTCCCGGCTGGAGGTCGGGGAGATCCGGCCCGTGGACGGCGGGGCGCGGCGCGACGTGGACATCGAGGTCACCTGCTCGTCCGGGACCTACATCCGGGCCATCGCCCGCGACCTGGGCGCCGCGCTGGGGGTGGGCGGGCACCTGGTCGCCCTGCGGCGCACGGCCGTGGGCGGGTTCACCCTCACGGAGGCGGTCGGGCTCGACGAGCTGTTCGCCCGGGCGGAACGGGGCGAGCCCGTGGTGACGCTCGGCCTGGCGGCCGCCGCGCGCCGGTGCCTGCCCGGCCGCGACGTCGACACCGACGACGCGACCGTCCTGAGTCACGGCGGGCTCCTGCCGGCCGCCGGGATCGCCGGACCGTACGCGGTGTTCGGGCCCGGCGGTGAGGTGGTCGCTATCGTGTCGGAGCGGGGCGGTCGGGCCCGGCCCGAGGTGGTGCTGGCGCCGGCCTGACAGCCGGCGGAACGGCGAGGGGGAGCGGATGCAGCGGTGGCGGGGTCTGGGTGCGGTGCCCGGCGGGTGGGGCCGGTCGGTGGTCACGATCGGCGTGTTCGACGGGGTCCACCGGGGTCACCAGGAGATCATCCGGCACACGGTCGCGCGCGCCCGTGAGCTGGGCGTCGCCTCCGTGGTGGTGACGTTCGACCCGCACCCCGCCGAGGTCGTGCGGCCCGGCTCGCACCCCGCCGTGCTGACCGAGCCGGCCCGCAAGGCGGAGCTGATCGAGGCGCTCGGTGTCGACGTGCTCTGCGTGATCCCGTTCACCGCGGATTTCTCCCGGCTGCCGGCCGAGACCTTCGTGCACGACGTGCTCGTCGAGTCGCTGCACGCGGCGGCCGTCGTGGTGGGGGAGAACTTCCGCTTCGGCCACCGGGCGGCCGGCGACGTGGCGCTGCTGGCCCGGCTGGGGCGCAGCTTCGGCTTCACGGTCGAGGGCGCCCCGCTGGTGAGTGCCGACAAGCCCGACCTGGCGGGCGGCGGGGGCGAGCCGACGCTGTTCTCCTCGACGTACATCAGGGCCTGTGTCGACGCCGGGGACATCGCGGCCGCGACGGCCGCGCTGGGCCGGCCGCACCGCCTGGAGGGCGTGGTGGTCCGCGGCGACCAGCGCGGCCGCGAGCTGGGCTTCCCGACGGCCAACCTGCTGCCCGGCCGGTACGCGGCCGTGCCCGCGGACGGGGTGTACGCGGCGTGGCTGGGCACCCGGCACGGCGCCGGCCCGCTGCGCGCCGCCGTGTCGATCGGGACGAACCCGACGTTCTCGGGGCGCGAGCGGCGTGTCGAGGCGTACGCCCTGGATTTCGACGGCGACCTGTACGGCGAGCGCGTGTGCCTGGACTTCGTGGCCCGGCTGCGCGACACCCTGCGGTTCGACGGGATCGACCCGCTGATCGCCCAGATCGACGACGACGTGGCCCGCACGCGGGCCCTCCTGGCGGACCCGGCGTAGCGGTACCGGCATGGCGGGGGCCGCCGTACGCGTCTGTTAGCCTTGGGGCTACGCCGGGTAACCGGTGGGCTCCGCGTGCCTGCTCGACGCCGCGGGTGCGGGGCTCGTTCCACGCCCAACAGATAAGGGAGAGTATGGCGCTCGACACGGCCGAGAAGGCCAAGATCATTGAGGAGTTCGGCGCGAACGCGCAGGACACGGGCTCGCCCGAGGTTCAGATCGCGATGCTGACGTCGCGCATCAACACGCTCACCGAGCACCTCAAGTTCCACAAGCACGACCACCACAGCCGCCGCGGCCTGCTGATCCTCGTGGGCCAGCGTCGCCGGCTGCTGGCCTACCTGGCCAAGAAGGACATCGCGCGCCGCCGGGCCATCGCCGAAAAGCTCGGCCTGCGGCGCTAGCAGCGGTTGGGCGGGGGAGATGGTTGGCGGATCGCCGGTCACTCCCCCGCCGTCCAATGAGACACTTGTCGACAGCGGGCGCGTCGGGCGCGACAGGCGCAGACCGACGCACCGCGGACACCACAGGGGCATCTGACGACAAACGGGGAGCCGAGCGGACGACTCCGGCTCACGTGATCGGTCCTCGGTAGTGGCCTCCGGAAGGCGCCAGCGCGCCTGCGAAGGCTTCGATCGAAGACCGACCGCGATCCGCTCCCCACGGCGTGCCCCGCACACATTGAGGGAGTTCATCCACACATGACCGAGCAGACCAATCTCGGCACCCAGCACAGCAAGGCGATCATCGACAACGGGTCGTTCGGCACCCGCGAGATCGTGTTCTCCACCGGCCGCCTCGCCCGGCAGGCCGCCGGCTCCGTCCTCGCGCAGCTCGACGACACCGTCGTGCTCTCGGCGACCACGGTCGGCAAGCACCCGAAGGACCAGTTCGACTTCTTCCCGCTGACGGTCGACGTCGAGGAGCGGATGTACGCCGCGGGCCGCATCCCGGGCTCGTTCTTCCGCCGCGAGGGCCGGCCCAGCGAGGACGCGATCCTCACCTGCCGGCTCATCGACCGGCCGCTGCGTCCCAGCTTCGTCAAGGGCCTGCGCAACGAGGTCCAGGTCGTCTGCACCGTCCTCGCGCTGGATCCCGCCCACCCCTACGACGTCGTGGCGATCAACGCCGCCTCGATGTCGACGAAGCTGTCGGGCCTGCCGTTCTCCGGCCCGATCGGCGCCACCCGCGTCGCGCACGTCGACGGCACCTGGGTCGCCTTCCCGACCAACGAGGAGCTGGAGCGGGCCACGTTCGACATGGTCGTGGCCGGCCGCACGCTGCCCGACGGTGAGGTCGCGATCATGATGGTCGAGGCCGAGGCCACCGACCACACGGTCAACCTCGTGGCCGGCGGCGCGACCGCCCCGACCGAGGAGGTCGTGGCGAGCGGCCTGGAGGCCGCCAAGCCCGCCATCCGTGAGCTGTGCCGCGCCCAGGACGAGCTGGCCGCCGTGGCCGCGAAGCCGACCGCCGAGTTCCCGGTGTTCCTGGACTACCAGGACGACGTGTTCGCGGCCGTGGACGCCGCGGCCCGCGCCGAGACCGCCGAGGCCCTCAAGATCGCCGGCAAGGCGGAGCGCGAGGAGGCGCTCGACCGGATCAAGGAGCGGGTGCTCGAGCAGCTCGCGCCCCAGTTCGAGGGTCGCGAGAAGGAGATCACCGCGGCGTTCCGGTCGGTCACCAAGAAGGAGGTCCGGGCCCGCGTCCTGCGCGAGCAGATCCGCATGGACGGCCGCGGCCTGCGCGACATCCGTCCGCTGACCGCCGAGGTCGGCGTGCTGCCGCGGGTGCACGGCTCAGCCATCTTCGAGCGCGGCGAGACCCAGATCCTGGGCGTCACCACGCTCAACATGCTGCGCCTGGAGCAGACCCTTGACACCCTTGGCCTGGCCAAGACCAAGCGCTACATGCACAACTACAACTTCCCGCCGTACTCCACGGGTGAGACCGGCCGCGTCGGCTCGCCGAAGCGCCGCGAGATCGGCCACGGCGCGCTGGCCGAGCGGGCGCTGCTGCCCGTGCTGCCCACGCGCGAGGAGTTCCCGTACGCGATCCGCCAGGTGTCCGAGGCCCTCGGCTCCAACGGCTCGACGTCCATGGGCTCGGTCTGCGCCAGCACGATGGCGCTGCTGAGCGCCGGCGTGCCGCTCAAGGCGCCGGTCGCCGGCATCGCCATGGGCCTCATCTCCGACGAGGTCGACGGCAAGACCACCTACGTGACGCTGACGGACATCCTCGGCGCCGAGGACGCGTTCGGCGACATGGACTTCAAGGTGGCCGGCACCCGCGACTTCGTGACCGCCCTGCAGCTGGACACCAAGCTCGACGGCATCCCGTCGGACGTGCTGGCCGGCGCCCTGCAGCAGGCGTACGAGGCCCGTCAGGCGATCCTCGACGTGATGAGCGAGGCCATCGGCGCGCCGGCGAACATGTCGGACTACGCGCCTCGCGTCACCACCGTCAAGATCCCGGTCGACAAGATCGGTGCGGTCATCGGGCCCAAGGGTCAGATGATCAACGCGATCCAGGACGAGACCGGCGCCGACATCACCATCGAGGACGACGGCACGATCTACGTCGGCGCGACCGACGGCCCGAGCGCCCAGGCGGCGGTCGACCGGATCAACGCCATCGCCAACCCGACCCTGCCGAAGGTGGGCGACCGCTTCCTCGGCACCGTGGTGAAGACGGCCGCGTTCGGCGCCTTCATCTCGCTGATGCCGGGCCGCGACGGCCTGCTGCACATCTCCAAGGTGGGCGACGGCAAGCGGGTGGAGAAGGTCGAGGACTTCCTCAACGTCGGCGACAAGGTCGAGGTCGAGATCGCCGAGATCGACTCGCGCGGCAAGATCTATCTGGACAAGGTGCGGCCGGAGGGCGCGCCCGCGCCCGAGGGCGCGGAGCGGCCCGCCCGCGAGCGTGGCGACCGCGGCGACCGTGGCCCGCGCGACCGCGACCGCGGCGACCGGGGTCCCCGTGGCGACCGCGGCCCGCGCGAGGACCGTGGTCCGCGCGAGGAGCGTGCCCCCCGGGAGGGTGGCGAGGGCGACGAGGGCGGCGAGCGCCGCCGTCGCACCCGGCACAGCTAGTCACACGTACCAGGTCAGGGAGTAGGACACAGTGCGGGTTTCCCGCGGCGACATCAGCAGCACGGGGCGGGCGCGGTCTTTCGACCGCGCCCGCCGCGGTCCTGCCGGCAATGCGCGCGCCCACGACAGCATGGGTGGCGACGACCGGCTCGGCGGGACCGTCGGGCGCACCGTGCTGCCCAACGGCGTGCGCGTGCTCACCGAGGCCATCCCGGCGATGCGCAGCGTGTCGGTCGGCATGTGGGTGCCGATCGGGTCGCGCGACGAGTCGCCCGAGCTGGGCGGCGTCTCGCACTTCCTGGAGCACCTGCTGTTCAAGGGGACCCGCCGGCGCACCGCCCTGGACATCTCGTCGACCATCGAGGCCGTCGGCGGCGAGACCAACGCCTTCACCACGAAGGAGTACACCTGCTACTACGCCCGGGTCCTGGACGCGGACCTGCCGCTGGCCATCGACGTCATGGGCGACCTGCTCACCGACTCGGTGCTCGCGGCGGCCGACGTCGAGACCGAGCGCGGGGTGATCCTCGAAGAGATCGCCATGCATGACGACGAGCCCGACGACGAGGTGCACGACCTGTTCGCCGAGGCCGTCTACGGCGAGCACCCGCTGGGCAGGCTCGTCTCCGGCACGCCCACGACCATCGGCGCGATGAGCCGGCGGTCCATTCTGGACTTCTACGAGGAGCGTTACCGGGGTCCGGCTCTCGTGGTCGCGGCCGCGGGCAACCTCGACCACGACACCGTCGTACGCCTGGTCGAGGACGTGATCGGCCGCGCGGACCGGTTCGCCGCCCCGGCCGCCCCGCTGCCGCGTCGCGCCGACCCGGCGCCCGAACAGTCCCCGGCCCCGCGGGTGCTCGTCCGCGAGAAGGACACCGAGCAGGCCCACGTGCTCCTCGGGTGCCCGGCGCTGAGCCGCGACGACGAGCGGCGCTTCGCGCTGGGCGTCCTCAACAACGTGGTCGGTGGCGGCATGTCGGCGCGGCTGTTCCAGGAGATCCGCGAGAAGCGCGGGCTGGCGTACTCGATCTACTCCTACACCGCGCAGTACTCCGGCAGCGGCCTGTTCGGCGTGTACGCCGGATGCGCGGCGGGCAAGGTCGACGAGGTGCTCGCCCTGGCCCGCGAGCAGCTGGCCGCCGTGGCGGCCGACGGGCTCACCGACGAGGAGGTGCGCCGGGGCAAGGGGATGCTCAAGGGCGCGCTGGTGCTCGGCCTGGAGGACACCGGTTCGCGGATGACCCGGCTGGCCAAGAGCGAGATGCTCTACGACGAGCTGCTGTCGGTCAACGACCTGCTGGCGCGGGTCGACGCGGTCACGCCCGACGACGTGCGCGCGGTCGCCGCCGAGGTGCTGACCCGCCCCATGTCCCTTGCCGCGATCGGGTCCTCGCTGCCCGACCTGTAACCTGTGGGTGCCCCCACCCCTCGGGAGATCCGTGACCCTGACCCGGCAGTCGCCCCCGCCGACCGAGCGGAGGGTCGCCTCGCACCGGCGCAAGCCGAGTCACCCGCCCGGCATGTGGCTGGGCGTGGCAGCCACGCTCGCCCTCCTGGCCGCGGCGGTCGTCGTGGTGCTCACCACGGGCTCGGACCCCGTGCCGCCCGGCACGGCCGCGTCGGAGACGGGTGGCCCGGTGACGTCCGGGGCGGCGCCGTCCGGCACGGCCAGACCCTCCGCCAGCGCCAAGCCGTCAGCGAGTCCCAAGGCCTCGGCGTCCGCGTCCGGCAACCCGCTCGCGGGCGTCAGGTTCTACGGGCCCAACGACAACGCCGCCGGCCAGGCCCGCGCGTGGGAGGCCGGCCGCCCGGCCGACGCCGCCATCATGCGGCAGATGGCGTCGACACCGGTGGCCATCTGGTTCGGCGAGTGGAACGCCGACCCGACCGGCGACGTGCGCACGGTGATCTCCGCGGCCAAAGCGCAGGGTGCCGTGCCCGTCCTGGTCGCCTACAACATGCCGCACCGCGACTGCGGTGGGCACTCGGGCGGCGGCGCCGCCAGCGACGCGGCGTACAAGACGTGGATCACGAAGTTCGCCGCCGGGGTCGGCTCCGACAAGGCCGTGGTGATCCTCGAACCGGACGCGCTCGCGCAGCTGTGCGGCGACGTGGAGGCCCGCTACGCCAACCTCAGGCACGCGGTCGACAGGCTGTCGCGCACGGGCGCCGTCACCTACCTCGACGCCGGGCACGCCAACTGGCTCAGCGCCGGCGAGATGGCGTCGCGGCTGAAGAAGGCCGGTGTGGCCGAGGCGCGCGGCTTCGCGCTCAACGTCTCCAACTTCGTCACCACCGCCAAGTCGGGTGAGTACGGCGAATCGCTCGCGGCCATGCTGCCCGGCGACCACGGGTACGTCATCGACACCAGCCGCAACGGCAATGGCGCGAGCGGGGAGTGGTGCAACCCGCCCGGGCGCGCCCTCGGGGCGAAGCCGACCGGCAAGACGAAGTACAAGAACGCCGACGCGTACCTGTGGGTGAAGGTCGTGGGCGAGTCCGACGGTGAGTGCAACGGCGGCCCGGCGGCCGGGCAGTGGATGCCGGAGTACGCGCTCGAGCTCGCGAAGTCGGCGGGCTGGAAGGCTTGAGTCGCTCCGCGCGGCCTTTCCGATAGGTTGGGCCGGTGACTGAGGAACTGCAACCGGCCGAGCCCATCCGCGTCGGCGTCCTGGGCGCGCGCGGCCGCATGGGCGCCGAGGCGTGCCGCGCGGTGGACGCCGCGCCCGACCTGGAGCTCGTGGCCATGGTCGACGCCGGCGACTGGCTGTTCAACATCGCCGACGCCGGCGCCGACGTGGTCATCGACTTCACCACGCCCGACATCGTCATGGATCACCTGCACTGGTGCATCGACCAGAACATCAACGTGGTCGTGGGCACGAGCGGCTTCACGGAGACGCGCTACGAGCGGGTCCGCCAGTGGCTGTCCCACAAACCCGACCTCGGCGTGATCATCGCGCCGAACTTCGCGGTGGGCGCCGTGCTCATGATGGAGTTCGCCGCCAGGGCGGCGCGCTGGTTCGAGTCCGTGGAGATCGTCGAGATGCACCACCCGCAGAAGGTGGACGCGCCGAGCGGCACCGCCCTGCGTACGGCGGAGCTGATCGCGGCGGCGCGCGAGGAGGCCGGCCTGGGCCCGGTGCCCGACGCCACCAAAGAGGAGATGCTCGGCGCCCGCGGCAGCGACGTCGGCGGCGTGCGGGTGCACTCGCTGCGCGCCACCGGGCTCGTCGCCCACCAGGAGGTGCTCTTCGGCACGGGCGGGGAGACGCTGACCATCCGGCACGACTCGTACGACCGCAAGTCGTTCATGCCCGGGGTGCTGCTGGCCGTCCGCGCGGCGACCAGGCGGCCGGGGCTCACCGTGGGGCTGGGGCCGCTGCTCGGCCTCTAGCCCGAATGACGAGGGGCCGGTGGCGCGATCGCGCCACCGGCCCCTCGTCGTCAGCGTTGCGTCACGCGCCGGGCTGGTTCGGCGGCCAGCCGCCCTGCTGCGGCGGCTGGTACGGCTGGGTCTGCTGGTAGCCCTGACCCTGCTGCGGCGGGTACTGCGGCTGCTGCGGCGGGTAGTTCGGCTGCTGCGGCTGCGGGTAGCCCTGGCCCTGCTGGCCGCCGTAGACGCCGCCGCCGGACTGCGGGGCCACCGGGGAACCCGGAGCGGGGTAGCCGCCGGGCTGCGGGGCCGTCGGGTAGCCGGCGGGCGAGCCGGTCGGGGCGGGGTAGCCGCCGGGGGAACCGGGGTAGCCGCCCTGGGCGGGCGCCGGGTACCCGGCCTGCGCGCCGTAGGCGTCCGTCGGGTACGCGGGCTGCTTCTTGCGGCGGCTCAGCAGCACGATCACCACGATGATGATGATCAGCAGCAGGACGCCGCCGCCGACCGCGGCCGCGATGAGCGTCGTGTTCGAGGAGGAGCCGCCGGTGAGCGCGGCGAGCCCGGAGGCCTCCTCCGCCACGGCCTTGAGTTCGGTCTTCTCGCCGGCCTTCGGCTTCCACGTGACCGTGGTGCCGTTCAGCTCACCGTTGTGCTCGCGAACCTTGCCGGGGAACGTGATCGCGATCTTGATGTCGAGCGAGCCCATCATCGCCGCTGTGGTGGGATCGTCGTTCTTGATCTCGGTCAGGTCCATCGTGCCGGTGACGGTGTACGTCTTGGCGGCCTTGTCGTGGACGATCTTCAACTCGTCGGCGTCCGAGTTGTCGGACATCTTGTCCAGCGGCGTCTTGTCGAAGATGTACTTCTTCCCGACGAACGTGCCGTCGTCGTACTTCTCGCTGGTGACGCCCGGCTCGTCCGGGGCGTCCTTCGTCATCTCGTCGACGAGTTGATCTTCGGTCTGACCGCTCATGGCGGCGAGCTTCTTGTCGACAGCCATGATCATGGTGCCGTTGACGTAGTCGCCTTCGATCTTGAAGTCGACGTTCATCTTCATGCATCCGGTCATGACAAACAGAACGGCGGCGGCGACTAGCGCGCCCGCGCCGGTGCGGATGGCTCTGCGGGTCTTCACGGCTGATCAGCTTGCCAGATGCTTCACGTTAAGCCCGCATGCAGTCGTGATTGCGGCACTAGCAGGTCGTCGACGTCAAGAGCGCGGGTGGTCCCGTCCGGCGCCCAGCCGGCCGACTCCAGGAAGCGCAGCATCGCGACGTCCGCGTCGAACGCCCACGCCAACGCCGTGGTGAAGCCGTCCTCGCGCCACAGGTCCGCGCTCGCGGCGAGCAGCCGGCTGCCGTGCCCACGCCGCTGCCAGCGGGGCTCGACCAGCAGGTCGGTGATGGACACCACACCTGGGCCGAGGTCCTCGAGCGCCTCGTCGGGGGCCAGCGCCGCCTCGTCGGCGTCGCCCGAGGCCGCGAAGCCGACCAGGTAAGATCCTTGAGCCTGCTCCACCGCGACCAGCACGCGGTGGCGCGGCGACGGCGGCTCGGTGATGGCGGCCAGCCACTGCTGCGCCATCCACTCCTCGCCCAGTTCGTCGAGGACCCGCCGGGGCAGCATCCGCTTGTAGGCGTGCCGCCATGTGCTGAGCTGAATTCGCGCGATCTCGCCGGCGTCGTCGGGACGCGCGTCGCGGACATACCCGAGCGCCATGATTGGTGAGCCTACGGGCGTGGGTACGGCGCGGGAGCAGGAGGGAGGGGTCGATGGCGTGGCGGCGGGTGACCGCGGTGGTCGGTCTGGCCCTGATCGCGGGCGCCTTCGCGGCCGTCGCGTCCGCCCGGCACGGCTTCTTCGACCTGCGCGTCTACTACGGCGCGATCAACTACTGGGTGTCCGGGCAGGGCCCGCTCTACGACTTCGTCGTGCCCAACAGCTACTACGGCTTCACGTACCCGCCGTTCGCCGCCCTCGTCATGTCGCCCATGGCGCTGCTCAGCCTGACGGCCACCCAGGTCGTCAGCGTCACCGCCACCGTGCCCGCGACCCTGCTCGTGCTCTGGTGGCTGCTGTCACCCACGGTGCGCCGCGAAGGCTGGACCCCCTGGTACGCCCTCGGGCTCGCGGCCGCGCTGACCATCGCGGTCGAGCCGGTCCGCGAGACGGTCAACTTCGGGCAGGTCAACCTGCTGCTGCTCGCGCTCGTCGGCGCCGACCTGCTGCTGGGCGTGGCGCGCGGGCGACGCTGGGCCGGCGTCGGCATCGGGCTGGCCACCGCGATCAAGCTCACCCCGGGCATCTTCATCGTGTACCTGCTGGTGACGAAGCGGTGGCGGGCCGCCATCGTGGCCGCCGCCACGGCGGCCGGCGCGACGGTCCTGGCCGCCGTCGTGACCCCCGACATGTCGATGGTGTTCTGGACCGAGGCCCTCTGGAACACCGACCGGGTCGGTGACCTGGCCTTCATCTCCAACCAGTCGCTGCAGGGCGCGGTCGCCCGGCTCAATCCCGACCACCCCTCGACCGCGCTGTGGGGGCTGCTCGTCCTCGCCTGCCTCGCGGTGTGGGCCGTGCGCTGCCGGCGCGCCGTCGCGGCCGGCGACGAGCTCACCGGGTTCGCGCTCACCGGCGTGCTGGGCTGCCTCATCAGCCCGGTGACCTGGGTGCACCACCTCGTCTGGCTCGGCCCGGCGCTGGTCCTGCTGATCGACCGCGCCGCCGCGGCGACCACCACCCGTCGCCGCGCCGGCCTGCTCGCCTTCTTCGGCGCGGTGTACGTGCTGCTGTGCAGCCGCCTCGTCTGGGAGTTCAGCGACGCGTACGACACCCCGGTCGGCTGGCTGCTGTCCAACGCGTACGTCTGGGCCAGCCTCGCCCTGCTCGTCGGCCTGCCGGTGCGCGCGACCGCCGAGCGTGTCGCGGACATCGAGGTCCTCGAACCGGTCGTGGCGCGCCCGCGGACGGTCGCTCAGCGCCCGTAGCGGCCCTGTGTCGGACCCGGCGGCTAGCCTGCTGGCGATGTCCGACTCCCTCTCGCTCTCCCAGGCCCGGCGCATCGCGCTGGCCGCCCAGGGGTTCGCCGACCGCCGCCCTACCGGGACACCCGGCCGCGCGCACCTGCGCCGCGTCGTCGGGCGCACCGGCGTGATCCAGATGGACTCGGTCAACGTCCTGCAGCGCGCGCATTACCTGCCGCTGTTCAGCCGGCTGGGCGCCTATCCGACCACGCTGCTCGACAACGCCGCCTACCGCCGCCCGCGCGAGCTGTTCGAGTACTGGGGGCATGCCGCGTCCCTGCTGCCGGTGACGCTGCAGCCGCTGCTGCGCTGGCGGATGGCTCGGGCCCGCGACGACGCGTGGGGCGGCATGCGCCGCATCGCCACCGAGCGGCCGGACTTCGTCCGCTGGGTCCGCGACGAGGTGGCCGAGAAGGGGCCGGTGACGGCCGCCGAGGTCGAGCAGGACGCCCGCCGGCCGAAGACCGACTGGGGCTGGAACTGGTCGGAGGCCAAACACGCCCTCGAATACCTCTTCTGGTGCGGAGAGATCTCGGCGGCCACCCGCGACGGCGCCTTCGCCCGCAGGTACGACCTGACGGAGCGCGTCCTGCCGAAGGCCGTGCTGGACACGCCCACGCCCAGCGACGCGGACGCGTACCGGGAACTGATGCGGATCTCCGCGGCGGCGCTGGGGGTGGCCGCGGACGTCGAGTTGCGCGACTACTTCCGGCTGCCGGTCGAGGGCGCCCGGCGGGCGGTCGCCGAGCTGGTCGAGGAGGGCACGCTGCGACCGGTCACGGTGGCCGGCTGGCGGCGTAGGGCGTACCTGTACGCGGACGCGAAGCTGCCCCGGAAGATCAACGCGGCCACGCTGGTGAGCCCGTTCGACCCGCTGATCTGGGAGCGCGACCGCACGGAGCGGCTGTTCGACTTCTTCTACCGCATCGAGATCTACGTGCCGGCCCACCTGCGGGTGCACGGTTACTACGTGCTGCCGTTCCTGCTGGGCGACGGGCTGGTCGCCCGGGTGGACCTCAAGGCCGACCGGCGCGCGGGCGTGCTGCGGGTGCCGGGCGCCTGGCTGGAGCCCGGCCGGCCGGTCGCCGACGTGGCGCCGGCGCTCGCCCGGGCGCTCGGCGACCTCGCCGCGTGGCTCGAACTGGGCGAGATCGCCCCGCCCGAGGCGGGTGACCTCGCGCCGGCGCTCGCGGCCGCACTGCGGCGATCGGGAGGTACGGTGTAGGGCGTGACGCAGACGCTGGCCGGCGGTGGTTCCGGCGCCCCCGACGCGGGCTCCCCACACCACGACCACGAGCACTACGCGGGCGCCTATCCGATGCCGCAGTACGTGGCACCACCCGTGGGCCGGTTCGCCCGCGCCGTGAGCGGTTTCGTCAACTGGCTGCCCGGCTGGGCCGGCCCGGTCGGCGTGGCCGCGTGCTTCGCGGGCGGCGCGGCACTGGTGCTCGCCACCGACCCCACGGACTCGAACGCGTCCAGCATGCCCACCTGCGTGATCAAGCTGACGACCGGCTTCGACTGCCCCGGCTGCGGCGGCACGCGCGCGTTCTACTACCTGATGCACGCCAACCTGCCGGCCGCCGCCCGCCACCACGCCCTCGCGGTGTTCGCGGCGCCGTTCATCGTCTGGATCTACGTGGCGTGGTTCGCGCAGGCCGCGTTCGGCCGCACGCTGCCCGCGCCGCGCATCACGTCCAAGGTGGTGGCCATCTTCCTGGGCATCTGGATGGTGTTCACCGTCCTGCGCAACCTGCCCTGGGCGCCTTTCACCTGGCTGTACGTCTAGCGCGCCGGGGTCGAGGGGGCCGACCCGGTCCCCGGGAACGGGGCCGACCCCCACGACGCGGCGCGGTCAGGACGCGGCCGTAGGGACCGCCGTGTGGACGCGGATGGTGCCGCTCAGGGAGCGCACCTGCAGGCGGACGGGCTGGCCGGAGGCGGGCGCGCCGGTCGGGGTGAGTTCGCTGCGCGCGTCGCCCGACAGCGAATGCAGGTCCAGCCAGACGGGCGTGCCCGCCGGCACCCCGAGCACCACGTCCCCGCTCGCCGTATTGATCTTCACGTCGGCGCGGACCGCGCCGAGGCGCACCTCGGCGGCAGCCGACTTGATGTTGACGCTGCCGGCGACCTCGCCGACGGACACGTCGCCGCTGGCGCTGTTCACCGACAGGGCCTCGCCGACCCACCGGGCCGCGACATCGCCGGAACCGGTGATCACGCGCAGCGAGCCGCCGACCGTACCGGCGTTGACGCCGCCGCTGCCCGTGGTCGCCGACACCTCGCCGGTGGCCTCACCGAGGGTCAGGTCGCCCGAGCCGCTCTGCAGGCTCACGTCGCGCAGCTGGCCCTCGCAGCGGACGTCCGAGGAGCCCGAGCGGGCCCGCAGGGACGAGCCCACCGGCATCCGGACCTCCACGCGCAGTTTCGCGCCGCGCCGCAGCGGCCAGCCGCCCGCGAGGTCGGGCGCCTCGACGAGCAGCTCGTCGCCGCGCAGCTCCACCTTCGTACGCTCGGCCGCGGAGCGGCCGGCCTCGTTGTCGTCGATCGGGGTGACCGTGACGCCGGCGCTCGCGCGCTCCTCGGCGGTCACGGTGATCAGGCCCGCGCCGAGCTTCACCACGGCGGTCAGCGGCGACGCGGTCGGGAACTCGTACTGGTTGTGATGGGCGGTCATGGTTCGCTCCTCGTTTCCTCAGGCCTGGGCGTAGCCGGTGACGTGGTGCCCCGGCCCATGGGTGGCGCGGCCGGTGCCCGGCCACTGGGTGCCCGGCCACTGCGGGCCGCCCGGCCAGCCGGGGGGCGGGGTGGGCCCGGGGCCCCAGCCGCCGGGTGGCGGCGGCATCGGCGGCGGGCCGCTGAGGACGGCGTTGACCGCCCGTACCAGCCAGGTGTTGACCGAGACGCCCTCGGCCGCGGCGGCGCGCTCCACGGCGGCCTTGAGCCCTTCGGGGATGCGCAGGGTGATGCGGGCGACGTCGCCCGTCTCGGCTTCCGGGGCGCCGGTGGGCGGGGTCGCGTTCGGCGCGGCCCCGTCAGCGCCGGACTCCGGCGGCGCGGCCGGGGGCGGGGTCGCGGCCGGTGGGGTCACCACGAACTGCGCGTCGCGGCCCCGCAGGCGAACCTCCACGCTCGGTCCGTCGAGCCGCGAGGTGATCTCGGCGGCCGCGTCCGTGAGCGCCTCCAGCAGCACCAGCCGGGCCGGAGCCTCGAGTGCGCCCGTGATCAGGTCCGCCGCGCGGGCCACCTCGGGCCCTCCCGGGGCGGCCGCCGCGTTCAGGTCGCGGCGCAGACCTTCGAGGTACGTCGTCAGATCCATGACGCCATCATGACATCATCCATGGCGTCATCACAACGGCACTTTGGCGTCACGTGTCCGGGCTGTGGGAGGGTGCGTGCCGGATAGAGGTCCTCTGGCCAGGCGGGCTACTGTGTCGCCATGCCGGAGATGGTCGAGCCGCAGGTGACGCTCATTGGATACACCCACTTCGATCCGCCGGCGGGGGTGCCGTGGTCGACGGACGCCGAGGGCGGGCAGGCGCTGGCGGAGTTCGCCGGCCGCGCGTGCTACCAGTCGTGGTCCAAGCCGAACCCGGCCACGGCGACCAACGCCGGCTACCTCGCGCACATCCTCGAGGTGGGCCACCTGTCCGTGCTGGAGCACGGCGTGGTGACGTTCTACTTCACCGGGGTGTCGCGCTCGTTCACCCATGAGCTGATCCGCCACCGCCATTTCTCGTACTCGCAGCTGTCCCAGCGGTACGTGCCGGAACGGCAGGCGGCCATGATCGAGCCGGACGTGATCGCGGACGACCCGGAACTGCACAAGCTGTTCGTGGCTGCGACGGAGGCGAGCGTGCAGGCGTACAACGACCTGCTCGCGGGCCTGGAGAACCGCTTCGCGGAGGTGGAGAACGCGACCCTGCGTCGCAAGCAGGCCCGGCAGGCCGCGCGCGCGGTGCTGCCCAACGCGACCGAGACGCGCATCGTGGTGACCGGCAACTACCGGGCCTGGCGGCACTTCATCGCGATGCGCGCCACCGAGCACGCCGACGTGGAGATCCGCGAGCTCGCCGTGGAGTGCCTGCGCCAGCTCAAGAACGTGGCGCCGAACGTCTTCGCCGACTTCACGATCTCCTCCCTGCCGGACGGCACGGAGATCGCGGCCAGCCCGCTGGCCCACGAGGGCTGACGCGGACGGCTGTCCGTTACCAGACAGTTACGCGCCGGTGGTGGACCCCCGGCGAGCAGCAGGTTTCGGCTGTTGGGGCGGCCTCATTCGGGACAAAACCTCGTGTCGCGCGGTCGGTGCCGAAAATGCGGCGCGGCGCGCCCACGCGGGCGGGCCGCGACGGTTGCCCACAGTCGCCGATACGGCCCCGAGGCGCGGGCGAGGGTCCGCTAGGTTTATGTGCATGACGCACGCCATCGACGCGCCGCGGCCGTTCGGCCGCCTGATCACCGCCATGGTCACCCCCATGCGGGACGACGGCGCCCTTGATCTCGACGGCGCCGCGCGGCTGGCCGCCCACCTCGTTGACAATCAGCACAACGACACTCTGATCATCAGTGGCACCGCCGGCGAGTCGCCGACCACGACCGACGCCGAAAAGGACGCGCTGCTGCGCGTCGTCCTGGAAACCGTGGGCGACCGCGCGCAGGTGGTGGCCGGGGTCGGCACGTACGACACCCAGCACACGATCGAGCTGGCCCGCGCGGCCGAGAAGGCGGGCGCGCACGGGCTGCTCGTCGTCACGCCGTTCTACAACAAGCCCCCGCAGGCGGGCCTGCTGCGCCATTTCACCGCCGTGGCCGACGCGACCGGCGTGCCGGTGATGGTCTACGACGTTCCGCACCGCACCAGCCTCGCCATCGCCACCGAGACCCTGGTGCGCCTCGCCGAGCACGACCGCATCGTGGCCGTCAAGGACGCCAAGTGCGACCTGACCGCCGCCTCGTGGGTGCTCAAGCGCACCGACCTGGCGTTCTACTCGGGCGAGGACTCGCTGACCCTGCCGATGCTGTCGGTGGGCGCCGTCGGGGTGGTGGGCACGTCGACGCACTTCACGGGCGTACTCACCAAGCTCATGATCGAGGCGTACGCGGACGGTGACGTGGCGACGGCGCTCGACCTGCACCGGCGTCTCCTGCCGTTGTTCACCGGGATCTTCCGCGCGCCGGGGACCATCCTCGTGAAGGCCGGGCTCAACGAGATCGGCCTGCCGGCGGGGCCGGTGCGCTCGCCGCTGATCGACGCGACCGAGGCCGAGGTCGAGCAGTTGCGCGCCGACTGCGCCGACGCGGGCCTGCCGCTGGAGCGGGGGACCACGGCATGACAGAGGCACATCTGGACCTTGACGCGCCCCCGCCGCTGCCGAAGGGCGGGCTGCGGGTGATCCCGCTGGGCGGGCTGGGCGCCATCGGCCGCAACATGACCGTCTTCGAGTACGACGGGAAGCTGTTGATCGTCGACTGCGGCGTGCTGTTCCCGGACGTGGACCAGCCCGGCGTCGACCTGATCCTGCCCGACTTCACCTCGATCCTCGGCCGCCTCGACGACGTGCAGGCGATCGTGCTCACCCACGGGCACGAGGACCACATCGGCGCGGTGCCCTACCTACTGGCGCACAAGCCGGACATCCCGATCGTGGGCTCGCGGTTCACCCTGGCGCTGGTCGAGGCGAAGCTCGCCGAGCGCCGCATCGAGCCCTACACGCTGACGGTCGACGCCGGCCAGGGGGAGCGGCTGGGGCCGTTCGCCTGCGAGTTCTTCGCGGTCAACCACTCGATCCCGGACGCGCTCGCGGTCGCCATCAAGACGCCGGCCGGCACGGTGCTGCACACCGGCGACTTCAAGATGGACCAGCTGCCCCTCGACGGGCGCATCACGGACCTCGCGGGCTTCGCCCGCCTCGGCGCCGAGGGCGTGGCGCTGCTGCTGTCCGACTCGACGAACGCCGAGATCCCCGGTTTCGTGACCCCGGAGCGCGAGATCGGCCCCGTCCTCGACTCCATTTTCGCGAAGGCGACCGGGCGCATCATCGTGGCGTCCTTCGCCTCGCACGTGCACCGCGTGCAGCAGGTCCTGGAGGCCGCGCACGCGCACGGGCGCAAGGTGGCCTTCATCGGCCGCTCCATGGTGCGCAACATGGGCATCGCGCGCGACCTCGGGCTGCTGCGCATCCCGGGCGGTCTGGTCGTCGGCCTCGACGACGCCACCAACCTGCCGCCCCACCAGATCGTGCTCATGTCGACCGGTTCGCAGGGCGAGCCGATGAGCGCGCTGGGTCGCATGGCCACGGGCGACCACCGGCACATCTCGGTCGGCGCGGGCGACACGGTCGTGCTGGCCAGCTCGCTTGTGCCCGGCAACGAGACCGCGGTCTACCGGGTCATCAACCAGCTCTCGCGCGCCGGCGCGTTCGTCGTGCACAAGGACGTCGCGAAGGTCCACGTGTCCGGCCACTCGCCGGCCGGCGAGCTGCTCTACCTGCTCAACGTCGTCAAGCCGCGCAACTTCATGCCGGTGCACGGCGAGTGGCGCCACCTGCGCGCGCACGCCCGGCTGGGCGTCGAGGCGGGCGTGGACCCGGAGCGCGTCGTGCTCTGCGAGGACGGCGACGTCGTCGACCTCGTCGACGGCAAGGCGGCCGTGGTCGGCCACGTGAAGAGCCGCTACGTGTATGTGGACGGGCTGGCCGTCGGCGACGTGGGCGAGAGCCTGCTCACCGAGCGGCGCATCCTCGGTGACGGCGGTTTCATCTCCGCGACCGTCGTGGTCGACTCGGTGACCGGCAAGGTCGTGGGCGGCCCGACGGTCTCGGCGAAGGGCTTCTCCGAGGACCCGGCCGTCTTCGACGCGGTCCTGCCGCTGGTCACGGAGGCGCTCAACCGCGCGGCCGAGGACAACATCACGGACGTCCACCAGCTGCAACAGGTCGTGCGCCGCACCGTGGGCCGCTGGGTCAACGAGACCTACCGGCGCCGTCCGATGATCGTCCCCACGGTCGTCGAGGTCTAGCCCGCGGCGCCCTACGAGGCCAGGGCCTCCTGGGGCGGGGACAGCAGGTCCGCCAGGTCATTGAGATCGATGTCGAGTACCCGGGCCAGCGCCGCGACCGTGAAGAAGGCGGGCGTGGCGATGGCCCCACGCTCGATCTTGCGCAGGGTGTCCAGCGAGATCCCGGCGGCGAGCGCCACCTCGGCGGCGCTGCGGGCGCCGCGGGCCCGTTGCAGCGTGCGGCCGAGGGCGAGGCCGCGCTCGCGCTCCTCGGCGGTCAGGGGGGTACGCACCATGCGTCGATTGTAATCCTGGTATTAAAATACTCGGCATGGTGACGTTGAAGTCGGCCGCGGAGATCGCGGCCATGCGCGAGGCGGGCCGGGTCGTGGCCCGGGCGCTCGCCGCGGTGGCGGCCGCCGCGCGGCCCGGGGTACGCCTGATCGAGCTCGACGAGCTGGCCGCCGCGGTGATCGCCGAGGCCGGCGCGAAGCCGTCGTTCCTCGGGTACCACCCGGCGTGGGCGCCCACGCCGTACCCGGGGGTGGTGTGCCTGTCGGTGAACGACCAGATCGTGCACGGCATCCCGACCCGGCGGGCCCTCGTCGAGGGTGACCTGCTCTCGATCGACTGCGGCGCCCATGTCGACGGGTACCACGGCGACGCGGCCGTCACGGTGCCCATCGGCACGATCGACGACGCGTCCGCACACCTCGCGGCCACCGCGGAGGAGGCGCTGGCCGCCGGCATCGCGGCCGCCCGCCCCGGCAACCGGATCGGCGACATCTCGCGCGCGATCCAGCAGCTCGTCGAGTCCCACGGGTACGGGCTGCCCGCCGGGATGGGCGGGCACGGCATCGGCACGGCCATGCACGAGGAACCGGACGTGCCCAACACCGGCCGCCCCGGCCGGGGCCGGCCCCTCGTCGAAGGCCTCGTCATCGCGATCGAGCCGATGCTCATGGCCGGCGGCGGGCGGCGGTGCGCCACGGCCGACGACGGCTGGACGATCGTCACGGTGGACGGCAGCCGGGCGGCGCACGCCGAGCACACCGTGGCCATCACCGCGGACGGTCCGGTCATCCTCACGGTGCCCTGACCGCCGGGGCCACCCGCAGCGAGCGCGCGTCGTAGCGGGGGATCGTGGCCCTTTCCCGCTACCGTGTGACCATGGCGGGCCGTACCTCTCCGGCGAGCCGGCGCTCCGGCGCCGCCTCGTCGCGTGGTTCTGCCGCCGCACGGTCCACATCGGCCCGTAAGGCCGCGGCCACCCGCGCCACGAACACCCGCGCGAGCGCCGCCCAGGGGCGGCGGGCGACCGCCCGGCGCGCCTCGACCGCCCGCCGCCGCACGGCCGGCGGCCCACTGTCCTATCTGGGCGCCGCGATCGGCAGCGTGTGGATGGGCCTCGCGCACGCGGTCGGGTGGAGCTTCCGCGCCGTGGGCCGGCAGGCCGCGACCGCGCGCGACCTCGACCCCGAGCACCGCCGCGACGGCGCCGGTCTGGTCCTGCTCGCCCTGTCGACGATCCTCGCCGTGGCCGTCTGGTTCGGCTCGGCCGGCCCGGTCGGCGACTGGCTGGCCAAGGCGGCCCGGTTCAGCATCGGCGAGCTGGCCAAGGTGCTGCCGCTGCTGCTGCTCGTGGGAGCGGTGCGGCTCATGCGCGTGCCGCCCGACGAGGAGCACCACCGGGGTCGCGGGCTGGTCGGCTGGGGCGCCCTCGGCCTCGCCGCAGCCGGCCTGCTGCACCTGGGCAAGAAGCAGCCCACGGACGCGTGGCTCATCGAGCACGCGGGCGGGTGGGTCGGGCGCGGCGTGGGCACCGGCCTCGCGACCGCGGTCACCGGGTACGTGGCCGTGCCGCTGCTCATCCTGTTCGGCGTCTTCGGCGTCCTGGTGCTCACGGCCACCCCGGTCAACCAGGTGCCGCACCGGCTGTGGGCGCTGTGGAACTACCTTGTCGGCGCACCTCCGGAGTACGCCACGGAGGAGACGCCGCGCAACGCCACCGCGGCCGCCGACGCGGCCGCCGCGACTGTGCGCCGGCGTTCGGCCGGCGCCAAGCGCCGGCAGGCCGTCTTCGCCGACGAGGGCGACGAGGGCCTCGACGAGCCGCCGGTCGAGGAGTGGCACGAGACGGTCGCGCTGCCCCGGGTGCCGGCCCCCACGCCCCGGCCGGCCAAGCGCACCGCCCCGCCCGAGCACTCGCCCGCGCCGGCGAAGGCCGAGCAGCTCGCCCTCGCGCCGCTGGAGGGCGACTACAAGCTGCCCCCGGCGACCCTGCTGCGCCCCGGCGAGGCCGCGAAGGCCCGCAGCAAGGCCAACGACGAGGTCATCATCGCGCTGCAGGGCGTCTTCGAGCAGTTCGATGTGGACGCCGCCGTCACGGGCTTCACCCGCGGCCCGACGGTCACCCGCTACGAGGTCGAACTCGGCCACGGGGTCAAGGTCGAGCGCATCACCCAGCTCAGCCGCAACATCGCGTACGCGGTGAAGTCGCCGGACGTGCGCATCCTCAGCCCGATCCCCGGCAAGTCGGCCGTCGGCGTGGAGATCCCCAACACCGACCGGGAGAACGTCGCGCTCGGCGACGTGCTGCGCGCCCGGTCGGCCTCCGGCGACCACCACCCGCTGGTTGTCGGCCTGGGCAAGGACATCGAGGGCGGCTTCGTCGTGGCCAACCTGGCCAAGATGCCGCACATCCTCATCGCGGGCGCCACCGGCGCCGGCAAGTCCTCCTGCCTGAACTCCCTGCTGGTGTCGGTGCTCGCCCGGGCCACCCCCGACCAGGTGCGGCTGCTGCTCGTGGACCCCAAGCGGGTGGAACTCACCGCGTACGAGGGGATTCCGCACCTCGTCACGCCCATCGTGACGAACCCGAAGAAGGCCGCCGACGCGCTGGACTGGGTCGTGCGCGAGATGGAGATGCGCTACGACGACCTGGCCGCGGCCGGCGTGCGCCATGTCGACGACTACAACCGCAAGGTACGCGACGGCAAGATCACCGCCCCGCCCGGCAGCGAACGCGTCATCCGGCCGTACCCGTACCTGCTCGTCATCGTCGACGAGCTGGCCGACCTCATGATGGTCGCCCCCCGCGACGTCGAGGACTCCGTGGTACGCATCACGCAGCTCGCCCGGGCCGCCGGCATCCACCTCGTGCTCGCCACCCAGCGGCCGTCCGTCGACGTGGTCACCGGCCTGATCAAGGCCAACGTGCCGTCGCGGCTGGCGTTCGCCACCTCGTCGCTGGCCGACTCGCGGGTCATCCTCGACCAGCCGGGCGCCGAGAAGCTCATCGGCCGCGGCGACGGGCTGTTCCTGCCGATGGGCGCCTCCAAGCCGCAGCGCATCCAGGGTGCCTGGGTGAGCGAGGCCGAGATCGCCGACATCGTGAAGTTCTGCAAGGACCAGCGCGAGCCCGAGTTCCGCCCCGACGTGCTCACCAAGCCCGAGGAGACCAAGAAGAAGATCGACGAGGACATCGGCGACGACCTGGAGCTGCTGCTGCAGGCCGTCGAGCTCGTCGTCACCTCGCAGTTCGGCTCCACCTCGATGCTGCAGCGCAAGCTGCGCGTGGGTTTCGCCAAGGCCGGCCGCCTCATGGACCTCATGGAGACGCGCGGCGTCGTCGGACCGTCCGAGGGCTCCAAGGCCCGCGAGGTGCTCGTCAAGCCCGATCAGCTCGAGGAGATCCGCGCCCAGATCGCCGGCGACGGCTGACGCACACGCCCTACCTGCCGTCCGCCGCGCGCTCGCCCCACCCACCCCGACCCGCCGCCCCACCCACCCCACCCCACCCTCTCCGACGTTTGGGTGGTTCCGCGTGTTAACCCGCCCCGCGGATACGCGCGGAACCGCCCAAACGTCGGCCGGAGCGGGACGCGGAGGGCGAGGGGGTGAGGGTGCGCGGGTCAGTCCGCGGGGCGGGGGGTGTGGGGGCGGCGGGTGAGGCGGAACAGGGAGACCGCCGAGACGATCGTCCAGACGCCCTCCAGGAGGAGGAAGCCCCAGTCGCCGTCGACGGCCGCGACGACGGCGAGCACGCCCGCGCCGAGGACGTTGACCACGAGGTACGGCAGGGACCTGGGGTCGAGGCGGCCGAACTGGGCGGCCGTGAAGCCGGCGAGGATCAGCAGGGCGCCGACGACCTGCATGACTTCGGACATGACACACATCCACTGCGCACCGTCTTAGCGGGCCGGGTACGGTGTGCGGCTCGTCCGGGAGCGGACCGGGGACGTGGTCGCTCACATTCGAGGCTAGCCAATGGTGAGATCCCGGGCCAGCCCGGTGGGGCAGATCACCAGGCACGCGGCCACCCGAGGGGGGCACTCGCGGCGGGCCGGGTCGGGTCCGCCGGTAACCTTGTCGCAATGTCTGTCACCGATCACCCCACCGGCCGCCGGGTGGCGCTGCTCACCCTCGGCTGCGCGCGCAACGAGGTCGACTCCGAGGAGCTCGCCGCGCGCCTGCACGCCGACGGTTGGGACCTGGTCCCGGACGGGGACGGTGCGGACGTCATCGTCGTCAACACCTGCGGGTTCGTCGAGAAGGCCAAGCGCGACTCGATCGACACCCTGCTCGCGGCCCACGACTCGGGCGCGAAGGTGGTCGCCACGGGCTGCATGGCCGAGCGGTACGGCACGGAGCTGGCCGAGAGCCTGCCCGAGGCCGACGCGGTGCTGGGCTTCGACCACTACCCGCAGATCGGCCAGCGGCTGAGCGAGGTGCTCGCGGGCGACACGATCGCCTCCCACGCGCCGCGCGACCGGCGTACGTTGCTGCCCTTGACCCCGGTCGAGCGCCGCGCCGCGCCTGTCACGCTGCCCGGCCACGGCGCCGCGCTGCCGTTGGACGACGCGACCCCCAAGCACCTGCGCACGGTGCTGCGCCGCCGGCTCGACAGCGGGCCGGTGGCCTCGCTGAAGCTCGCGTCGGGGTGCGACCGGCGGTGCGCGTTCTGCGCCATCCCGAGCTTCCGGGGCGCGTTCGTGTCCCGGACGCCGGAGGAGATCCTGGCCGAGGCCGAGTGGCTCGCCGCCGACGGCGTGCGCGAGATCGTGCTGGTCAGCGAGAACTCGACCTCGTACGGCAAGGACCTGGGTGACCCGCGCGCCCTGGAGAAGCTGCTGCCGCAGCTGGCCGCGACCCGGGGGATCGTGCGGGTGCGGGTGTCCTACCTGCAGCCGGCCGAGACCCGGCCCGGGCTGGTCGAGACGATCGCCACGACCGACAAGGTCGCGCCGTACTTCGACCTGTCGTTCCAGCACTCCAGCGAGGCCGTGCTGCGTCGGATGCGCCGGTTCGGTTCCACCGACCGGTTCCTCGACCTTCTCAAGAGTGCCCGCGCCCTGGCCCCCGAGGCGGGCGCGCGGTCGAACTTCATCGTGGGCTTCCCGGGCGAGTCCCGGGCCGACGTGGCCGAGCTGGAGCGCTTCCTCACGGAGGCGCGCCTGGACGCGATCGGCGTGTTCGACTACAGCGACGAGGACGGCACGGAGGCGGCCGGGTTCACCGACAAGGTGTCGCCCGCGACGGTCAAGCGCCGGTACAACAGGATCAGCATGCTGGCCGAGGAGCTGTGCAACCAGCGGGCCACCGACCGGCTCGGCACCGAGGTCGAGGTGCTCGTCGAGTCGATCGGGGACGGCGTGATCGAGGGACGTGGGGCCCATCAGGCGCCCGAGGTGGACGGCTCGACAACGCTGAGCGCCAGCCTGCCGGGTCTCGCGGTCGGGGACCTCGTCCGAGCCAAGGTCACCGGTACCGACGGGGTGGACCTCGTCGCCGCGCCCATGGAGATCATCGACGCAGTCGGACGTCCATGAGCGAGCGCCCGCCGCTGGTGAACCTGGCCAACGGGCTCACCCTGCTGCGCATCGTGCTGGTCCCGATCTTCGTGCTGCTGGTCGTGGCCTCGGAGATGACGGACGAGAAGTTGCGGATCGCGGCCTGCCTCGCGTTCGGGGTGGCGTCGCTGACCGACTTCGTCGACGGCTGGATCGCCCGCACATGGAACCTGGTCACCTCGTTCGGGAAGGTCGCCGATCCGATCGCCGACAAGGCCCTCACGGGTACGGCCCTGGTGTTGCTGTCGCTCTACGACGCCCTCGCGTGGTGGGTGACCGTGGTGATCCTGGCCCGTGAGCTGGGCATCACGGCGCTGCGGTTCTGGGTGCTGCGCTACGAGGTGATGGCCGCGAGCCGGGGCGGCAAGGTCAAGACGGTGCTGCAGATCCTGGCCATCGCCTGGTACCTGTGGCCCATGCCGGCCGCCCTCGTCGTCGTCGGACACTGGATCATGGCGGCCGCCGTCGTCGTCACGGTCGCGACCGGGCTGGACTACGTCGTGTCCGTGGTACGAAAAAGCCGCGCGCGCCGCGCGGCGACCGTGCGTCACTGACCCCTCTTTTAGTACACTCGTACGAATCAGAGGAGGGCTCGTGGCCTACCTGTTCCTGTTCGGCGCCATCGCCACCGAGGTCTTCGGCACCAGCCTGCTGAAGGCGACCGAGGGCTTCACCCGGCCGGTGCCCACGGTGGCGATGTTCGCGGCGTACGCGGTGTCGTTCGCGTGCCTCGCGCAGGCCGTCAAGGGCATTGAGGTCGGCGTCGCGTACGCCGTGTGGGCGGGGCTGGGCACGGCGACGATCGTGGCGATCGGCGCGGTGTTCCTGGGCGAGCCGCTCAGCGTCGCGAAGGTCGCCGGGGTGCTGCTCGTCATCGCCGGTGTGGTGATCCTCAACCTCGGCGGGGCCACACACTGACGGACCGGGCCGCTAGCGTGGCACGCGTGGGCATCGACATCGCGGCATACCTGCGCCGGCTCGGTCTCGACGACGGCCCGGTCCCGCCGCCGTCCGTGGACTGGCTGACGCGCCTGCACCGCGCGCACGTGGCCCGGGTGCCGTACGAGAACCTGACCATCCAGCTCGGTCGGCCGCACGGCATCCACCGCGACGCCGCCGTGGGCCGGGTGCTCGCCGGTTCGGGCGGATACTGCTTCCACCTCAACGGCGCGTTCGCGCGCCTGCTCGGAGCGCTGGGCTTCGACGTGCGCCGCCACCTCGCCGGGGTGCAGCCCGCCACGTCGCCCGCGCCGGTCGGCGCGACCGGCAACCATCTGGCGCTGACCGTCCACGGCCTGCCCACGCCGGCCGAGCCGGCGGGCGTCTGGCTGGTGGACGTGGGCCTCGGCGACGGCCCGGCCGACCCGCTGCCGCTGCGCGCCGGGGAGTACGCCCAGGGGCCGTTCAGGTACGCGCTGGGGGAGTCTGCGGCGGCGCCCGGCGGGTGGCGCTTCGGTCACGATCCGCTGGGCAGCTTCATCGGCTTCGACATGGCGGGCGGGCTCGCGCCGGCCGGCGCGTTCGTGGACATGCACGCCTACCTGAGTACGTCGCCCGACTCGCCGTTCGTGCAGAAGGTGATCGTGCAGCGGCGCCGGGCGGCCGGCGCCGACCGGTTGCGCGGCTGCGTGTTCGAGCGGGTGACCGCCGACGGGGTGCGCGGGCACGACGTGACCGACCCCGGCGAGTGGTTCGCGATCCTGGCCGAGGTGTTCGGTCTCACCCTGCACGACACGGACCCGGACGAGCGCGCGGCGCTGTGGGACCGCACCTGGCGGGCGCACACCGTGTGGCGCGCCACGGAGGTGACAGCATGAGCGGCATGGGTAGCGCGCGGACCGCGGAGGCGGTGGACGCCGGTGGGTTGCCGGCGCGGGTGATCGAGGAGCTGGTGCAGCGCAAGGAGACGCTGGCGGTCGCCGAGTCGCTGACCGGCGGGCTGCTCGGCGCGACGCTGGTCGACGCGCCGGGCGCGAGCCGGGCGTTCCGCGGGGGCCTGATCGTCTACGCCACCGAGCTGAAGGCCGAGCTGGCGGGCGTACCAGATGATCTTCTGGAGGCGCGCGGGCCCGTGGACCCGGACGTGGCCGCGGCCCTGGCCGAGGGGGCGCGCGGGCGGTGCGGGGCCGACTGGGGCCTGGCCACGACGGGCGTCGCCGGCCCCGAACCGCAGGACGGCGTCCCGGTGGGGACGGTCTACATCGCGGTGGCCGGTCCGCGCACGCAGGTGCGCCGGCTCGAGATCGACGGCGAGCGCGCAGCTGTCCGATCGCGGACAGTCACATCCGCGTTACGCCTGGTACTGGAGATGTTGAGCGAGACCGGCTGAACTCGATCGACGTTAGGGATGTCGATGTCGCCCCGGGCGGGTACCCTTTCGGTCAACCTGGCGACACGGCGGGTGGAGGGGGTGTGGCGATGATCCTGCTGCGAAGGGTGATCGGCGACGCGCTGCGGGCCCGCCGGCTGCGCCAACAGCGCACTCTCCGCGAGGTGTCCACGGCGGCCAACGTCAGCCTGGGCTACCTCTCCGAGATCGAGCGCGGCCACAAGGAAGCCTCCAGCGAGCTGCTCGCCGCGATCTGCGACGCCCTCGGCGCGCAACTGTCCGACGTGCTGCGCGAGGCGAGCGACACCCTGGCCCTGGCCGAGCAGGTCAACCAGGTGCTCACCCCGACGCCCGACGGCGGCCTCACCGACGGCGACGTCACCGTCCAGGTGCACCGCGAGGGCCCGCTCAAGACCACGCTGCGCGCCACCCGCAACGGCCGGCCCACGCCGCCGGCCCCGCGCCAGCCGGAGCCGCTGGGCGTCTGACCAGCGCGTGCGCGCGTTTGTCACACTGGGGGGCCCACCCCTCGGAGGATGCCCGTGGTCTTCGACCAGCCCGCCCGGCGCCGCTCGCCGCTCCCCCTGATCATCGCGGTCGTCCTCGGCCTGGTGGCCGTCATCGGCGTGTACCTGTTCCTCAAGCCGTCCGACGGCACCACGGAGGCGGACAAGCCGCCGGTCAAGCGCGAGGGCTGCGTGGGGCTCACGGTCGCCGCGTCCAGCGAGAAGTCCGCGCTGCTCACCCAGATGGCCGGGGCGTACGCCGCCGCCGACCGGCGCTTCGACGGCAGGTGCGCGGACGTCACCGTCGTCTCCAAGGCCTCCGGCGGCGCGCTGGACGCCCTCGCGACCGGGTGGGAGCCGACCCGCGACGGCGGTGCCGTCCCGCAGGTGTGGACCCCGGCCGCGAGCTCCTGGGTGGCGCTGTTGCGCCAGCGCACCACCCAGGCGGACAGGCCCGACCTCGTGCCGGCCGGGCCGTTGCCGTCGATCGCGCAGACCCCGCTCGTGCTGGCCATGCCCAAGCCGATGGCCGAGGCGCTCGGTTGGCCCACCAAGCAGGTCGGCTGGACGGATGTGCTGAACCTGACCAAGGATCCGAACGGTTGGGCGAGCAAGGGGCACCCCGAGTGGGGCCGGTTCAAGCTCGGCAAGACCAACCCGCACTTCTCCACCTCCGGGCTGAACGCCACGATCGGCGCGTACTTCGCGGCCACCGGGCGGGCCAACGACCTGACGCTGGCCGACGTGGCCAAGCCGTCGGTCGTGTCGTTCGTCAAAGGCGTCGAGCAGGGCGTCGTCCACTACGGCGACACGACCCTGACCTTCCTGAGCAACCTCGCCGAGGCGGACGCGCGCGGGCAGGGCATGTCCTACGTCAGCGCGGTCGCCGTCGAGGAGAAGTCGGTCTACGACTACAACCAGGGCAACCCCACCGGCGACCCGGCGCTCGCCGGCAAGGGCCGCAAGCCGACCGTGCCGCTCGTGGCCATCTACCCCCGCGAGGGCACGTTGCTCTCGGACAACCCCTACGTGGTGCTGACCAGCGCCACCGAGGAGCAGAAGGCGGCCGCCGCGGACTTCCTCGCCTTCCTGCGTGAGCCGGCACAGCAGAACGCGTTCAAGGACTTCGCGTTCCGGGGCCATGACGGCTCGGCCGGCGCCGCCATCAGTACGGCCAACGGCCTGCTGCCCGAGGCGAAGTTCGCGGTGGTCAACCCGCCCGCGTCCCCCGTCGTGGCCAAGGTGCTCGAGGGCTGGGACGCCCAGCGCAAGCGGGCCCGCGTCCTGCTGGTGCTCGACACCTCCGGCTCCATGGAGGAGCTGACCAGCGGCGGCACCACCAAGCTGGAGCTCGCCAAGAAGGCGGCGCTGCAGGCGATCGGCATGTTCGCCAGGGACGACCAGGTGGGCCTGTGGGCCTTCTCCACCCCGCGCAGCGGGCAGACGCAGCCGTACCGGGAACTGGCGCCCATGGGCGACGTCGGCGCCAACGGCGCGGCGCTGCGCTCGGCGATCCAGGGCCTCGCGCCCGAGGGCGGCACCGCCCTCTACGCCAGTACGCGGGCCGCACAGGCCAAGATGGCCGCCGAGTTCGCGCCCGACCGGATCAACGCCGTGGTGGTGCTCACCGACGGCCGCAACGAGTACCCGCCGGACAACGACCTTCCCGGGCTGCTCGGCGCCATCGACGCCAGCCATGCCGAGAACGTCGTGCGGGTGTTCACGATCGCGTACGGGGAGCAGGCCGACCTGGAGACGCTGCAGTCGATCGCCAAGTCGTCGCGCGCGGCCGCGTACGACGCCCGCGACCCGGCCAGCATCGACAAGGTGCTCGTGGCGGTGTTGAGCAACTTCTAGCTGAGGCACAATGGCCGCCGTGACCCTCAGGGAGCAGCTGACCGACCCGTGGGCCCTGGCGGCCGCGGGCCTCCTCGGCGGCCTCGGCGCCGCCGTGACCGCCGCCCTGGCCAGCCCGGCGATCCTGGCCCTGCCGGTCGGGTTCGGGATCGCCGGCGCCGTCTACGGCGTCAACGCGGTGCTCGGCGGCGTGGGTCGGCGGCGCTCCGCGGTCGCGGCGCCCGGGTTGCCCGCGCCCGCCCCGGGCGGGGCGGCCGACGGCTGGCTGCGGCGTGCCGAGGCGGCCCTGCGCACGCTGCACCAACAGACCGAGTCGCCCGCCGACCCGGTGCTGCGCGGCCAGATCGCCGACATCGACGACCAGGCCGCCGAGGCCGTCGCCGACCTGCGCCGGCTCGCCGGGCAGGTGACGCTCGTCGAGCAGGCGGCCGACCGGGTCGCCGCCGGCCGGCTGCGGGAGGAGGCCGCCGCGATCGACGCGGCCCTGGCCCGCACGCCCGCCGGGCCGGTACGCGACGAGCAGCTGCGCTCCCGGCAGGCCATCATCGACCAGCTGGAGGTGGCCCGCCGGCTCGCCGACAGCCGGTCGGCGCTGCTCGCCCGGATGCAGGCGGCCGTCCTGGGCCTCGAAGGCCTGGTCGCCCGCATGTCGGAGCTGCTGGCGCTGCACGCCACGACGGAGGGCGGCTCGCTGACCGCCCGCCGCGTCGCCGAGCTGGCCGGCGAGCTCGACGGGATGCGCGCCGGCCTGGCCGAGGCGGCCGAGGTCTCGCGGAAGGCCCTCGCCGACCCCGACGCCGGGCCGCGGTGACTTTCCGGCTTACGTCGGCGTGACGGGTGTGGCACTGGGCTGCCAGGATGTAGGGGGACCGGTGGCTACGGCCGGGGCCGGCGTCGGCCGGGTTGATGCCGCAGAGAGGACATGGACAACATGGCGAATCCGTTCGTCAAGGGCTGGAAGTACCTGATGGCGCTGTTCGGTTCCAAGATCGATGAGCACGCCGACCCGAAGGTGCAGATCCAGCAGGCGATCGAGGACGCGCAGCGGCAGCATCAGGCGCTCGTCCAGCAGGCCGCCGCCGTCATCGGCAACCAGCGCCAGCTTGAACTCAAGCTCAACCGCACGCTCGGCGAGGTCGAGAACCTCCAGGCGTCCACCCGTCAGGCCCTCGTGCTCGCCGACAAGGCCCGCGCCGGCGGCGACGCCAAGAAGGCCGACGAGTACGAACAGACCGCGCAGACCTTCGCCAGCCAGCTGGTCGCCACCGAACAGTCGCTGGAGGACCTCAAGTCCCTGCACGACCAGGCGCTCGGCGCCGCCGAGCAGGCGCGCAAGGCCGTGGAGAACAACGCCATGCTCCTGCAGCAGAAGCTCGCCGAGCGCACCAAGCTGCTCAGCCAGCTGGAGCAGGCCAAGATGCAGGAGACGGTCGCCAGGTCGATCGAGACGATGAACGACACCGTCCGCCCGTCCGGCACGACACCGTCGCTCAGCGAGGTCCGCGACAAGATCGAAAAGCGGTACGCGACCGCGCTGGGCCGCGCCGAGCTGGCCAGCAACTCCCTGGAGGGCCGCCGCCTCGAGGTCCAGAAGGCCACCCTCGACATGGCCGGCGCCAGCCGCCTCGAGGAGATCCGGGCCGCCATGAACCCGCAGGTCGCCGCCGGTGAGGACAAGCCGGCCATCGAGCAGTCCGGCGACAACGCCGCCGTCACCCGTCTCGACGAGATCCGCGCGAGCATGAAGGACAAGGCCGCCGGCGACTCGGCCTGACCGCTGTGCATCGCCGCGAACGGCGTCGCCTCCACGCGGGGCGGCGCCGTTTTAGTGCGTTACGGGGTCTCGTGCAGGTCGGCGGGCGGGGTGCGTGGGGAGGCGGCGTGCCGGGGAGGAGGCGTGCGGGCGGGTACGTGCGGACGGGGCGCGTGCGGGGTCGGCTGGGCGGACAGGTGTGCGGCAGGGCGGGCTCGGGCGGGTGGGTTCGGGTGGGCACCGTGACGTCGCCAAAGGTGTGCTTTTGGTGGGGGTGGGGTGCGGTGATGTCGCCAAAGGTCTGCTTCTGGTGGGGTGGGGCGTGGTGATGTCGCCAAAGGCGCGACTTTGGCGGACGTGGGGCGTGGTGATGTCGCCAAAGGCGCGACTTTGGCGGACGTGGGGTGCGGTGATGTCGCCAAAGGCGCGACTTTGGCGGACGTGGGGTGCGGTGATGTCGCCAAAGGCGCGACTTTGGCGGTGGGTTGGCGGGTGCGGCTGCGGGCGCGTTCGCCAGAAGAACGCTTTCGGCAGGTGCAGCGCCATCGTGGTGCGATTTGACCCGAATGAGTATCAAGGATTGATCATGACGGTAGATCTTCGGGCTAAATGGTTCCTATAGCGACCGTTTGGCCCGAAGATCCGCTCGTCCGCTCGTCCGCTCGTCCGCTCGTCCGCTCGTCCGCTCGTCCGCTCGTTGGGTCGACCCGGCCGCCCGTCGGGTCAGTCTGTCCGGGGCTGGCAGTGGGGGCACCAGTAGGTGACCCGGTCGCCGGTGTCGTCGCGGGCGACGGGGGTGCCGCAACGGCGGCAGGAGGCGCGGCCGCGGCCGTACACGTAGGTTCCCTCGCCCCGGCGCAGCGAGCCGGTGGTGACCTGGGTCCACCGGCCGCGGTTGGCGGCCAGCATGCGCTGGGCGACCGTGAGGAGGCCGGGGAGGTCGTCGACCTGCCACACCGGGGTCCACGGCCACACGCCGCGTACGAAAAGGATCTCGCATTTGTACAGGTTGCCGACGCCGGCGAGGTTGGTCTGGTCGAGCAGGGCCTCGGCGATGGGGCGGGTGGGGGTCTTCCGCAGCCGGCGAACGGCCTCGTCGAGGTCCCAGCCGCCGGGCTCGGCCGGGTCGCCGAGCAGATCGGGGCCGAGATGGCCGACGAGCTTCTCCTCGTCCTCGGTGGGCACGATGGTGAGGTCGTGCAGGTGGAACCCGACGGCGACCGTGGACGCCGCGCGCAGGACGACGCGGATGAGGTGGGACTGGCGCCCTCGCCACGCCTCGCCGGGGGCGAACACGCGCCAGGCACCGTCCATGCGCAGGTGGGAGTGGATCGTGAGGGCGTCGTCGCCGGTGACCCGCAGCAGCAGGTGCTTGCCGCGGCTCACGCTCTCGTGCACCGTCCAGCCGGACAGGTCGACCGTGGCCAGGTCCGGGACCCGGAAGTCGCTGTGCCGGATTGTGTCACCGGCGAGCGCCCGGTGCAGCATGCGGGCCGTGTTCCATACCGTGTCACCCTCCGGCATGGCTCCATCGTGTCACAGGCTTCTATTCAGCTCTGTTGCTGACCTGTGACGGAGTGGGTCAGTCCGCCGGACGGGGGGTCGGCTCGACCACCGGGCGGCGCACCCACTGGCGGCCGAAGATGTAGATCACCGGCAGGGTGCACAGCAGCGGCAGGAGGACGGCCAGTGGCCGGGCCAGCCACCAACGCAGGTCGGGCTGACCGTCGTCAAGGTCGTCGCCGAAGAAGCGCCACATGATGAAGCGGGCGATGGCCATGCCGGTGGTGTGGAACAGGAACAGCGGCAGGGCGAAGCGGTTGATGGTCTGGTTGACCAGTTCCCAGCGCGGCCGCTCCAGGCGCGCGGTGACCGCCGGGCGCAGCACCTCGGCCACGCCGATCTGGAAGACGAGCAGCGCCACCATGACGAAGGTGGGCGGGGCCATGTTGGAGAACCGCTCCCCGGGGACCCCCACCATCGAGCCGGGGTACAGGCCCGAGCCGACCAGGCCGGCCAGGCCGAACAGGCCGCCCCACAGCAGCGACCAGTCGCCCTGGCGGGGCAGGGCGACGACGTTGTCGTAGAAGAACCCGGCCTGGTGGGCCAGCGCCCACACGAGCAGCATGTTGACCCAGCCCATGGACTCCATGTGGAAGTGGAACCGGGCCACGTCGACGCACATCGCGAGGCCGGCGAGCCACACGAGGGTCAGCATGCCGAAGCGGCGGTGCAGCCACAGCGCGGCGGGCAGCAGGGCGATGAGCCCCAGGTACACCGCGAGGAACCACAGTGGGCTGACGATGAGCTTCACGACCCGGCCCGTGCCGGCGAGGTTGAAGTACGACCCGGCGACCGCGCCGACCGCGAGCCACGTGGCGAGCAGCAGCGCCCCGGGTACGGCCAGTTGGCGCAACCGCTTGACGACGAACGAACCGAGTCCCACGCCCCGCGAGCGCGCCCGCTCCCAGGACTTCAGGTGCACGTACCCGCCGATGTAGAAGAACAACGGCATCACCTGGAACAGCCACGTGAGCAGCCAGAAGCCGTCCATGAAGCCGAGCGGGCTGGTGGCGCGCGGCCCGTCGGCGCGCCAGCTCAGGATGGTGAAGGCCCAGTGCCACACGACGACGACGATGAGGCTCACCGCGCGGAGCAGGTCCACATAGGCGTTGCGGTGCCCGGGACTTGTCACGACCTAGGAGGATGGCACGTCAGGCGGTTTCCGTCGACCCTCGTGGGCCACGTCACGTTGGTTCGCACCGGCATGGCGGGGTTGCGCCAGGTGTGCCGGATAGCAACCATGCTGGCATGTCATCGACCCAACCGGCCGTCGCCGCGTGGCGGCACTCCCTCGACGCGGTGCTCGACCTGGGGGAGCAGCTCACCGACGAGGAGTGGCTGGCCCGCACGGAGTGTCCGGAATGGTCGGTCGGCGACGTGTACTCGCACCTCATCGGCTCCGAGCTGTGGATGGTCGCGGGCCACCCGCGCCCGGACAGTTACCGGGCGTGGTCGCGGCGTCCGGTCGTGGCGCGGCGCGGCATGTCGCGTGAGGAGATCCTCGATGAGCTTCATGACGTGTACGCGCAGCGCAAGGCGCAACTGCGGGCGTACCCGCCGCAGCCGGGCGGTCCGGCCGTCACCGCGCAGGGCCAGCCGATCACGGTGGGCTTCCTGCTCATGGTGCGGGCGTTCGACACGTGGGTGCACGAGCAGGACATCCGCCGGGCCACGGGCCGGCGCGGCAACCTGGCCTCGCCGGGGGCGTTCATCGCCCGCGACCTGTTCCTGGGGTCGCTGCCGCGGATCGTGGCCCGCGATGCGCGGGCCGAGCCGGGCCAGGTGTTCCGCCTGACGGTGACCGGACCGGTGGCGTTCGACGAGGCCGTGACGGTCGACGCCGACCGGCGGGGTCACCTGGAGGCGCCGGTCGCCGCCGGCCCGTCGACGGCGCACGTGACCGTGGAGTGGGAGTCGTTCGCCCGGCTGGCCTGCGGGCGCATCGAGCCGCACGACGCGGACGGCGAGGTGTCCGGGGACGGCCGGTTCGCCGCGCGCGTCCTCACCCATCTGGTGATCACGCCGTAGCCGGGCCTGCGAGAATGCGCCCGTGCGGATGACTGTCTTCATCGAGCCCCAGTTCGGGGCCACCTACGACGACCAGCTCCGGATCGCGCGGCGCGCGCAGGAGTGCGGCTACGACGCGTTCTTCCGGTCCGATCACTACCTGACCATGCGGGCCGACGGCGGCCTGCCCGGGCCGACGGACGCGTGGGTCACCCTCGCCGGCCTGGCCCGCGAGACGTCCGGCATCCGGCTCGGCACCATGGTGACGTCGGCGACGTTCCGGCTGCCCGGACCGCTGGCGATCAGCGCGGCGCAGGTCGACCAGATGAGCGGCGGCCGGGTCGAGCTGGGCCTCGGCGCGGGTTGGTTCCTCGCCGAGCATGAGGCGTACGGCATCCCGTTCCCGCCGCTGGGGGAGCGCTTCGACCGGCTCACCGAGCAGCTGGAGATCATCACCGGGATGTGGGCGACCCCGGTGGGGGAGACGTTCGCCTACGACGGTCGCCATTACCAGGTGACCGGCTCGCCGGCGCTGCCCAAGCCGGCGCAGCGCCCCGCCCCGACGATCATCGTGGGCGGTACGGGCGCCCGGCGTACCCCCGCCCTGGCGGCGCGCTTCGCCGACGAGTTCAACGTGCCCTTCCGGACGCTCGCGGAGACGACCGAGGTGTTCGGTCGGGTCGAGGCCGCCGTCGAGGCCGCCGGGCGGGCCACGCCGCTGGTCTTCTCCGCAGCCCAGACGATCATCTGCGGGCGCACGGACGCGGAGGTGCGCCGCCGTGCCGAGGCGGCCCAGGTGGACGTTGACGATGTGCGTGAGCGCGGGCTCTACGGCACGCCGGCCGAGATCGTCGACCGGCTCGGGGAGTTCGCGCGGGCGGGCGCGCAGCGCGTACACCTGCAGTTCCTTGACCTGGACGATCCCGACCACCTGGACCTGGTCGCGGCCGAGGTGGTCACCCAGCTGGACTGAACCGCGGCCTCAGCGGTCGCCGCGGCCGTTGGTGGCCCGGCCGTTGTCCGTCCGGGCGCGGTCGCTGCGCCGGTCGTCGTTGTCCTGTGGGCCGTCGTTGTCCTGCCGGTCGTCGTCCTGGCGCTGGTCGTTGCCGGGCCGCTCGGTCGGCGTGGCCGGGTCGCTGGGCGGGGCGGAGCGCGGGGTGTCCGGCGCCCGTGTCGGGGTGCCCGCGGTCGACGGCGGCGTGACGACCGTGTCGCCGTAGGCGATGTCGCGGCTGGGGGCGGTGAACGTGGCGGCCGGCTTGCCGGCCAGGTAGGCGGCCATGGTGCGGGCCACGGCCGCGTTCACGGACGGCGCGACCCGCGCGCCGACGACGTCGCGCGGGTTGTCCGGGTTGGCGGCCATGCCGGCGGCGGCGACCTGCGGGGTGTACCCGGCGAAGGTCTCCACCTCGTTGTTGTCCGAGCTGCCGGTCTTGCCGGCCACGTCGCGGCCCACGATGCCGGACACGGCCGTGGCCGTGCCGCCGTCGCAGCGGTGGAACGCCGACTGCTGCCCGACGGGGCAGCGGGCCGCGTCCGTGGCCGCCCGCGCCACGTCCACGTCGATGGCCCGCGCGCAGCTGGGGTTCGCGACGCCCAGGGAGGCGCCGCTGGCGTCCTTGATGGACGTCACCGGCAGCGCCTCGCAGGCCATGCCCTCGGCGGCCACCGTGGCGTACGCGTTGGCGAGGTCGAGCGGGGTCGTGGCGGCCACGCCGAGGGTGAACGAGCCCCAGTCGGCGGCGCTGTTCCCGGCCCGGTCGGCGTCGGCGGCGGACCGGAACGTGATGCCGAGCCGCTGCGCCATCTCGACGGCCTTGTCGGCGCCGACCTGCTGCTCCAGCCAGACGAAGTAGGTGTTGACGGAGCGGCCGAAGCCGTTCCACATGGTGCGGTGACCGTCCATCCAGGACGGTGAGGCGTTGCGGGGGCAGTAGTACCCGTCGCAGGAGGCCGGGCCGCTGGCCGGCCAGCTCGTCCTCAGCCGGGTGGGGGAGTTGAACCCCGTGTTGAGCGGCAGGTCGTTCTCCAGCGCCGCGAGCATCGTGAACATCTTGTACGTGGAGCCCGCCTGGTAGCCGCTCACCGCCGAACTGCCGGCGATCAGCTGGTTGACCGTGTTGGGATAGCTGCGCTGACCCTTCGGGTTCTTCGCGAGGCTGTAGTGGCGGTTGACGGCCATGGCCAGCACGCGGCCGGTGCCGGGCTGCACGGCGGCGATCGGCAGGGCCCGGGCGCTGCCGTAGCCGTACACGGCCAGCGACTGCGCCAGCGCGGCCGCCTGGGTCGTCGGGTCCATCGACGCGACGATCGTGTACCCGCCGCGGCGCAGCGCGGCCTCCCGGTCGTCCGGGGTGTCGCCGAACGTCGCCTGACCCCGCCACCACTGCACGAAGTAGTCGCAGAAGAAGCCCCAGTCGTTGTGCTTGCCCGGCACGGCGGCGCAGCCGTTGGGTGAACCGCCCTTCTTCAGCGTGAGCTTGCTCGCCTTCGCGGCCTCGGCCTGCTCCGCTGAGATCGCCCCGGTGGCGACCATCGAGTCGAGCACGTACGCCCGGCGGGCCAGGGCGGCGTCGGCCGAGCCCGCCAGGGGCGAGTCGGTGTTCGGCGACTGCACGAGCCCGGCGAGCAGGGCGGCCTGCGCCAGGGTGAGCTTCGCGGGGGTGGTGGAGAAGTAGCGCTTGGCCGCGGCGGCGATGCCGTACGCGCCCGCGCCGAAGTACGCGATGTTGAGGTAGTTGGTGAGGATCTCGTCCTTGGTGAGCTTCTTCTCCAGCGCCATCGCGTAGCGCGCCTCGGTGATCTTGCGGGTGGCCGTGGTGGCGGTCGCGGCCTCGCGCTCGGCCTCGCTGAGGCTGGGATCGCTCTTGAGCACGTTGCGCACGTACTGCATGGTCAGCGTCGACGCCCCCTGCTCGACCTCGCCGCTCGTGCCGTTGGCGACGATGGCCCGCACGACGCCGCGCACGTCGACGCCCCCGTGGCGGTAGAAGCCACGGTCCTCCGCCGCGATGATCGCCTGGCGGACCACGTCCGGGATCTGCGCGGAGGGCACGTCGCGCCGGTTCTCCTCGTAGAACGTGGTGATCAGCGTCTTGCCGTCGTTGGCGTACAGGTACGAGGCCTGTGCGGTCGTGGGGCGCAGCAGCACGTCGGGCAGGTCGTCGCCGTGCCCGGTCGCGTACGAGGCCGCCAGGCCGGCCATCGCGCCCACGGGCAGCGCCACGGCGGCGACCATGGCGGTGGCCACGATGGTCACCAGCGCGAAACTGAGCACGATCTTGCGACGGGAGGGCTTGGGCACCCGTCCACCTTTGCCGCGCCGTCGTGCCCCGACCACTGTCCTGACAGAGATCACACGAGACTTTGGCCTGCTCAGGTGGCTTGTGCGAGGTTCGTGCCCGGCTGCGTCAGGGGATCAGCAGCAGTTTGCCGGTCGTGCGCCGGCTGGCCAGGGCGGTGTGGGCGGCCGCCGCGTCGGCGAGCGGGAAGCGCTCGGTCACGGTGACCCGCAGGCTGCCGTCCGCCAGCCGGGCCAGCACGTCGCTGAGCCGTTCGACCAGCTCCTCGCGGGTGCGCAGGTGGTGGCCGAGGCTGGGGCGCGTCACGAAGAACGACCCCTGGGCCAGCCGTGCGATGTCCACCGGCGCCACCACCCCGCTGGCCGAGCCGAAGGTGACCAGTGTGCCCCGCGGGGCCAGGCTGGCGAGGCTGACGTCGAAGGTCGCGCGGCCGACCCCGTCGAAGACGGCGGCGACACCCTCGCCGTCGGTGAGCCGGCGCACCTCCTTGGCCACGTCGTCGTCGTAGCGCAGCACCTCGTCCGCCCCGGCGGCCCGGGCGACCGCCTCCTTCGCGTCCGTCGACACGGTGGCGATCACGCGGGCGCCGAGCGCGTGCGCGTACTGGGTCACCAGCTGGCCCGTGCCGCCCGCCGCCGCGTGCACGAGCACCGTCTGGCCCGGGCGCACCGGGTAGCTGGCGTGCGTGAGGTAGTGCGCGGTCGCCCCCTGCAGCATCGAGGCCGCCGCCAGCTCCTCGCTGACGTCGTCGGGGAGCGTCACCACGTGCGCGGCCGGCAGCTTCACGTGGTCGGCGTACGAGCCGAGGTCGTTGCACCAGCCGACCCGGTCGCCGACCCGGAGGTCCGGCACGTCCGGGCCGACCGCGACGATCGTGCCGGCGCCCTCCACGCCCGGCACGAACGGCAGCGGCTGCGGGTAGGCGCCCGTGCGGTGATAGATGTCGATGAAGTTGACCCCGCTCGCCGCCGCCCGCACGAGCACCTCGCCCGGGCCGGGTTCCGGGGTGGGCAGCTCGGCCGGGACGAGCACCTCCGGCCCGCCGTAGGTCTGGATCTGGATCGCCTGCGTCGTCATGCCCGTAACCGTAAGCCCCGGGGCGTCGCCCGGAAGCCAGCGGCCGTCAGCGCGTCGGCCAGTGGGGTGGACGCCACAGTCGCGCCGTCGGCGCGTTCCACGGACATCGCGCCGAGCGCGCCGGTGCGTACGGCGTCGGCCAGGGCCCGCGCGGCGGCGGCGAGCGCGTCGGGATTGTCGACGAACGACAGCAGGGTACGCCCGCCGCGCTCCACGTACAGGGCGAGATCGCCGCCGACGGTCACCACGAGGGCGCCCGCCCGCCGTCCCGGCCGGTGGCCGGCCGGGTCCCCGTCGCCGGCCGCCACGACCCGCTCGGGCCAGGGCAGCGCCCCGCCGTACGGGTTGGCCGGGTCGGTGGCCGCGAGCACGAGCGCCCGCCCGGGCCCGGCGGCGTCGCGACCCGGCTGCTCCGGCACCCGGCGCGGGATCCGGTCGGACAGCGGCTGCCCGCCGCCGTCCGGCGGGGTCGCCCACGGGTCATCCGCCCAGGCCGGCGGCCCGTCCGGCGCGCCGCCCCGGCGCCGGGTGAGGCGGTCTCCCGGCGGGACGCCGGGCGCGGCCGCCGGGCGGTCGGTGAGGCGGTCGGTGTCGCGCTCGGCGAGGGAGCGCAGCCGGTCCACCGCGCCCGGCACCGCGAACTGGGCCGCGCCCAGGCCCTCGACGAAGTAGCCGCGGCGGGCCGCGCCGCGCTCCTCCATGGCGGCCAGCACCGGGTAGACGCCCGCGAAGCCGCCCGGCGGACCCTCCGCCGCCACGGCCCCCCGGGTCACCACGCCGTGCCGCTCCAGCAGCGCGTCCGCGAGAGCGGTCGCCCGGCGGGTGGGGTCGAGGTCGCGCTCGGGCAGCGCGTACCACCGGCCGGCCGCGTGCGGGGCACCCGAGCGCAGCGACGCGAGACTGCGCCCGCCGGTCAGCCCGCGCGCGCGGGCGTAGCGGGCGCGGGGTGCCGGGCGGGAGCGGTGTGCGCCGCCGCCGGCGAGCAGGCCGCGCACCGGGGCGAGGGTGTCGTTGGAGACCTGGCCGGCCCACACGAGGTCCCAGACGGCGGCGAGCAGGTCGTCGTCGTCCACCGCGCCGACGGCGCCGGAGAGCTGGCGGAAGAACAGCGCCTGGCCGCCGCGCAGCGCGCCGAGGACCGCCTCGTGCACGGGCCCGAGCGCCAGCTCGGTGTCCGGTGGCGGGAGCAGCAGCGGCGCGGCCTCGGCCCAGGCGAACGCGAGCCAGCCGTCGCCGGCCACCCCGCGCGCGCCGGCCGCCCCGCCGCCGAGCGGGCCGGCGCCCGCCCAGATCACCTCGCCGGAGGCGCACAGCTCGTCGAGGAACGCGGGCGAGTAGTCGGCCACCCGCGCGGGAAGCACCAGCCGCTCCCACGCGGACGCCGGCACGGGCACGCCCTGGAGCTGCTCGATGGCCGCGGCGACGGCCTCGACCCCGCGGGCGTTCGCGCCGACCTGCTGCCAGGCCGGCAGGAACTGGGCCAGCGTGCGCGGCGGCACGGGCTCGATCTCGTGCCGCAGCGCGGCCAACGACCGGCGGCGGAGCAGCCGCAGCACCTCGGCGTCGCACCACTCGGCGCCCTCGCCGCCGCCGGGGGTGAACTCGCCCGCCACGACCCGCCCGGTAGCGGCGAGCCGGCGCAGCGCCTGGTCGACGACGAACGTGCCCAGGCCGAAGCGTCGCCCCACGGCCTCGGCCGTGAACGGCCCGTGGCTGCGCGCGTACCGGGCCAGCAGGTCGGCGAGCGGGTCGGCCACCGGTTCGAGGTAGGCCTGCGCCAGGCCGACGGGCAGGGCCACGCCGAGCGCGTCGCGGTAGCGGCCCGCGTCCTCGGCGGCGATCCACCGCGCCTCGCCGGCGACCCGCACCTCGACCGCGCGCCGGGCCGCGCCCAGCTCGGCCAGCCAGGCCGGGTCGCCGCCGCGCTCGGCGAACTCGGCGCCCGACAGGTCACCCAGCAGCCGCAGCAGCTCGGCCGCGTCCTCCGCGTCGCGCGGCGTGCGGGCCTCGTCGAGCCACTGCAGCCGCCGGCCCGTCTCCGCGACGACCTCCGGGTCGAGCAGCTCGCGCAGCTCCACCCGGCCGAGCAGCTCGCCCAGCAGGGTCGCGTCCAACGACAGGGCGGCCGCGCGCCGCTCCGCGAGCGGCACGTCGCCGCCGTAGAGGAACACCCCCACGTATCCGAACAGCAGCGACCGCGCGAACGGCGACGGGGCCGGTGTCTCCACCTCGACGAGGCGCACCTTGCGCGCGGCCAGGTCGCGCATGAGCCCGGTCAGGCCGGGCACGTCGAGCACGTCCTGCAGGCACTCGCGGGCGGCCTCCAGGGTGACCGGGAAGTCGGCGTAGTCGCGTGCCACGTCGAGCAGTTGTGCGGCCCGCTGGCGCTGCTGCCACAGCGGCTGGCGCCGGCGGGGGTCGCGGCGGGGCAGCAGCAGCGAGCGGGCGGCGCACTCGCGGAACCGGGCGGCGAACATCGCGGACGTGCCGACGCTGTCGCGGACCAGCTCGTCGATCTCGTCGGGGTCGAAGGCGACCAGGTCGGCGCCGGGCGGGGTGTCGACCACGTCGGGCAGGCGCACCACGATGCCGTCGTCGCTGGGCAGCACCTGCGCGTCCACCCCGTACCGCTCGGCGAGGCGGCGGCCGATCGCGAGCGCCCAGCCGCCGTTGACCTGGGCGCCGAGCACGCAGTGCACCGCCAGGCGCCAGTCGCCCAGCTCGTCGCGGAACCGTTCCACCACGATCGTGCGGTCGTCGGGCAGCGACCGGGTCGCTGCCCGCTGCTCGTCCACATAGGCCAGCAGGTTGTCGGCGGCCCACGCGTCGAGGCCGTCCGCGAGCAGCTCCTGTCGGGCCTTGTCGGGCCCGGAGCGCACGAGCTGGCGCAGCGTGACGCCGATCGCGCGGCCCAGCTCGACCGGGCGGCCGGGCTGGTCGCCCTTCCAGAACGGCATCCGCGCGGGCGCGCCCGGGGCGGGGGAGACGAGGACCCGGTCGGGCGTGATCTCCTCGATGCGCCACGAGGTGGAGCCGAGCAGGAACACGTCGCCGACCCGCGACTCGTAGACCATCTCCTCGTCGAGCTCGCCGACCCGGGCGGCGCGCTCCGCGCCGGCCAGGAAGACGCCGAACATGCCCCGGTCGGGGATGGTGCCGCCGCTCGTCACCGCCAGGCGCTGCGCCCCGGGCCGCGCCGTGAGCACGTCGGCCGCGCGGTCCCACACGACGCGGGGCCGCAGCTCGGCGAACGCCGTGGACGGGTAGCGCCCGGACAGCATGTCGAGCACGGCGTCGAGCGCCGAGCCGGGCAGCTCGGCGAACGGCGCGGCCCGCCGGACGAGGGCCGCCAGCTCCGGCACCGCCCACGGCTCCATCGACACCATGGCCACGACCTGCTGGGCGAGCACGTCGAGCGGGTTGCGGGGGTAGCGCAGCTCCTCGATGGCGCCGTCGGCCATCCGCCGGCCCACGACCGCGCAGGACAGCAGGTCGCCCCGGTGCTTCGGGAAGACCACGCCCCGGGACACGGCGCCCACCTGGTGGCCGGCCCGGCCCACCCGCTGAAGGCCGGCGGCCACGCTGGGGGGCGCCTCGATCTGCACGACGAGGTCGACCGACCCCATGTCGATGCCCAGCTCCAGCGAGCTGGTGGCCACGACGGCCGGCAGCCGGCCGGACTTGAGCGCCTCCTCGATGTGCTTGCGTTCCTCGCGCGACACGCTGCCGTGATGGGCGCGGGCCACCTGCGGCACGGCGCCCGCGGCGACGGCCGACTGGGCCATGAGCTGGGCGGGGGCGCCCCACCGACCGGCCGGGCCGCCGACGAGGTCGGCCAGGGGCACGGGCTCGCCGCCGCGCGGCGCGTCGGCGAGCGCGCCGGTGGCCCGCGCCTCGGCCAGCTCGTTGAGCCGCGCGCAGAGCCGCTCGGCCAGGCGCCGGGAGTTCGCGAACACGATCGTCGACCGGTGCGCCTCGATGAGGTCGAGGACGCGCTCCTCCACGGCCGGCCAGATCGAGGCGCGGGTGGCGCCGTCGACGTCCGTCTGGTCGCCCAGCTCCGTCATGTCGGGCACCGGGACCTCGACGCTGACCTCGATCGTCTTAGGGGTGGGCGGGCGCACCACCTCGACGGCCGCCGCGCCGCCCAGGAACCGGGCCACCTCGTCGACCGGCCGCACGGTGGCCGACAGGCCGATGCGCTGCGCGGGCCGGGGCAGCAGCGCGTCCAGGCGCTCCAGGGACAGCGCCAGGTGGGCGCCGCGCTTGGTGGCCGCGACCGCGTGCACCTCGTCGACAATCACGGTCTCGACGCCCCGCAGCGAGTCGCGCGCCCCCGAGGTGAGCAGCAGGAACAGCGACTCCGGCGTGGTGATGAGGATGTCGGGCGGGGTGCGGTTGAAGGCCCGCCGCTCGTCGGCCGGGGTGTCGCCCGTACGCATGCCCACGGAGATGTCGGGCGGCGCCACGCCCAGCCGGGCGGCCGCCTGCCGCATGCCGGCCAGCGGGGCGCGCAGGTTGCGCTCCACGTCCACCGCGAGGGCCTTGAGCGGGCTGACGTAGAGCACCCGGCAGCGCTGCCGGGGCTCGGCCGGCACCGGCTCGCCGGCCAACCGGTCGAGCGCCCACAGGAACGCGGCCAGGGTCTTGCCGGATCCCGTGGGCGCCACGACGAGGGCGTGCCGTCCGGCGCTGATCGCCGACCACGCGCCCGCCTGGGCGGGGGTGGGCCCGGCGAAGGCCGAGTCGAACCAGGCCCGGGTCACCTCCCCGAACCTGACCAGCGCGTCTTCGCCACCCACGCGACCCATCCTGCCTCGTGGGTCCGACACTCACCCGAGGGAGGCGGTGGCCAGCTTCACCCCGAACGCGATGAACAGGGCCGCCACGCCCGCCGACAGGGCCGAGGCCAGCCGGCGGCGCTCGCGGAAGTGGTTGGCCAGCACGTTCCCGCCGAAGATCAACGCGGACAGGTACGCCACGCTGCACACCTGCAGGACCGCCCCGAGCACCACGAACGTCAGTGCCGGATAGGCGTAGGACGGGTCGACGAACTGGATGAAGAACGAGACGAAGAACAGGATCGCCTTCGGGTTGATCAGGCTGACCAGCAGCGCCCGCCGGAACGGGTCACGCGCGTGCGCGTGCTCTGCCGCAGTACCCGGAGAGGAAGCGGAACCACCGTGGCGCCACCGGCGGACCGCGGCCCGGGCCATCCCGAGGCCGAGGTACGCCAGATAGGCCGCCCCGGCGTACTTGAGGGCCGTGAACAGCGGCGGGTACGCGCGCAGCGCCGACGCGACGCCGGCCGCCGCCAGCGTCATGAGCACCAGGTCGCCCAGGAACACCCCGGTGGCCGCCCGGTAGCCGCGCCGCACGCCGAAGCGCGCCGCCGTGGCCAGCACGAACATGGAATTCGGCCCGGGCAGCAGCACGATCGCGATCGTGCCGAGCAGGTACGTGAGGGGGTCGGTGACGCCGAGCATGCCGCCCATGATCACTCATCCCGGGCCGGCGGTCGCAGCCGGGAACGCAACGCCGCCCGCGCCGCCGGCCACTCGTCGGCCGTCATCGCGTACAGGACCGAGTCGCGCCACGAGCCGTCCGGCCGCAGCAGGTGGTGACGCAGGACCCCCTCACGCGTGGCGCCGAGGCGCGCGATGGCCGCCTGGGACCGCTCGTTGCGCAGGTCGGTGTGCCACTCCACCCGCTCGGCGACCAGCACCTCGAACGCCCGCTCCAGCAGCAGCAGCTTCGCCTCGGTGTTGATGCCGGTACGCCACCACCGCTTACCGATCATGGTGTACCCGATCGCCAGGTTGCGGTTCGCGACATTGGGCGCGTAGTACGACGTGGTCCCGACGACCTCGCCAGTGCGCGCGCACCGCTTCAGCCACGGCACGCGCGTGCCCTCGTGGTGCGCCGCCAGCGCCTCCGTGATCAACTCTGCCATGGCGTCGACATCGCGGGGCATCGGCCGGGGGATCCACCGGAACACCTCCTCGTCGCCGATCGCGGCGAGCAGCTGCGCGGCGTGCGTCACGTCCAGCGGCTCCAGGATCACGTGGTCGCCGCGCAGGGTGGCGGGGGTCAGCCACGGTGATCGGGCGGGCCTCAGGTAGTCGGGGACCGGCGTGGTCGACCCGGCGACGGGTTCGGGTCGCCCGGCCTTCACGTCCAGGGGCAGTACGCCCGCCCAGTGCGGCAGCCGCTCGTCCTCGGGGTCGTCGCCCGGCCCGCCGGCGCGGGCCTTCACGGACACCTCGACGAGCGGCAGCTTCAGGACGGCGGTCTGCGCGAGCTCCTTGTGGTCCGGCGGGCGGCTGTCGCGGGCCCGACCCGGGGCGACCTTGTCCACGAACGCGGTCAGGGCCGCCAGCTTCTCCGCCGGGTCGGTCACCAGCTGGGCGTCGCCGTGCGCGATCACGCAGCGGTAGTTGGCGCTGTGGCTGAACTGCGACCGCGCCAGCACGAGGCCGTCGAGGTGGGTCACCGTGACGCAGACGGGCAGGCCGTCCGCGCGGGCGGCCAGCATGGGCCGCGAGCCGGTCGAACCGTGCAGGTAGAGGGTGTCGCCCACGCGGGCGTGCAACGTCGGCAGGGTGCGCGGCTCCGGCCGGCCGGTCTCCGGGTCGGGGACCACGAAGCTCAGGTCGCAGTGGTACGCCTCGTCGAGGATCGCGTGGGCGGCGGCCCTGTCGTAGGTCATCCGGTCGCCCTTGCGCAGGCTCGTGGTGCGGGAGGTCTGCTCGTACGTCGCGGTCATCGGCCCGTTTCCCCTCGCGAGTTTGTTCTAGTACAATCTCGAAACTGTGGCAGTACAGTATCAGGGCGGTGGCGCGCGCGCCGACGGGATTTCGGGTGGCACCTCCGCGGCCATCGCGGCGAGCGTCGAGGCGGGCGTGCGGTCGGGCGCCCTGCCGGCCGACGCGGCGCTGCCGCCCGTGCGGCGGCTAGCGGCCGACCTCGGCGTCACGGCGGTCACGGTCGCGGCGGCCTACCGCACGCTGCGCGACCGCGGCGTGATCGAGACCGCCTGCCGGCACGGGACCCGGGTCCGCGCCCGGCCGCCCGTCAGCCCCGCCGAACCGCTGACGGGCGCCGGAACGCGGCGGTCGGACCGGCCCGCGGTGCCGGCCGGGGTCCGCGACCTGTCGCGGGGCGAGCCGGACGTTTCCCTACTGCCGCGGTTGCGCGACGCGCTGGCGCGCGTCGCGGTGGACCCGGCGCCCGCGAACTACTCGGGCGGGGGGCCGCTGCCCGAACTGCTGGACCTGGCCGCCGCCCGGCTGGCCGCCAAGGGCGTGCCCGTCCCGGCGCTCACGGTCGTGTCGGGGGCCTTGGACGCCATCGAGCGGGTCCTCGGCGCCCACCTGCGCACCGGCGACCGGGTCGGCGTGGAGGACCCCGGCTGGGCCAACCTGATCGACCTGGTGGCGGCGCTCGGCCTGGTCGCGGTGCCGATCCCGGTCGACGCCGAGGGGCCCACGGTCGACGGCGTCACCCGCGCCCTCGACGCGGGCGTGGCCGCCGTCATCGTGACCGCCCGCGCGCAGAACCCCACGGGCGGCGCGGTGTCCCCGGCGCGCGCCGCCGCGCTGCGGCCGGCGTTCGCGGCCCGCCCCGACGTCCTCCTGATCGAGGACGACCACTCCGGTGACCTGGACGACCTGCCGCTCGCGCCGCTGGCCGGCGCCGGCCGTCGCTGGGCGTTCGTCGAGTCGGTCTCCAAGGCCTACGGTCCGGACCTGCGGGTGGCCGTGGTCGCCGGCGACGAGACCACGATCGCCCGGGTCGAGGGCCGGCTGCGACTGGGCGCCGGCTGGGTCTCCACCCTGCTGCAACGGGTCGTGCTCGATCTGTGGCGCGACGGGGACGTGCGCTCGCTGATCGCCGCCGCCGGCCCGGAGTACGCCCGCCGGCGCGACGCCCTCGTCGCCGCCCTCGCGGCGCGCGGCATCGCGGTGAGCTCGCGCTCGGGCTTCAACGTGTGGGTACCGGTTCCCGACGAGACCGTCGCCGTCACCGCCCTGCGCGACGCGGGCTGGGCGGTCGCCCCCGGCTCGCGGTTCCGCCTGGCCAGCCCGCCCGGCATCCGGATCAGCGCGAGCGCCCTGGCCCCCGATGAGTGCCCGGCCCTCGCGGAGATCATCGCCTCCCGGGGCCCGGTGCCGCTCGCGCGCTGACGGGTGTTACCGGTCGACGCGAGGGGGCAGGCGGACGACGCTGACGAAGAAGTCGTCGATCTGGCGGACGACCGTGATGAACTGCTCGAAGTCGACCGGCTTGGTGACGTACGCGTTGGCGTGCAGGGAGTAGCTGCGCAGGATGTCCTCGTCAGCGGCCGAGGTGGTCAGGACGACGACCGGGATGCGGCGCAGTTCCTCGTCGGCCTTGATCTCGGCGAGCACCTCGCGGCCGTCACGGCGGGGGAGGTTCAGGTCGAGCAGGATCAGGTCGGGGCGGACCGCGTCGGAGTATTCGCCCTCCTGGCGCAGGTAGGCCAGCGCCTCGGCGCCGTCGGAGACGACCGCGAGCCGGTTGTTGACCTTGTGCTCCTCGAACGCCTCACGCGTCATGAGCACGTCGCCCGGGTCGTCCTCGACGAGGAGCACCTCTATGGGGCTCAGCCGTTCGGTCGGGGTCATCATGCCGAGGTCTCCTCAAGGTGTGGTGCGGCGTGGGTCGCGCCGGGCGCCTCCCCGTTCTGCGGAGACGATGTCTGCGGGTCGGCGGTGTCGGTCGCCGGCAGGGTGAAGCGGATGGTCGCGCCGGGGCCGTCGCTCGGCGCCACCCAGATGCGACCACCATGGTATTCGACGATCTTCTTGGCGATGGCCAGGCCGATACCCGTGCCGGGATACGTCTCGCGGGCGTGGAGCCGCTGGAAGATGACGAACACCTTCTCGGCGAACTCGTCCTCGATGCCGATGCCGTTGTCGGCGCAGCTGACCTCCCAGTCGTCGCCCACGCGGGCGACGCTCACGTGCACCGTCGCCGGCACGTCCGGGCGGCGGAACTTCAGCGAGTTGCTGACGAGGTTGGCCAGCAGATTCACCAGCAGCCGCTCCTCGCCCCGCACCACCGGCAGGTCGTCGTCCCAGGTGAGGGTCGCCTTGGCCGCGGTGAGACCCGCCTCGGTCTGCGCGGTGACCTCGGTCATGACCTGTTCGAGGGAGACCTCCGTGAAGCCGGCGGTGTTGCGACCGATGCGCGAGAAGGCGAGCAGGTCGTTGATGAGGCGCTGCATGCGCTGCGCGCCGTTGACCGCGAACGCGATGTACTGGTCGGCGCGCTCATCGAGCTGCCCGGCGTAGCGGCGCTGCAACAGCTGGCAGAAGCTCGCCACCTTGCGCAGCGGCTCCTGCAGGTCGTGCGAGGCGACGTAGGCGAACTGCTCCAGGTCACGGTTGGACCGCTCCAGCTCGGTGGCCTGCGCCTCCAACCGGAGGTTGTTGGCCTCGATGACCGCGCGGGCGGCCTCCACCTCGCTGAGGTCGGCGGCGATGCGCGCGCGCATGCGGTCCACGTCGCGGGCGAGCCGGGCCAGCTCGGGTGGGCCGGGACTGGAGATCTCAAGGTCGTAGTCGCCGGTCGCGACCGTGCGGACCTGAGCGGCGAGGTCGCTGACGGGTCGGATCACCAGGCGTTGCAGCAGCAGCACCATGCCGATGCCGCCGAGCAGCACGACCGCCGCGGCGGCGAAGAGCACCCACACGACCCGGGTGCTGGAACTCTTCACGGTGTCGGCACTGTCGTTGCGGATCTGCACGATGCTCGCCTGCAGGTTCGCGACGGCGGCGCGGATGTCGTCGAACGGCCTCGTGGCCTGTTGGTTGAGGAACTCCTGTGCGGGAACGGTGCCCTGGTCGCGGACCAGCGCGATGGCCGGCTCGGCCACGTCGCGGCGCCACTGCTCGGCGCGTTCGGTCACGATGGCGAGCTGCTCCTTCACCGTGGCCGTCGCGGCCGGGTTCGTCGCGATCGCGGCCGTGAGGGCCTGCTGGTTGGCCTGGCCCTTGGCGTACGGCTCCAGGTCGGCCGTGCCGCCGCGCAGCGCGTACCCCCGCATGCCGGTCTCCTGGTCGAGCAGGGACTGCATGAGGTCGTTGGCGCCGGTGCGCATGGGGCCGATGTCGTCGAGCAGGGTGTCCAGCGAGCTGCGGGTCGTGAGGGCGGTCGTCGCGGCGCCGCCGGCGAGCAACAGGATGATCGCGACGAGCAGTCCGCAGAGGGCCGCGACGCGGGTGCGCAGTGACCAGTCGCCGCCGGGCAGCCGACGGGCCGGCGAGGTCCTGACGTCGCTCACCGGCCACCGTCACGGCTGGTGAGCAGGAGCATGGCGACATCGTCGACGAGCGGGCCGCCGTTGAACTCCTCGGCGCGCCCGACGAGCCAGGCGGGCAGGTCGGGTAGCGGCACCGCGCGGCCCTCCGGTGTCGACAGCAGCGTGCAGAGCCGTTCGACGCCGAGGCGCTCCGTACCGTCGCCGTACCGGCCCTCGATGAGCCCGTCGGTGTACATGAGCAAGGACCAGTCCTCCGAGTCCAGGTCGACATGCGCGGTCGGGCGGATCGCGCCCGGGACGACGCCCAGCACGGTGCCGAACGCGGCGGGCAGCGGAGCGCAACGCCCGTGCGAGAGCAGCAGGGGCGGGGGGTGCCCGGCCAACCGTACCGCGACCCGGGACTGGGCCAGATCGACCGTGACCGTGGCGACCGTGGCGAAGATCTCCTCGGCGGCGCGCTCGGTGACCAGCACCTGCTCGACGGCGGCCAGCACGGCCTCCTCGGGCACCCCGGCGAGGGTGAGCGCGCGCCAGCCCACGCGCAGCATGACACCGAGCGCGGCCTCGTCGATGTCGTGGCCGGCCACGTCGCCCACGAGCAGGTCGATCCGGTCGGGACCGGTCTGCACGACGTCGTAGAAGTCGCCGCCCAGCGTCGCGCTGTGCCGGCCGGGGCGGTAGAACATGTGCACACCGATGGCGTCGGTCTTCTTCACCGGCTGGGGGAGCAGGCCGCGTTCCAGGCGGGCCGACTCCTGCTGGCGCATCTCGATCTCGCGCAGCCGCATGGCGTTCTCGTCGAGGCGCTTGCGGGAGACCGCGTAGTGCAGAGCGCGGGACAGGCCGGCCCCGTCCACCTGGCCCTTGATGAGATAGTCCTCGGCGCCGCGGGCGACCGCCTCCATGCCGAGGGCCTCGTCACCCAGGCCGGTGAGCACACACACCGCCGTACGGTCGGCGACCGAGAGCAACTGCTCCAGCGCGCCGAGGCCCTGCGCGTCCGGCAGGCCGAGGTCGAGCAGCACGCAGTCGACGCCGTCGAGCATGCCGCGGGCCTCCGCGATCGTGAACGCCTGCACGACGTCGATGGGCGCGTTGGCGATCGCGAGCTCGTCCTGCACGATCATCGCGTCCTGCTCGTCGTCCTCCACGAGGAGGACGCGCAACCGGTGCGAGCGCACCGCGGTGCGGTCATCGCCGATCGCGGACCGCGCGGGAACCGGCACGGGGGCGTGCCCGTTCATCTGCGTGGCCATCTGCGCTCGTCGCTCCTTCGGAAGGGATCGTCCCGTAGCTGGCGATGGTCTACCACATCACCGGCGGCGGCAGACAGCCGAACCGCCCGCCGGGACCGATCGTAACCGGGCGGGAACCTGACGGCTCCCTCGTGACTCGGCACGGTGATCGACCGTGCGCTGACGTCCCGTTAAAGGAGAAAACATGACATCACCGCCGATAGCGGGGTTGTCGCGGCGCGCGCTCCTGCGTGGCGCGGCCGTAGCGGCGGCCGCCACGGCCGGCGCGCCGGTGCTGGCCGCGTGCGGCCGGTCGGCCACGCAGACCGCGCCGACGCAGGCCGGTCCGCTGGGCCTGACGTTCCCCGGGACGTTCGTGTTCGGCGCCGCCACCTCGGCTTACCAGATCGAGGGGGCGGCGGCCGAGGACGGGCGCGGGCCGTCGATCTGGGACACCTTCAGCCATACGCCGAACAACGTGCGCAACGGCGATACCGGTGACGTGGCGGCCGATCACTACCACAGGTGGACAGAGGACCTCGATCTCGTCAAGTCCCTGGGTCTGGGTTCATACCGGTTCTCCATCTCGTGGTCGCGGGTGCTGCCCACCGGCACGGGCACGGTGAACCGGAAGGGACTGGACTTCTACAAGCGACTCATCGAGGGCATGCGCGAGCGCGGCATCGCCCCGGTGGCCACGATGTTCCACTGGGATCTGCCGCAGGCCCTGCAGGACCGGGGCGGCTGGGAGAACCGGGACTGCGCCAGCTGGTTCGCCGACTACGCGCAGGTGCTCTACCGGGAACTGGGCGACCTGGTGCCGACCTGGCTCACCCTCAACGAGCCCAAGACGGTCGTGCAGGTCGGCTACCAGTTCGGCGCGCACGCGCCGGGCAGGCGGGACACCCGTGCGTCGCTCGTGGTGGCGCACCACCTGCTGCTCGCCCACGGGCTGGCCGTGCGGGCCTACCGCGCCGCGGGCGGCACGGGCCGCATCGGGCCCGCGCTCAACCTCGCCCCCGCGTACCCGGTGGACGACAGCGAGCCGGCGCGCGAGGCCGCGCTGCTCGCGGACGGCGTGGAGAACCGCCTGTACCTCGACCCGATCCTCAAGGGCGCCTACCCGGCCGACGTGGTGGCGACGTGGGCCCCGGACGAGCCCGTGCGCGCCGCGATCCGCCCCGGGGACCTCGCGGTGATCGCCTCGCCGGTCGACATCCTCGCGGTGCAGTACTACAACCCCGTCTTCGTCACCGCCAACGGCGACCGCGCCCAGGTCAAGCCCACCTCCGAGGCGAGTTGGCAGCAGATCTACCCCGAGGGCCTGTTCGACGTGCTCACCCGGATCAAGCGCGACTACGGCGACCTTCCGATCACCATCACGGAGAACGGCATTCCGGTCGACGACGCCCCCGACGCGGCCGGGAAGGTCAACGACGGGCCGCGCGTCGCCTTCCTGCGCGATCACCTCGCCGCCGCGCACCGTGCGCTTCAATCGGGCGTACGCCTTGAGAGCTACCACGTGTGGTCGTTACTGGACAACTTCGAGTGGGCCGAGGGATACGCCCAGCGCTGGGGCATCACCTATGTGGACTTCGCGACCCAGAAGCGCATCCCGAAGGCGAGCGCCGAGTGGTACCGGACGGTGGCGACCAGCCGGCGACTGTGACTTTCAGTAGCGCTTGGCAAGGCGCGGGGAGTGCGACAGACTGCGCGTCATGGATGAACGCGGCGAGCCGGACATGGCGACGCGCGTCAACGGCCACGCGGACGAACACCCGGTCGACGGGTACGCCGACGAGGACTTCGTCGACGACCGGGCGATCGACCGGGACGACCTCATCTTCCTGGTCTTCGCGCTGGTGGCGGGCGCGCTGCTCGCGCTCTACCACCCGCCGCTCGGGCTCATCACGCTCTGGGTCTTCACGGTGGCCGCCTGGGTGCGCCGCCGGCACCCCGTCGTGCGGTGGGCGCTGACGTTCTTCGCGGTCGTGGGACTGTTGGGCGTTCTCGCCGTCACCGTGACGTCGTAGTCTCGGCGTCGTGCTGATCACGAAGGCGCCGCATCCGTCCACTGTGCCCGATCGCGCGCGGGTGGCGCGCGTGCAGCGCCGTACGCTCTGGCTGCTGTCGGCCACCCAGGTCGTGGGCGGCGTGGGGATGGCGACCGGCATCGCCGTCGGCGCCCTGCTCGCCGCCGACCTGGGTGGTGTCGCCGTGTCCGGGTTCGCGCAGAGCGCGCTCGTCGTCGGCGCGGCGCTGCTCGCCCTGCCGGTCGCCCGCGTCATGCGCGGCCGGGGCCGCCGGCCGGGCCTCACGCTCGCGTACCTGGTCGGCGCCCTCGGCGCGGCACTCGTGGTCGTGGCGGCGGCCCGCGGGTCGCTGCTGCTGCTGTTCGCCGGGCTGTTTCTGTTCGGCGGCGGCTCGGCCGCCAACCTGCAGGTGCGCTACGCCGCCATGGACCTCGCCCCGCCCGACCGGCGGGGCCGCCACCTGTCGATCGTGGTCTGGGCGGCCACGGTCGGGGCGGTCGCCGGCCCCAACCTCGCGCCCTGGGCCGACAAGACCGCCCGGGGCGCCGGGCAGGCCGGGTACACCGGGCCGTTCGCGGTCAGCGTGGTCGCCTTCGCGCTGGCCATGGTGCTCGTCTGGGCGCTGCTGCGGCCCGATCCGCTGGTGCTGGCGCGCGCGGTGGCCCGTACCCCGGAAAACGCGCGGACGGTGAGCGCGCCGCGGCGCGGCTTCGGCGCGGCCCTGCGCGAGATCGCGGCGTCGCCGCGCGCCCGGGCCGGGCTCGCGGCCCTGACCATCGGGCACACCGTGATGATCGCGGTGATGACGATGACGCCGGTGCACATCGGCGAGCAGGCCCACGGCGACGTGCTGCGCGTGGTCGGCATCGTGCTGAGCCTGCACATCGCCGGGATGTACGGGGTGTCGCTGGTCACGGGCTGGCTCACCGACCGGATCGGGCGGCCCGCGGTGATCCTCGTCGGGGTGGGGCTGCAACTGACCGCGTGCGCGGTGGCCGGCACGGCCGGGCACGACCCGGTGCGCCTCGGGGTGGGCCTCACGCTGCTCGGCATGGGCTGGTCGGGCACGATGGTCGCGGGCTCCACGCTGCTGTCCGAGTCGGTGGGCGACGCCAACCGGCCGGCCGTGCAGGGGCTGTCCGATCTGATCATGGGGCTGTCCGGGGCGACCGCCGGGGCGCTGTCCGGGCTGGTGCTGACGTGGACGTCGTACCCGACGCTCACCCTGCTGGCCGCGGTGCTGCTGGTGCCGTTGCTGGCGGCCGCCGTACGGTTGCTGGGTGTGCGTGAGGGGGCGGTGACGGGTGCGACTGACTGATTTCTGGGCGCGGCTGGAGGAGGCGTTCGGCGCGGGGTACGCGGCGAGCCTCGCCAGTGACCAGGTGCTGCCCCAACTCGGTGGGCGCACCATCCGGCAGGCCCTGGCCGCCGGCATCGACACGGTCGTCGTCTGGCGCGCCGTGGTGGCGGCCTATCCCGACCGGGTGCCGGCCCGCCTGCACTGATCCGCGTGTCCGGCTTGCGTCGTACACGTGTACGGGTATTGTCCACAGGGTGCGTGCCTGTCCACAGATCACGGCCGGCCGCTGAATCTGTCGGACCCGCCGCATAGCGTGTCCCGTGTGACGACGAAGAAGACTACGAAGACCGCGAACTCAGGGGTGGCCGACATGGCTGGTGTGCCAGACCGCGAGAAGGCGCTCACGCTCGCCCTCGCGCAGATCGACAAACAGTTCGGCAAGGGCTCGGTGATGCGCCTCGGGGAGCGCCCCGTGGCCCAGATGTCCGTGATCCCCACCGGCTCGATCGCGCTCGACGTGGCCCTCGGCGTGGGCGGCTACCCGCGCGGCCGGGTCATCGAGATCTACGGGCCGGAGTCCTCCGGCAAGACCACGGTGTCGCTGCACGCGATCGCCAACGCCCAGCGGGCCGGTGGCATCGCGGCGTTCATCGACGCCGAGCACGCCCTCGACCCGGACTACGCGCGCGCCCTGGGCGTCGACACCGACGCGCTGCTCGTCTCGCAGCCCGACACGGGTGAGCAGGCCCTGGAGATCGCCGACATGCTCGTGCGGTCCGGCGCCATCGACCTCATCGTCATCGACTCGGTGGCCGCTCTCGTGCCCCGCGCCGAGATCGAGGGCGAGATGGGCGACAGCCACGTCGGCCTGCAGGCCCGCCTCATGAGCCAGGCGCTGCGCAAGATGACCGGCGCGCTCAACAGCACCGGCACGACGGCCATCTTCATCAACCAGCTCCGCGAGAAGATCGGCGTCATGTTCGGCTGCATGTCCTACGGCACCCGGGTCACGCTCGCCGACGGCACCCAGGAGAAGATCGGCAAGATCGTCAACCAGAAGCTCGATGTCGAGGTGCTGTCGTACGACCCGCAGACCAACCGGATCGAGCCGCGCCGCGTCGTGAACTGGTTCGACAACGGCCCCACCGAGCAGTTCCTCCAGTTCACCGTCGCCCGGTCCGGCGGCAACGGCCGGGCGCAGTTCGCGGCCACCGCCAACCACCAGATCCGTACCCCCGGCGGCTGGCGCGAGGCCGGTGAGCTGATCGTGGGAGACCGCGTCATGCTCGCGGAGTCGCGTCGGCTCAGCGACCAGCAGTGGCAGGTCATCCTCGGCTCGCTGATGGGCGACGGCAACCTGTCCCCGAACCGACGTGACCGCTCCGGAGTCCGGTTCCGGCTGGGCCACGGTGCCGCGCAGGCCGACTACCTCGACTGGAAGGTCGGGCTGCTCGCCAACATCGAGCACAGCCGCCGCGTCGACGCGCGGGGCGCGGTTTTCGCCGACTTCACGCCGCTGCCCGAGCTCGACGAGCTGCGCCGCGCGGTCTACCTCGGCGACGGCAAGAAATACCTGAGCGACGAGTTCCTCAAGGCGCTCACCCCGTTGGCGCTCGCGGTGTGGTACATGGACGACGGCTCGTTCACCGTCCGCTCGAAGGGCCTGCAGGCCCGCACGGAGGGCGGCAGCGGCCGGATCGAGATCTGCGTCGAGGCGTTGAGCGAGGGCTCGCGCGACCGACTCGTGGATTACCTGCGCGACGTTCACCAGCTCGACGTCAAGCTGACCGTCCGGGGCGCCCGCCAGATCAGCGTCATCCAGTTCACCACCGCCGCGTCGGCGGCGTTCCAGGAGCTGGTCGCGGCATACGTGCCGGAGGTGATGGCCCGCAAGCTGCTCCCGCGGTTGCGGGGGCGGTGCACGGTGCGGCCGGAGTTCGTCACGGCCGATCTCGCGCTCGTGCCGGCGCGCGTTCTCGACATCCACGTCAAGCCGCGGACCCGGTCCATGCACCGCTACGACATCGAGGTCGAGGGCAGCCACAACTACTTCGTCGACGGCGTCATGGTGCACAACAGTCCCGAGACCACGACGGGCGGCCGGGCGCTGAAGTTCTACTCGTCGGTGCGCCTCGACGTGCGCCGCATCGAGAGCCTCAAGGACGGCACGGACGCGGTCGGCAACCGCACCAAGGTGAAGGTCGTCAAGAACAAGGTGGCCTCGCCGTTCAAGCAGGCCGAGTTCGACATCATGTACGGCAAGGGCATCTCGCGCGAGGGCTCGCTCATCGATGTGGGCGTCGAGCAGGCCATCATCCGCAAGTCCGGCGCGTGGTACACGTACGAGGGCGACCAGCTGGGGCAGGGCAAGGAGAACGCCCGCAACTTCCTCAAGGAGAACCCGGACGTCGCCGCCGAGATCGAGAAGAGGATCCTCGAGAAGCTGGGCGTCGGGACGAGCCCGTCCGACGCCGCCGGCCCGGCCCTGCCGCCGGTCGACTTCTGATCCGGCGGCCGCCGTCGTGCCTCCCCGACGACGCGGTGCCCGCACGGGACGGGGCTGGGATGCCGCCCCGCCCCGTGCCGGCGTCCCCGGCCAGTCTTCTTTCGCACGCCGGCGCGGCACCCCCGCGCCGGCGCCGCCCGGGTCGCCTGACGACGGTGGCTCGTCCGGCGCCGACGCGGCGGGCGGGCGGGAGCGCTCGCCCGCCGACTGGGCCGAACGCGCCCGCGAGATCTGCCTGCGCCAACTCTCGGTGCGCCCACGCACCCACGCCGAACTCGCCACCGCGTTGCGTTCGCGTGGCGTGCCGGACGACATCGCCGACGAGGTGCTGGAGCGCTACCGCGATGTCGGCATGGTCGACGACGAGGCGTTCGCCCGCGCCTGGGTGAGCAGCCGCCACAACGGCCGCGGCCTGGCCCGGCGCGCGCTCGGCAGCGAACTGCGCCGCAAGGGCGTCAACGCGGAGGCCATCACGGAGGCGCTCGCCGATCTGGACGAGGACACGGAGGCCCGCACGGCCCGCGACCTCGTGGACCGCAAGCTGCGCACCGAGCGCGGGGCGCCCGATGCCACGTTCCGGCGCCTCGTCGGCATGCTCGCCCGCAAAGGCTACCCAGCCGGCCTGGCTGTCCGCGTCGTCAAGGCCGCCATGGCCGACCGCGAGCAGACGGCGGGTTTCGCCGACGAGGTCGACACCGACGCGCTGACCGCGGCCCTGGAGGCCACCGACCACGACGCCTGACCCGCCGCTGGCGGTGCTCCGGGGTTGTGGATTCAACCGGCCGGCATGGCGACCGATTGAATCCACAAACTTCGCCGTCCCGGCTGGTGATCTTGCCACACGGTGGGACGGCGGACGATTTGTCGTTCCGTGCGGGGGTGCGCGAATGCGGGTGATCGTTAGAGTTCACCCGCAGGTGGGAACGGTGAAGGCCAGTAAGCGTGACGCGACGCGACGTACGTCCCGACTAGTGCCGGATCATGGGTCCTTGACCGGAGCGGCATCGGGCGCCTAGCCTCGCGTTACCGGGAGTCAGACACCACCGCGGAACAACCGCACAACATAGATCGCGTAACAAAATAACATCAATAGGAGCCGCATCGCAGGCGGCGCGGGTACTGCGCAACGTCCCGCGTTCGCAGTGATACGGAAGGTGAGCGTACCCGCTGCGCGCGGCACGGCGACGCCGAGCGCCCAAGGTCGACCGGGGGACAACCCCACCGGCGGCCGATGTCGTGATCCACGGCCAGAGTGACGGCCCGTGGTTCCGACAGCACACGCTCCGGCCTGCTGTCGCCTGCGCAGAAAACTGAACAGACCGCGGTGGCCACGGACTCCCGATCCAACATGGCGCGTCGTTCCCCGGAACGGCGGGCACGGGAGGGGAGGCGACGGTGGCTCCGCTGGAGATCGTGCTCACGTTCGCGGTTGTGGTGCTCGCGGTCCTTGTGATCGCCGGCGGCGCGCTGGTCATGCGCGCGCTGCGCAATCTTGAGACCGGCCCGCGAATCACCGCCGAGCGGGAGGACGCCCACGCCTCCGCCGAGGCCGACGAGCAGGCGCGCAGCCGCGCCGACGAGGCCATCAGCCAGGCGGAGAAGGCGCGGCTGGCGGCGGAGAAGGCGCTCGCCGAGACCGCCTCGGCGAAGGCGGAGGCCGCGGCGGCCCGCACGGAGGCCGCCGCCGCGCGTACGGAGGCCCAGCGCATCCTGGCCGCGGCCCGCACCGAGGCGGACGCGCTGCTGGAGCGGGCACACAAGCAGGCTGACCACGACGCGGAGCAGGCCCGGGTGGCCGCGCGGCGGGCCGGCGAGCGCGAGGTCGCCAGCCTGACCGCCGTCGCCCGGGAGCAGGCCGCCGACGCCGAGCGCCGCCAGCGCCGCCTCGACGAGCGTGAGCGGCTGCTCGCCGACGAGGCGGAGCGGCTCGCCGACCGCGACCGCCGGTCCGCCGCCCACGACGCCGACCTGACCGAGCGCGAAGGCGCCCTGGTGGTCCGGGAGGCGGAGCTGACGGCGGCCGAGGAGATGTACCGCCGGGAACTGGAGCGCATCGGCGGGCTGACCACCGAGGCCGCCCGGGCGGAACTCATCGAGTCCATCGAGGGTCAGGCGAAGCGGGACGCGGCCATCCTGGTCCGCGACATCGAGCACGACGCGCGCAACACCGCCGAGCAGCGGGCCCGGCACATCGTCGTCGACGCGATCCAGCGGGTCGCCAGCGAGCAGACCGCCGAGAGCGTGGTCAGCGTGCTGCACCTGCCCAGCGACGAGATGAAGGGCCGCATCATCGGCCGCGAGGGCCGCAACATCCGGGCGTTCGAGTCGGTCACCGGCGTCAACCTGATCATCGACGACACCCCCGAGGCGGTGCTGCTGTCGTGTTTTGATCCCGTGCGGCGCGAGGTGGGCCGCCTCACGCTGGAGAAGCTGGTCCTCGACGGCCGCATCCACCCGCACCGCATCGAGGAGGTCTACGACGCCGCCCGGCACGAGGTGGAGCGCATGTGCGACCGGGCCGCGGAGGAGGCGCTCGTCGAGGTCGGCATCACCGACATGAACCCGGAGCTGATGACCCACCTGGGCCGCCTGCGCTACCGCACCAGCTACGGGCAGAACGTCCTCAAGCATCTGGTGGAGACCGCGCACATCGCCGGCATCATGGCCGCCGAGCTGCGCCTGGACCCCCAGCTGATCAAGCGGTGCGCGTTCCTGCACGACATCGGCAAGGCGCTCACGCACGAGGTGGAGGGCAGCCACGCCCTCATCGGCGCGGACCTGGCCCGCAAGTACGGCGAGCCGGAGGAGGTCGTGCACGCCATCGAGGCGCACCACAACGAGGTCGCCCCGCAGACCCTGGAGGCCGTGCTGACCCAGGCCTCGGACGCCTGCTCGGGCGGTCGGCCGGGCGCCCGGCGGGAGAGCCTGGAGGCGTACGTGAAGCGGCTGGAGCGCATCGAGGAGATCGCGTCGGCGAAGCAGGGCGTGGAGAAGGTGTTCGCCATGCAGGCCGGCCGCGAGATCCGGGTCATGGTGCGCCCCGACGACGTGGACGACATCGGCGCCTCGGTGCTGGCCCGCGACGTGGCCAAGCAGATCGAGGAGGAGCTGACCTACCCGGGCCAGATCCGCGTCACGGTCGTGCGCGAGTCGCGCTCGTCCGAGGTGGCCCGCTAGGCAGAGCTGTCCGCTAGCGCAGGCGGCGACGCAGCCACCAGGCGAACGCCGACAGCGCCCCGCAGATGCTGATGTAGATCGTGCCGATCACCAGGTACGCCGGCACGTACGGCAGGTCGAAGGCGAGCCGCCCGCCGATCGCCTTGCCGACGTACAGCAGTTCCGGGTACGCGATGATGAAGCCCAGCGCGGTGTCCTTGAGCAGCACGACGAGCTGGCTGACCAGCGCCGGCAGCATGGCCCGGAACGCCTGGGGGAGCAGGATCAGCCGCATGAGCTGGCTCTTGCGCAGGCCCAGGGAGTACGCCGCCTCGGTCTGTCCCCGCGGCACGGCGTTGATGCCGGCGCGCAGGATCTCGGCGAGTACCGACCCGTTGTAGAGCGTCAGGCCCAGGACGAGAGCCCAGATCGTGTCGATGCGCCAGCCGAACTGCAGCGGCACGTAGTACCCGAAGAAGATCAGAATCAGCAGCGGTACGGCTCGGAAGAACTCCACGACGGTCGTGGCAGGGGCGCGCAAGAGCGCGTTGTCGCTGAGCCGGCCGGCGGCCAGGACGACCGCCAGGAGGCAGGCGAGCACCGCGGCGATGCCGGCGGCCTTGAGCGTGTTGCCCAGGCCGGCCAGGATCTCCAGCTGCACGGCCTCGTACTGGAACTGCTGCCACTTGATGGCCTCGAACTGCCCGGTCGCCCAGAACCGGTAGATGATCCAGGCCACCAGCGCCACGATCGCGACCGTGGACAGCGCCCCGAAGGCCGCGTTGCGCCGCCGTGCCCTGGGCCCGGGAAGGTCATAGAGAACACTCATCGGACCACTCGCAGCCTGCGTTCCATGGACCGCTGCAGCAGGGCCAGCGGGACGATGAGGATGAGGAAGCCGATCGTGATCCAGACCAGCACCGCGAACTGGTTCTGGCCGCGCTCGGACAGGTAGGCCGGGATGGCGCCGGCCTCGAACACCGAGAAGCCGGCCGCGATCGTCGTGTTCTTCAGCATGGCGATGAACACGCTCACCAGGGGCGCCACCATCGCCCGCAGCGCCTGCGGCAGCACGACGTGCCCCAGCACCTGGCTGAAGTTCATGCCCAGCGCCCGGGCCGCCTCGGCCTGTCCGCTGGGCACGGTGTTGACGCCCGAGCGGACGACCTCGCAGACGAACGCGGCCGTGTAGACCGACAGCGCGAAGAGCGCGCTCGGCACGAAGTCGATGTTCACACCCAGCTTCGGCACGGCGAACACCATGAACGCGAAGACGAGCGTCAGCGGTGTGTTGCGGATCAGGTTGACGTAGGTGGCGCCGAAGGCGCGCAGCGCCGGGATGGGGGAGACCCGCATCGCGCCGAGCACGGTGCCCCACACGAGGCTGGCCGCGGCCGCGATGAGGAACAGCCGGATGGTCGTGCCGAAGCCGCGCACGAAGTCCGACCAGTTGTCGGTCAGCACCGCGAAGAACGTCTCCATGCCCCTCCCAACTCCACCGCGTGGGTGCGGCGCGGGCCGCTGGCCCGCGCCGCACCGGTGCGCAACGTCAGTACCGCTCGAGCGGCGGCGCCGTCGCCGGCGACCCCGACTTGCCGAGCGTCGCGTCGTAGATCTTCTGCCAGGTGCCGTCCTTGAACGAGGCGTCGAGCGCGTCGTTGATGAAGTCGCGCAGCGCCTTGTCGTCCTTGGCCAGGCCGATGCCGTACTTCTCCGTGCTGAAGGGCTTGCCGACCACCTTGAGCTTGTCGGGGCTCTGCGCCGCGTAGCCCTTGAGGATCGCGTCGTCCGTGGTCACCGCGTCGGTCTTGCCGTCGAGCAGCTGCGACACGCACTCCGAGTACGTCTTGAACTCGGAGATGTTGGCCGGGTCGGTGAGCTTCTCGTCACGCACCCGCTGGATCGGCGTGGAGCCGGTCGCGGAGCAGACCTTCTTGCCCTGCAGCGTCTCCTTGCCGGTGATGGCCGACTCGTCCTTGCGGACCAGCAGGTCCTGCCCGGCGATGAAGTACGGCCCGGCGAACGAGACGTCGTTCTTGCGCTGGTCGGTGATCGAGTACGTGCCGACGTAGTAGTCGATGCCGCCGCCCTTGAGCTCGGTCTCCCGGTTGGCGGAGGCGATCTCCTTGTACTCGATCTTCGACTCGTCGAAGCCGAGCTTGCTGGCCAGGTAGCGGGCGATCTCGATGTCGAAGCCGCACCGCTTGCCCTGGGTGTCCTTGTAGCCCAGGTTCGGCTGGTCGAACTTCACGCCGATGACGATCTTGCCCGCGCCCTTGGCCCGGTCGTACGTCGGGCTGCCGGTCAGCGACGGCGTCGCGGCGGTGTAGGTGATGCCGGTGTCCGCGCACGCGTCGCTCACCGGGGCGGCGCCGGTGCCGCCGGGCGTGCTCGGCGTGGGGGTGCCCTCCTTGCCGCACGCGGCGGGGGCGATGGCCAGGGCGGCCAATGCGACGATTGTCGCGATCTTCTTGATGCTCATTCACTCTCCCTCTGTCGATGCGACGCCCTTGTGGGACGGCGCACGTCGATGCGGTCAGTGCGTCAAGATCTTGGAAAGGAAGTCGCGGGCCCGCTCCGTGCGCGGGTTGGCGAAGAACTCGGCCGGCGGCGCGTCCTCCAGGAGCTGGCCGTCCGCCATGAAGATCACGCGGTTGGCCGCGTGGCGGGCGAAGCCCATCTCGTGGGTCACCACGACCATCGTCATGCCCTCGGCCGCCAGGTCGGTCATGACCGCGAGCACCTCGCCGACCATCTCCGGGTCCAGCGCGCTCGTGGGTTCGTCGAAGAGCATGGCCTTGGGCCGCATGGCGAGCGCGCGGGCGATGGCCGCCCGCTGCTGCTGGCCACCGGACAGTGCCCCCGGCAGCTTCGTGGCCTGGTTGGCGATGCCGACCCGCTCCAGCAGCGCCAGGGCCCGCTCCCGGGCCACGGCCGGCTTCTCCTTGCGCACCCGGATCGGCCCCATGGTGACGTTGTCCAGGACCGTGCGGTGCGGGAAGAGGTTGAACGACTGGAAGACCATGCCGACCTCGCTGCGCAGGCGGGCCAGCGCGCGACCCTCGGCCGGCAGCGGCACGCCGTCGAAGACGATCTCGCCGGAGTCGATCGGCTCCAGCCGGTTGATCGCCCGGCACAGCGTCGACTTGCCCGAGCCGGACGGGCCGATGACCACGACCACCTCGCCGCGCGCCACGGACAGGTCGACATCGCGCAGCACGTGCAGGTCACCGAAGTGCTTGTTGACGCCCGACATGCGGATGAGCGGATCTGTCGAGCTGTCGGTCATTCGGCGCCCCCTCGTCGACCGTCCGGCTGGCTGCGATCAACCATAAGGGCGCACACGTGGCGTGACCGGCACGCGGGCATCACAGTGTGATAACGCGCCGCATATCATCCGGTCGGGGATCGCCGCGCGCTACCGCGTACCTCGATGGTTTCCAGAAGCTCGCGGGTCGCGGCCGCGACCGCCGCGACCGCCTTGTCGAAGGCCTCGGCGTTGTGTGCGGCCGGCACCCGGAAGCCGGAGATCTTGCGGACGTACTGCAGGGCCGCGGCCTCGATGTCGTCGGCGGTCACGTCCTCCGTGAACGGCTCGCGGAGGGTCTTGATGCTGCGGCACATGCGCTGCTCCGATCGTCGCGGCTACCCTTACTACCGTCATGACTACCCCAGCTTCGCGGCCGCGTACATATGAGGTGCGCACCTACGGCTGCCAGATGAACGCGCACGACTCCGAGCGCATCTCCGGCCTCCTCGAGGATGCCGGATATGTCCGGGTCAGTGACGCGACGACCCCCGATGTCGTGGTCTTCAACACCTGCGCCGTGCGCGAGAACGCCGACAACCGCCTCTACGGCAACCTCGGCCACCTGCACCCGGTGAAGAAGGCCAACCCGGGCATGCAGATCGCCGTCGGCGGCTGCCTCGCCCAGAAGGACAAGGGCGAGATCACCAAGCGGGCGCCCTGGGTCGACGTGGTGTTCGGCACCCACAACATCGGCTCGCTGCCGGTGCTGCTGGAGCGTGCCCGGCACAACTCCGAGGCCCAGGTCGAGATCCTGGAGTCGCTGGAGGTCTTCCCCTCGACCCTGCCGACGCGGCGCGAGTCGACCTACGCGGGCTGGGTGTCGATCTCCGTGGGGTGCAACAACACGTGCACCTTCTGCATCGTGCCCAGCCTGCGCGGCACGGAGAAGGACCGCCGCCCCGGCGACATCCTCGCCGAGGTGCGCGCCCTGGTCGACGCGGGCGCCCTGGAGGTCACCCTGCTGGGCCAGAACGTCAACTCGTACGGCGTGGAGTTCGGCGACCGGTACGCGTTCGGCAAGCTGCTGCGCGCCTGCGGCGGGATCGACGGCCTGGAGCGGGTCCGGTTCACCAGCCCGCACCCGAAGGACTTCACCGACGACGTGATCGCCGCGATGGCCGAGACCCCCAACGTGTGCCACAGCCTGCACATGCCGCTGCAGTCCGGCTCGGACGCCGTGCTGAAGGCCATGCGCCGCTCCTACCGGCGCGAGCGCTACCTCGGCATCATCGACAAGGTCCGCGCCGCCATGCCGGACGCCGCGATCACCACGGACATCATCGTGGGCTTCCCGGGCGAGACCGAGGCCGACTTCCTCGACACGCTCGAGGTGGTCCGGGCCGCGCGGTTCTCCTCGGCCTTCACCTTTCAGTACTCGATCCGCCCCGGCACCCCGGCCGCCACCATGCCCGACCAGGTCCCCAAGGCCGTGGTCCAGGACCGCTACGACCGCCTCATCGCCACCCTGGAGGACATCTCCTGGGACGAGAACAAGAAGCTGGTCGGCCAGACCGTCGAGGTCCTGGTCGCGGTGGGCGAGGGCCGCAAGGACGGGCGTACGGGCCGGCTGTCCGGCCGCGCCCGCGACGGCCGGCTGGTGCACTTCGCCGGCGACGCGACCATGCGCCCGGGCGACATCGTGCACACCACGATCACGTACGCCGCCCCGCACCACCTCAACGCCGACGGTCCCGTGCTGTCGCACCGGCGCACCCGCGCGGGCGACGCCTGGGCGGCCCAGCAGGCCGCGCCGCGCCCGGCCGGTGTGCCACTCGGCCTGCCCACGATCGGCGCCCCGCCGCCGACCCCGGCGCCGGCCGGCGCCTGCGGCTGAGTCGGTTCGGGGACCGTCCTGAAAAGACGGTCCCCGACCCGCGTACCGGACGTCAGAGGTTGATCTTGCCGGCGCCGGCGCCGGCCTGGACGATGGACTTCACCGAGCTGGCCGC